>JAZDGK010000177.1:0-4090 GCA_043806955.1 Pseudomonadota bacterium | reverse complement strand
CACCCTGATCCTGGTCAGGGCACTGCACCAGTTGGGGAAGGCTTTCAACTTCAGAGACATCCTTTCCCTGTTCGACAGCCCGGAAATATCGATCAAAATCCTCAAAGATGAGCTCCGGCAAACCGGCCTTTACGAATCTCTGACCGAGGTGCAAAACCTGATCGGGGAGTCTAAGAATATCCAGGGATTCAAAGATGTGGTCTCGAATATGATTGCAAACCTGTCGAGTGTGGCCACTTCGCAAAAGGGGGATTTCCTCTGCGCCTCGTCTACAGACATAAGCCTGTACGAGGCGGTCAAAAAGGGTCAGATCATCTATATCATGCTGCCCCGGATGAGCGATGCGGCTCGGGCGGAAAGACTGGGCCGGGTTTTCCTGGCCGATATACAGGCCACAATCGGAGTCTTCTATGAGCAAAAAAACTTCAAGCCCCTGATCCCGTTCCTCATAATACTGGACGAGTTTGGATCCTACGCCACACCGAATTTCTCGGTAGTCTTCGAGCAGGCACGAAAAGCCAATTTTTCTGTCGTGGCCGCCATACAGAGTTTCGGAAACCTTTGCGATCCTGAACTTGGCCTGTCACAGGCATTCGCTCAGAAGATCCTGGGCAATACGGACACAAAAATCTACTTTGCGGCAAGGGATTACGAAACGGCCTACGCAGCCGCCTGCCTGGCCGGGCAGGAAAAATCACTCATGAAGACCGCATCTCTTTCAAGCGGGAGCGGTGACAGAGGAGAACTGATAAGCCTTGGCCGTCTCTTAGAGCCTGTTTAAAAACTCTCAATTTTGTTCAAGGTCAAGGAAGGCGAGGATTCTAACCCGGAGGAATACTGTAGTATTTTGAGGATTAGAATCCGAGCCTGACGCAGAGATTGGGCAAAAGGGAGAGTTTTTAGACAGGCTCTTAAACCCGCAAAGGGACCAGAGAACGGGAACTTCCCGTGGTTTTTCGGAGCAGTACGATTTCAAGGTGAGACCGGAAGTCTTTATGCACGATCTGAATCGCCCTCAGGGGAGCATCATCATAGATTCCGGAACAGGCGAACCGATCCTTGCACGGGCAGTCTGGGCCAATCCCCAGATCCCGCCGGACTGGAACTATGAGGATGATATCCCCAGGTTCAAGCCCAAACAGGTAGTTCCGCTGGGCCTCTATGAACGGGTATATCTGCAACGCTATGAGAAGGCCACGACCGGAGATAGCGAGACCGAATCCGGTGAAAGGGAAACAAGAAAGGAGAGCACTCCGGAAGCAAAGGGAAAGAAAGCAGTGAAACAGACATCAAAGAAGGAAGAATGCAGCGCACCGAAAGCTACGCAGGCGGAAAAAAAGGCACCTTCCCAAACGCCAGCGAAGACTTCCAATTCACACCGGAAACCTCCAAAGCCCTCGGGAAAAGATAATCCCGCTGGAAAGAAAGATATACTCGACCTCTTGGACTAACTCCCATAGGTTGTACATACGGTCGGAGGAGGAGATTATTGTGTTCAGTCGTTACCATCTTTCTTCAGCACCTCCTCTCTTTCGGACTTGTACTGTTGATAGCTTACGGGCTCCTCACGAGGAAGCTGAGCCGGTTGAGGGTTCACAATCTGTTCCCTGGTCCTCAAGCCATCATACATGCCTTGATAGATTCCCTCTTTACCGGCACAACCCATCAAGAAGCAGGCTCCTAACAAGAGCCACATCACGATCACTGTCCCACCTACGTTTTTTCGCCCGAACTGCATAAGAATCCGCACCTCCTATCACCGGTCAAATCCCACAAAAGGCGATCATGCCGAAACGTGACCGACTTCGGCGATCTGACACTATTCTGAAAAGCCTTCTTTTCTCCGTTTCCGAAATTATCTATTCCTTTGACATGAATCGGCGCTTTTTTCCAGGGTTTTTGTTGGCCAAGAGACGGTTGAGCGGCACTGGCGACCTCGTTTGTTCCGTTAAGTGTCATTAATGCTTACTACGGCCCCCGTTTTTGATTCCACCCAAAGACGAGCGATTGAAACCCTCGAACGATGTCTGAAAGAAACTGGAAGAGAAACTGTGATTTTTTCCATAGTGCCTGCCTTTGCTTTTTTGACTCCGCATATGCACCCGAATCAGCCCCGAAATCGCCTCCCTCGGCCAAATTATCTAGTCGTTTGCCATGAATCACTTTGATATAGAGACCCACTATTTCGGTTCCCTCCACACTGATCTTCGAAGCCCCGGAGACTTCGGGAACGTCTGTAGGGACATGGTGCCCATCGGCTTCGATTAGGCACTCACACCAGACCTCGGTTACTTCGGCATGGCCAGCCCGGTGTAACCACGGAGCTTGCTTCGGGTAGTGCCATTCAGGGCCGCAGTGGCTTCGGACACCTCGTCTCGATTGCCAACAGCAGAAACTTCGGATACCGTACAAAAGAGAAAATCCCGGCCGCAAGGGTAACTGGTCTTTACTGAGACTGCTGCAAAATGTTCGGTTTTGTCCAAGGCCAAGGAAGGCGAAGGTTTTGACCGGAGGAATACTGGGCGTTATTTTGAGGATCGGAATCTGAGCCTGACGCAGGGATTGGGCAAAACCGGACTTTTTGAAACGGCTCAGCCCTTTCTATGGGAGTAAACAATGAAAACGGTGTGGACTGCGCAATACCAGTATGAAGGGCCGGACAGGCTGGACATAACGGCCAAGACCGGCATCAAAGCCTTTGCGCCTACCTGGAAAATGGTCATGAAGTCCAAACAAGGCGAACTAAACCAGGAGGAATACACGGAGCAGTACATGGCCCTTCTGCGAAAGTCCTGGAAAGAGAACAAAGCCGAATGGGATAAGCTCCTGGGAATGGCTGAAGTGACACTTGTTTGCTTCTGCAGGCCAGGGGAATTTTGCCATAGAGTTTTGCTGGCGAAGCTCTTGGAACAGACATTTGGGTTCAGATATATGGGGGAAAGGTGAGATCAAATAAGCCCCCCGCCAACACTCGAAATTCCCAGCGGATGATCTAATAGAGTTTTAGACGGCACAGTAAACAGCTCCAGTTGCAAGGCGCGCAAATGCTGAGGAACGAGGTGTACTGGTAGTACTCCGCAATGACGAAGGATGCAGCGCAACGCGGCAAATGGGCTTTTGACGAAGCCGTCGTCAAAATAAGAAAATAGCATAATTGAAAGCCCTTCACTTCGCGTGAAAGGGCTTTTCTTTTATCCAATTATCAATTTGAGCGGCACGGTATAGTTCCAGTTGCCGTTCAGATTAGAGAAGACCCTCCCGTATTCCCAATTCCAAAGTAATCCTCAAACCTTCGGAGATCTGCCATGACCCATCAACTGGCCTTGGACTTTTTCGTCTCAGCAAAGGCTAAACCGGCAAAATTAGAAATAGTTAAGCACGCGCCCGTAGTCCGGGACAGAAGAAGGACCTTCCTCGTTACTCCCAGGACCGGCCGTGAGATCCTGATAAGGCGCGGCAGTGCCACAAAGCCGGGATCCGAGGAACCAAAGTATGAAATTCCTGAGCCAACCTATCAGCCGTGCCCCGTCTCAGAACATCCGATCGAGACTATCCGCCTCGTAACCAGGAAAGCGGAAGAGCTTTATGGACTGACGCACGACTGGGCTTCCTTCCGCGACGGCCTCAACTTGATCGAAGCGACCTTGAGTCGGTTTCAACCCGGAGGGGAAGAACGGTATATGGAAAACGTGAAGCGCCTGGGATCCAAAGGGGCAACGAAGGCATCTGAAATATTTGCAATTTTGCTGAACCATTTCACATACCAGCAGCAATTCGGGGATGTGCTCGGTCCTGTGTATCAAAATCTAGCCTCTATGGGTGCGAGATCCATTCTTGGCCAGTATTTCACCCCATGGAGCGTGGCGGTGGCTATGGCACAAATGACGTTGATTGACCTCGAAAAAAGAGAAGCCGAAGAAAAGCGGCCGATCACAGTCTGTGATCCCTGTTGCGGATCGGGAGTAATGCTTCTCGCAGCCAAAGCTGTAATCGCCTCCCGGAGAGGACGGGAGGCTCTGAAAGAATTTGCATTCTACGGGCAGGACATCGACCCCATTTGCGTTGCCATGTGCCGCATCCAGATGAGGCT
>JAZDGK010000176.1:0-22271 GCA_043806955.1 Pseudomonadota bacterium | reverse complement strand
TTCGCCCATTCTGGCCGAGTCCGGCTCGATATCGCCGAAGGTAATGAGCAGGTCATTAGCCGCCTCCTGCCCGTTTACCCTGCTTCCCTGAATGGCAAAATCGATCAACAAGTCCTGCTTGTTATCCACTATCTTCGGCTGAGCTGACTCTATCTTCACATCTCCGGCCGTGCCGGGGCCGACATTTTTGACACGAACTCCGAGAGGAAATGGTATCGGCGACTCTATTTCCAGGGTAAACGGGTCATCTCCGTACACGTCCCCGGGCAGAAAATAATCCAGAGTGAGCATAGGCATCGGCTTGACGAAGATATAGTCCGGGGTAACCTCCACAGTTTCTTCCTCGCCTGCCGCAGTGTACTTCAGGACTGCACCTATATAATAGAGCGCACCCTGCAGGAGCCCGTTCGAGGTCCCCGGCGCCGGAATAATCAGCCAATGGATATCCGCCTGCGCTCCCGGCCCGATGGTCCCTGAACCGTCTATCGCCGTTACTTTTTCCATTGAATCGACGCGAAAGAAGAAAAGGGCGCCTTTGTCTTCAGGATCCGAGGTCGCCCTGACAACATGTCCTCCTTCATCAAGAAAGGTCACTTCCACAGATATGTTCTCGAGGGTGATACCGGGCAGCCCGTTATTGATATTCATGTGTGCATCAAAGGCCTGACGTTCCAGAGTCATCTCCTGCACGATCTCAATCCGCACCCCGGCACAGGCATAGGGATCAACTTTCTTGAATAAATCAAAAAGTTCCAGCATTCCGGAGGAACCGGAAGCCCCGGCGAAGCACTCGCCGGAGAAGAACAACATGAAGCAGAAGAATATGAGGATACCTGATAGGAACAGAAGGGCCGTTGTTCGTTTTGTACGATCAGTGATTACCAATTTCCGCCTCCAAAGAAAAACCTTCACCACGAAGACACGAAGAAGACGTTTCAAAAAAGATCAACATGGCGAAACCACGAATGACACGAATCACACGAATTTCTCTGAATCATGAACTCAGGAAAACCGTCCACGGTTCACCGTTCACTGGTCACATTATTGGCGCCAGTCACTGACACTGCGTGTCCACAGCCGAGGGCGGCTGTGCTACATGCACCAAGCACAAAAGGTGTGTCCTATTCCTGATTTCGTGAGTTCCTGATTGATAACTTTTCTGTTCATTCGTGTTGATTCGTTGCACAATGCTTCTTCTTGGCGTTGTACGGATTCGTTCCGGTTTTCCATGCCTCGGGGTCAGGCTGCAGGTAGCGGCCGAGGTCGGGATCGAAGAATCGGGAACCGTGACAATAGAGTCCGGTCTCCTGATCATAGTATGCGCCTCCGGCCCTGAAGTTATTCACGATCGCAGACGACGCGTCTACCCGGGCCTTACCGAATGAGTCATAATCCGCCGACCATACGATACCGCCATTTGCTGCAATGGCTTTGACCGGGTTCCCTGAAATATCATGGAGAAAGAAGGAATAACCCGACCCCGTTTTCGCAAACAAAGGAGCGGACAGACCGCGGGACTCCGGATCATATCCGTAGGTTACAGTCTCCTGTCCGTTTTGATCGTATTCCCCCACCAGGTCCTCTCCGGCGTAGAAAAAGTAAGTCCTGATACCGCCGGCATCTTTCCACAGCCTGCGCCCGAAGGGATCGTAGTAGTAGGCGGCCAGGCAAGTGCCATTCTCTTCGACCGCCGCCGGCCGGTTACCGGCATCATAGGAGTAATTCAGCCTGTGCTCGCCAAACGTTTTCTCCACGGTGTGTCCATTCGCGTCGAAGCCGAATGAGAATTCGCCAAATCCCAGAAGCTCGTTATTGCTGTTGTAGCTGCAGGTACCCAACCGTCCCGTTGCTGTCAGCATGTTGCCGCAGGCATCGTAAGTAAAGGTTTCCTGACCGAGATCCGGGCTTACAGCTTCTAACAACCGATGGAGACCATCATACACGTAACTGTAACCTCCGCCTTCCGTCCTCTTCTCAAGGATGTCGGACGCATCACCATCGTAAGTATAGGAATGGCTCAGGATCGTATTTTCTGCCGGGTCTTCGACGCTCAACGATTCCAGCCTCATGAACGGGTCATAGATATACTCACTTCTCGTCCCGCCGGGGAAGCTTGTGCTCTTTACCTTGTTCCAGGTATATGCCTCGCAGGTGATGTAACCCTGGTCAGGGATAAAAATGCTCTCCAGTTGGTTATTGCCGTCATAGCCATACTGCCAGGAAACCCCACCCGGAGCAGCGAATCCTTGCCGCTTCCCGTTCTTATAGTAGGTATGCGAGCAGGACAGCTCAAAAGCCCCATAATCGACCTTTTCTCCGGTCTTCCTGCTCGCGCCGTCATAGGTATACTCAGCAGAAGTAACGCCATCGTGGTAGCTTGTGAGGTTGCCCCCTTTGTCATAGGTGAATTCCACTGTCCTAACAGGAGTATCCGAATCCGCTTCGGTGAAGTATTCTACCCGCGTCAGCCTGCCGGCATAATCATAGCCGTATGCCATCCTTTGGCCTTTCGCATCAACTCTTGCGGAAAGACTGCCTGCTTCATTGTAGAAATAATGGGTTTCCCGGCCGAGCGGTCTTATTTCTTTTGTCATCCTGTCGTTCCGGTCATACTCGAACCGTGTAACGTTTCCACAGGAATCCCGGACGGCAATAACATTGTCTCGATCGTCGTACGTATACTCGGTCGCGCTGTTTTCCGGACGGGTTATCCTTATCAGGCGATTCAACTCATCGTATTCGTAGTGAGTGGTCCTGCCTTTGCTGTCGGTCCGCCCGGTTACATTCCCGCACAGGTCATAGGCGGATTCTACTGAGTTTTCCACGCCGGCATCCCCAATCTCTTTGGCCAGTATCTCCCGCCCGCGTCCGTCAAATGTAAACCTCTTTTCGTACGTGGGATATACTATGGATGCGGGACGGCCTGAACCGCCGGTATTAAAGGGGTAGGAAAGATCCGCGAAATCTTCGTATTGCATGGAAATCCTGTTCCCGTTCCCATCCGTAATGATTCGTACCCGTCCATCAGGATCGTAGTCATAAGCGATTGTCTTTCCCTCGGCATCGGTCAGCTCAATCAAATTGCCCGCGTCGTCATAACTGAATCGAATCAAGTTACCGGCCGGGTCCGTAACCTGTACCAGACGATTATTGTCGTTGTAGTCGTAAGTTGTGGTTCGCTCTTCCGCGTCTGTCTCCTTTATCCTGTTTCCGGACCCGTCGTATACACTTCGCGTAGTACTGCCGAGGGGGTCCGTCTTCGACATTAATCGCCCCGGCGAATCGTATGCATAAAACCAGATCATTGCCCGCGCGTCGGTCCTGGCAAGTATATTTCCCATGATGTCGCAGGTGAATCGAGTCGTGTTGCCCTCAGGATCAGTAATGTTCAGAAGATTCCCCTTTTCGTCATATTCCATACGGGTAATCGCTTCCGCGGTTGCGGCATCACCCGTCCGCTTCATCGTGAGCCGGTTACCGTGGACGTCATAGGTGTATTCAGTAATCCTCTCTCCAGCGATACCGGCCGCCTCGATCCGCTGTACGAGATTCCCGACATCATCGTACTTCTGCTCAGTTACTATCCCCTTTTCGTTTACTATCTTGGCCGGGTTGGAGAACTTAGGCTCGTATTCGTACTTTACTTCGCAGCCGTCCGCATATGTTTCAAGCGCCAGGTTTCCTCTGCTGTCATACTGTCGGGTGGTCTTATTCACGGTCGTATCTATTACGGTCTTTTGTTTGCCGTCAAACAAGGTCATAAGGACCGTCCTGTTGTTTATGTCGATTCTTTTAGGGTTCCCGGAACGGTCGAACCAGACTTCTTTCACGCCTCCACCGTTGGAGACCGAGGAATAGTACTGTTTTCTCCCTTGGTCATAGGAGTACTCGAAGACGTGCGAGGGGGCGCCGGCATCCACCCGGGAGACGTAGCCGGAGTCGTCATAGGCTATCTTCACAGACCGGCCGGCAGGGTCTTTTTTCGAGACAAGCCGGCCCTCTGAGTCGTATGAATAGACCGTCTCGTTTCTTAAGACGTCGACGACTCTCAGTAGCCGACCCGATTCGTAATCATAGTAGTATTTGACCACCCGGCCGGATGCGTCGTGAATGCAGGCAATATGCCCCTCTTCGTCGTATTCGAACCACAAGACTTGATCGGCGGAGTTGTCGGCAACGCCGATAAGTTTCCCATCTTCCGGACCATAGATCAGAGTGATTTTCACCCTGTTCCTGTTTCCCAGGCTGAGGAGCTTGCCCGATGAATCATATTCAGCCCAGTTGCCGTACCTGTCTCCCCAGGTAAAGCCGCTTTCCTTCACAAGAATACGGCGGCCCTCGGCAGCGTTAAAGACGCTCCCTCCGGTATCGGATTTTGTATAACGAATCCCGTCCTTGTAGATGAAGTCTATGGTCTCGTCACTGCGGTAAGCAGATTCAAGGCGGTCGTCGGCATAATCAAAGCGCCACCGGCCATCGTAATAGCGACGGGCGCCGGTCGCCGGATAGCCCTGACATTTGACCGATATATCGACAGCGCGGTCAACATACTCTCCGCGAGAGAGGTCCACGGCTCCAGTCCTGTCCGCACCTCCTATTCTTTCAGCAAAGGCTTTTATATTCTCCTCGTCATTGACGGGAACGCTTCTCAAAGGAGGCCGGCATATGATTTCCTTCTCAAGCCATTCAAGAGGTTGGTATTCCTCTTCCCCTCCATCGCCACTCATGTCAAACTCTTCGGGATCATCCTTTGGACAGGGATAGAAATTGAAATGGAATGCCGGAAATCCTTTATGCATCTTGCCGTCAAAGCCAAGGTAGTTGAAAGGAACGTCTATTCTGCTTTGGCATACTCCGGGCCAACTCCCTTCGGTTTCCGATCCGCCTTCCAGTCCCGTACATACTACTCGATAGGGTACCAGCATTCGCTCCTTCGGCCCGAGACTATCCGGAAGGTCCTTAAGGATCTCATATCTGCAATTAGGGACGACCGGCAATATGAAGCGAATATCATCGGCCCTGATCAAACCCATATTGGTCAGGCTGAACGAGCCCTCGTAGACGTCTCCCGGGACCATGGACGGCAACCTGGCGGACACGGGTTCCGTAATCAATACCGGAACAGGGATCTCGGTTTCGTAGGTTATGCTCAGCACGATTTCATACCGGTCTTCGACGGTGATCTCCTTCACCTCCCAGAATACTGTGACTGCGGTGTATTCGAGAAATACCGGCTGACTGACGGTGATATCGGGCCTGATCCATATCCGGCCGATGTACTGGTGGTGACTGTCGGCATTCACCTTGAACTTGTACTTCCCCGCAGGCAATCCGGTAAACAAGGCCTCGCCGGCCGCATCAGCGGTCATGGTCTGTTGAATATTCAGGGCTGCTTCGTTCTGGAGCGTAATCCGGGCTCCGGCCAGACCCTGTATCAACTTGCCGTCCGGACCAAACGTGCCGGTATAGATATCGGTAATCTTAAAGAGGGCGCCCCCGATGCCGGACTGTGTCACAGAGACATATATATAGATGTCGGTTGCGGGATAATTGGAGCTCATTACGCGAAGGACGAAAGCGTGCATCCCTTCCTGGGCAGTGGTGAGCGCGGGATTGAACGCCAGCTCTATCTGCCGTTTTCCCCCCACTGCCATATCACCCTGGTCCGGGTCGGAATTAAGATGCACCCAACCCGGTGCGGGCCGCCCGTCCTGGTAAGAAAGCGACAGCCTGATGTCCCTCAAATCAGCAAGGCCCTTGTTCTCAAGCGTTATCCTCTCCGAACCGGTCTCGCCAAATGCAAGGCCTGTTTCCACATGGTTGGGCGAGAATCCCAATACCGGTTCGGCCTTGGACAGATGTATACATACAAGCACCCGGTCCCACGACCCGTTTTCTTTCTCATCGCTTTTCACATTGAGTGCGATTGTTTCAGTGTCGGGTGCGTTGTTGTCTCCCCATACTGAGAAGCTGAGATCTCCGGGGCCTGTAGAGTCTAGAGTTTGTAAAGGCTCGCCCAATGAGACGTGAATACCCTGGGGCAGCGCCCCGTACAGTTGATCCGATTTCTCGTACGACAGTCTGAGGTTTCTGACCGCGGAGCCCTCGCTCACCACGGCTTTCAGCGTCAAAGTCTTTTCGTAATTTCTCGGGATACTGAGACGAACTATCTCAGGATACACAGTCACACGGGTTATGGTGAAAGTAGACATCACCGGACGATACGTGATATCAGGATGAACGGCACAGACCCTGTACAATCCGCACTCCCCCGGCAATGGCGTAAATTCATAGGAAAAACACCCTGATTCATCCGTATACAATAAATGGCTCTGCTCAGATCCTCTCAGGGAGACTACGACATTCAAAGGGATTTTCGCCGACGGGAGACCGGTAATCCTGTCCACGGCACGCCCCGTGATCACAATATTCCGGTCTCCTATGGAAGTCTCCGGGGTCACGGAATCGACTTCGCCAAAATATGGCGTCTCAGTCAGGGTTATCTGACGTCTCGTGCTGATTCCATCTATGGAAATGGCGTCCGGTTCCCCGGCATGATAGTGAAGCCGGGCGATTTCGAGCTGAACAACTACCTCGTCCGGAGATGAGACGGGAACGGAGATGTCGACCGGCTCCGAAGTATAAACTGCGCCGGGCAGAATGGTCTTGACGCTGAGTCCGGTAGTTACGGAATAGGTACCTTCATCATAAGGAACGTGGGAGAGGATGTTTCCGTCCTGGTCAAGGAGACTGAGGTTGATCTCCTTGGATGCGGCTTCTTGTGCTGTTACAATTTCGACATTTGCTCCACCTGTGTTTTCCAGGGTGAACCGGACCCGCCCCATCCCGCCCCTGACGAAATCTTCATGGATGATTCCGGCCACCAACGCCCCGGGAACGGTCTCGATCGGTTCAGTGCGAACGACTTCTACCTTTTCACCTTCATGGGGTGTGATCTCAATGATCGTGGTGACAGCCGCCGGACTGGAGAGACCGCTGTATCCGCCCACGACTACGGGGATCCTCCGGGATCTTCCCGCCCTGATGTCGGATTCCGCTGAGACGTGCCTTTTATCCGCGATCCTCACGTTCAACCGGACATGGTCTGCCGAAAGGCATGACCTGTTCTCCACGAGGTACTCAACGCGGTTCATCGTCCCTCTTACGATACGCCGGTCCCCGGAGAGAGAAGCCTGTATGGACGGCAAGGTGATACTGCGCGCCGGGCTCTCCTTGGAATTAGCGTCCACGGCCACCACCGTGTATCTCCGGTCCCCTTCGACATAGGTGGTATCAGTGTGGGACATGCGGGCAGTGGGAGCCTGGTTCACGCGGCGCAAATCCGATTCGGGCCCGATATACAAGTCATAGGCGATCACTCCCGTGCTGCCGGGATGGGTCCAGGAAATGACGGGAGGATTGTTCTCTTCCCGAACCACCTGGAGTGTGGAGACGGGTAAGAGCTCAAAATTGAGATAGAACGAATTGGAGGGCGGTGATTCGTTGCCGGCATCGTCGACTGCCGTGACCACATAGCTGTGGTCCGTATGCGAAGGATACGCGTCCAGGGCAGCGGTATCCTCAATTCCGGCAATTACCGGAGTCATACCCGAAAGCGAGGTTATCTCCAGCAGGCTTGATCTGTACAACGAGTAACTGACTCGCTCCGTATACAAGGGCGCCTCCCACTGCGCTGCAATGCCTTTCGAGGAGAGGGAGAGAGTCAGGTTCAGGGGGGGCTCAGGGGGTACATGGTCTGAAACGACCTGAACCGGATTGCTCCGGCCGCTCACGGCCTCCCGTCCGTTTTGCAGCCGGATGCTCGCTATGGCATACGTATAGATCCCGTCGAAAAGGGGCTCATCAATGAAAGCCAAAACAGGATCGAGGCGTCTGTGTTCGGTAAGCTCGGTCTCGTCCGGGGCCTGTCTATAGAGAAGATAGCCCGCTGCTTCTTCAACCGCGTTCCAGGAGAGCCCGATCCTGCCGGCGGGGAGTGATTTCCCCTGGATGTCCTGCGGGGACGAAAGCGGAGGGAGATCTCCCTGGTAGACCTGGAACGAGTTCTTGCATAGTACCCCCGTGCTCACGTTGCCGAGGTCGTCCATTCCGCTGTACATGAACTGAAGAGTCTCAGCCGCGGGCACCCCGGCATCAGCGGGCAGAATAAAAGTGCCCTGCCAGGCCTGGACCTGCCCGGATTCGGGAGTCGTCTCCTGCACGGCCACGGCGACTTGATCCCGTCCCGCCCCGGAGAGGAGATAGGACAACTCCGGAACCCTTCCCGGTTTCATGGCATCGTTCAAACCGATCATAACGGTGATGGCAGCGGGGGTGTCCGGGTCATTTTCTATCGGGTCCGCCGGTTGAATTGTGATCCGGTTGACAGCGGGACCTTGTGTGTCTATCTCGATCGTTCCGCCCGAATCGATCTCCGTCCCGCGATTCCCCACAAGGTCGTGACCCGAGAATACTGCATAGGCGGTCCCGCTTGGCATGGAGTTCGAAACGGCAAACAGGCCTGAAAACTCAGCGGCGGACAATCTGGTAAGCGCTACGGGGATCGGCACACCTCCCCGGGGTGTAATGCTTAAGAAAGGCACGGACTTAAGCGGCTCACTCGCCGTGAGCAGCACGCCTACCATGCCTTGCGCCATTCTCGCGGTTTCAGGATCATGATTGCCTTTCGGCGTCCAGGCAATCGAGACCGCTCTCGGCGCTGCACGGTCCGGCTGAACGACAGCTTCGGCAGAGAGACCGCTTTCAGCGCCTGCAGAATTGACTGCGGTAACCCGATAGTAATACTTCGCGTCGTCTGGAGGGATATCCTGGAACACCGTCCCCGCGATTAAGCACGAATTGATTTTGACGGCCTCTTGAACAGTATTGAACAATGACTTTGCCCGGTACAGGTTATGGCCCTTCACGGTGCCTTGAGAGTTCGTCCAACTCAGTTTGACGACCCCGCCCGGCACGGCCTGCGCGGAAAAACCGGACGGCGGCTTCGGGATGCTGGTGTCGACCGTTATGACGGTCTCTGCGCTGAGCGGGCCGGTTCCGGCACGATTCCTTGCCGCGGCATGAATGCGATTCTCGCCTTCATGCAAAGTGACGTCTGCCATGAAATCCCCATGGCCATCAACAGACACAGGGTTACCAGCGGGAATGCCGTTATTGAAGAAAAGGATCTCGGTCTGCCTGCCCGACAATCCTCGGATCTTGATCGTCCGGGTATTCGTTAACGTCCCATTCGCCGGTTCACTAATGACCGGCGCGGGTGGCGGTTCAAGGGCAACCGTAAACACATAATCGGCTGTCCCGGCATTGCCGAAGGTATCATAGGCACGGATGGTTAGATTGTGATTTCCGTCTGCAAAGGAGGTCGGCTCAAGGGAGCAGGAAAAAAGGCCCTGTGTGCCCGTGCAACTATGATAAAAGACCCCGTCCAGATAGAATTCCATGCGGCTCAGGCCCGCGGAATCTATGGCGCTGACCGTGAACACCCCTGAGTAGTGGAGGACTGCCCCCTCTACAAACGGCGCACCGTTCAGTTTGAAATCGAGGATACTGGGACCCTGGGCGTCGATAACGGGCATGGCTGGGAGCGCAGTAACTTCCTTTTCTTCGCCTCCGGAAGCACTCACGCTTGTTACGGCGAAATAGTAAGTCGCATTATTGGACAGCCCGGTAATTCTGGTTGAAGACCGGGTCGTGGTGGCTCGCGGCATCATCCCCTCGACGGTTGAAAAATCGTGATCGCTCACATAGACCGCATAATGCTTCAGGTATTGGGAGGCGCTGGTCCCGCTCCAACTGAGATTCACACAGCCGCTGTAAGGTGTTGCCTGAAGCCCGCCGGGATTATCCAACAGGGTTATGCCGGACATAAGAACCCCGCTGCTCTCGTGCCCGGTTGCGTCACAGGCTGTGATCTTGAATTCATAGGCAGTAGCAGGGCTTAGGCCGGGGCATTCATAGGTATTAATGGCCTTGTCCAGGGAGACCGGTTCGGCTGCGCCGTTGAAGTAGACTCTATACCCTGACAGGTCCCCATAGGTATCGGCAGAGTGATTCCAGGTGAAGACGAGTTTTGTATCGAAAGACTGCACCCTGAGATTGGTAACATCCTCCGGCGGCACATTGTCGAATGTGGTGAAAGTGACCGGCTGACCGGCTGTGGAACTCTCATTGCCGCAGGCGTCGCGAGAATGGACTATGACGTGATAAGTTTCATCAGGGATGAGGCCGGTAACCGGGACATCATGGTCTGTCTCCAGGGTCCGGTCTTCGGCCCATTTGTGCGATTTTCCATCTATCCAATACTCGATTTTGGACCTCGCCGGTTCATCCGTCTCCCAGAGCACGCGAGCAGACGTGCTCATGACTTGCTCCGGCGGGATTCTTACATTCGATATGACCGGAGGAATAACATCCACACCGAAACTGCACACTGCCGGGGTCCCATCAATATTGTTGCTTCCGTCCATGGCCTTGACGGAAAAGACGTGGCTGCCGTGACCAAGTCCGGTGAAGTCTTCGATTGAAGTACTCGTGAAAGCAGACCATTCGTTCTCATCCAGACGGTAGGAATAAACAGGCGGGCAGCCCGAATTGTCCGTCCTCGACCACTTGAAGACCACGCTTGGCCCTGTGGCACTGCCCTCTGTTGGGCCATAAGTAATGGCGGTTTCCGGGGGGATAAGATCGGGTGCGGTAGAAAACGATGTCTCCTCGGAATAATCCGACCAGGCATTCTTATTGTCTTTGTACCGTACGCGCCAGAAATAGGCGGCACCGGCTTGAATCTGCCCGCAGGGAACGGTAGCGCTGTTGAGGTCCGTTTTGTTCTCTCCGCTGTCGAAAATCGGGCTTGAGTAATCCCCGCCATCCGCTCTGATCTGCCACTGGGCCGCGGTCTGGAAATCGGTTTCGTCGGGATCTAAGAAAGGCCCCGCGGAAAGGACCACGGACAGCGGCAGCCCGGTCGCTCCGCTCGTCGGGGACGAGTTGACCGGCTGGTCCGGCAGAGAATTATCAGGACTGCCGTTAAAACCGCCTCGACCGCCATAGGCCCCGATATCGGCCCGGCTCCCGTCTTCGTCAAGATAATACGGGTCGCCTCTGTCGACGCACACCGATCCGGGCTGAAGATGCAGATCTTCTTCGGACACAAAAAGGGGGTCAGCAGAGATATCGCCGCCGCCGGGCGCTACGCCACGGTAGTTCGTATGGTTTTCCCAGACGTCGTTATAGCACAGAAAACCGTCCGTACCTGTGGAATAGACCCCGTAGGTATTGCCCGAAATGATGTTGCTGTCGACTACGGAAGAAGACCGATCGAGGTAGATCCCATAACTGTTTTCCGCGATGATATTGAACTGGACGACCGCTGCCTCATCGTTCCAACACAAAGAAATCCCATACTGAGTGTTCTCCGTTATGATATTGTTCTTGATCAGTGGATCGGAATAGTATCCCCTTATCCCGGTTGAATTTCGGACGAGGTAATTGTCTGAGACTGTCGGGGCGCATCCATCCAGGTACAGCCCATCGGTATTGCCGGAAATGACGCACCTTTCAATCACAGGGTTCGCAGCACGAATATGAACGCCGGTGTTGTTCTGCTGAATCAGGATGTCATTCAGTCCAGGCGCGGCCGAATAACAGTAAATCCCGTTCTCGGCATACTCGATCAACGCGTTCTCAATGAGACCGGTGTCACAACTTGACTCGTTGAACCTTATGCCGTCCCAGCTTCCCGCTGCCGGGCTCAGAGAGCTTGATGTGAAGGTGATCCCGGCATCGGGCGTCCCGCTCGCCGCCAGCATGCCATCGACATACAGCCCTGCGCCGTCGTTGAACTTGACGGTCGTGCCGGGCTCAATCTTGAGTATCAGGTTCTCAGGGACGGTAACGTCTGCAATAACGTGAACCTCTCCAGACCAGATCTCATTCTGGTCCAGAGTCCCGGAGGTGGTCGGAGTGGTTGAAGGTGGAGTGATGACGGCCGGGGGCTCTCCCCCTCCTCCGTATGCACCGATCTGTGTACCTCCTTCACCGGCAGTCAGAAGCGGCGAGCCGATCCGGAGAGTGACGTCTCCACTCAGGATATCATTGTAGAGCGGGTCCAGTGAAAGGTCCGTCTCCCCGGGTGTTACGTTAGAATAGTCAGTCCTGTTTCTCCAGACGTCGTTTCCGGTGAGGACAAAGCTGTCCGAGGCATCGAACCTGTCTATGCCCCAGAGGTTATAAGTTATGATATTGCCCTTTACAGTGCACGGATCCGCAGCGCCCGACCCGAGATCGCAATAGACCCCACGGTTGTTGTTGGTTATGGTATTTAGCTCGATTATTACATTCCCGGCATCGTACAGACTGATGGCATTAGATTGGTTCCTTAGAACATTGTTCCTGATGGTAAAATGGGCACGGTTACCGGTAATTCCGTCCGCGTTTCCTATCAGGGTGTTGTTGGTTATGACAGGAGAGGAGTACTCGGCCGCGTCCGGTGAGTAGCAGCGAATCCCCGATCCCCGATTGTACAGGATCTTATTGCCGGTTATGACCGGAGATGATTGAGAACAACAGATGCCGTCCGAATTGTTCGCGGATATTGTATTACGTTCTATCCGGAGGTCGGAGGCGCTGCCGCAGTAGATGCCCCCGGAATAGTTGTTCGATATGACGTTTCCTTCTATGCGGGCACTGGAAAGGCCGGAGCTGTAGACGCCGTAGTTCTGATTTAATGATATCGTGCTGTTGGTTATGGCCGGAGAGGCGGCCTGGAGATAGATACCGTCATGAGCATACTGGATTGCGGCATGATCTATGACCCCTTCGCCGCCGGAGAAAAAAAGGCCATGCCAGTCGCCGCTTCCCGGATACTTGCTGCTTGAGGTGAAAAGGATTTCCTGAGAGGCTGTTCCCTGGGCCATTAGACGTCCTTCAACGATTATTTCGCTGTGGCTTGTGTCGCGTCCGCCTTGCTGGTCGTCTTTGCCGGCAAGGAAGACAACTGTTGTACCGGGTTCAATGGTGAGGGTGGCGCCCGGCTTCACAGTTACATCCCCGGTGACAAGATAAGGGCTGTTGGCGGAAATCCATGTGGTGTCGTCCGATATCTCGCCGCTTGCGGTTGTGACGGTATACAGCGCGGTATCTGCATGTGTCCTTTCCACATCCCATTCATCGGCAGACTCGTTATAAAGAACGGTTATTCGATTCCCGGGCCATAGATCCAGATCTCCGTCTACGACGCCGGCCCCCGAATTGTCGCAGACAATCGACCCCCTGAAAATGCCGGAGTCGGGGTCGGATTCGGTCAGTGTTACCGGTTCGGCGACCGGGCTTCCTGCAACGGTGCTGAAAGTAAACGTATCGCTCGGGGCCCAATTCTGCATGCCCCAGCATATGGTAAATGCAACCTCGCCGTTCGTGGAGGTGTAAGCGGCATCCGGGATTGCATCGGCATGCCGCCCGCTTGCCGAACCGGTAACAGAGAAGACGCAGTAATCCCAATTATAGGACAGGGTCCAGTCTTCAGTCAGCGCAGCCAGTCCGGTTATGATCTCACTCATTTCACCATCGCCGGTGTTTGAAGGTCCAGGCACAGGGGTTGTGGCGGAAGACGGCGTGCCGGTATCCTCGACATCGCTGGTTATGTGTACAATGATGGTTTCGGGGGTGTCCGGGTCCGCATTCAAATCGGGGTCTGTCAACTGGATATAGACCGCTTCGCCTGACCGGTAACAATCTACGTCTTTCCACCCGGCATCGGTAAGCTGGATGACCCCGGTGCTTGCGGTCGTAACCGGGTTCCCGTCTTCGCTCCCCAGCCACCGCGAATAGTTCACGATGCCGTAGCTGTACTCGTCATAGTAGTCATAGATGGTGGATATATTCTTGGGATTCGGGCCGGAATTCATCTCGGCTGTTGCCTTGTCGCCCCACCAGTTGTATCTCGCATTTATGTTGAACGCCGACGAGTTTACGATGTCGCCCGCATCCAAACCAGAGGGAGCCAGAGAACCATTACCATGGAGACTGTTCCAGTTGATTATGGGAGGTCCGGAACCGGAAGAACCGTAGGACGTATATATGGTAATCCCGGCATAATCGTTTCCCGTGATCCTATTGTGACTTATGATGGCCGGAGAATACGTTTCAATGCCGTATTTGGTCATGTTGATGGTATTCCCGGTTATGTCCGCCTTGGAAAAACCGGCGCAGTACACGCCATAATAGCTGCCCGATATAGTATTGTTGTCTATGACGACTACAAAGCCGTCTTCAGGACTCAAGGAATAACAGTAAACGCCCGCCCCCCATTCCTCGCCGTTGTTCTGTATGGTATTGTTTGTTATTGCAGGCGATGAATCATCAACGTAGATTCCGCTCCCAGCGTTGTTTGATATGGTATTCCCATCTATTAAGGGATTGGAGGAATTGGAGCAGTACAGCCCGTAACCGGCGTTTGTCGAGATTAAGCTGTGGCTTATGACCGGCGATGCGTTATCGAGATAGACCGCATAATACGATGCATATTGAATATCGCAGTAATCGAGTGTGCCTTGACCGCCAAAGAAGAAAATCCCGCACCAGTCTCCTGCTTGCGGGGTGACGGCATCCGAAGTGAAAACGATCCGTTCTGATGACGTGCCCTGGGCAATAAGCGTCCCGTAAACGGTCAGCTCACTTTTGTAACTGTCCCAGCCGCCTTGCCGGTCATCGCTGTTCTTTGAGAATACCACCTTTGTCCCGGGCTCAATCGTAAGAGTGACCCCGGCATCAACCGTAATATCCCCGGTCACGAGATAAGGGCTGTTTGCCGATGGCCACACCGTGTCTGCTGACATGGCGCCCCCCGGCATAACTGTGGGGTAGAATGCGCTGTCCTGCAATGCTCCGGGGTTACCCGATCCGTCGACGGCGTCACTGTAGGTGACGATTATCGTGTCCCCCGGTTTTGCATCGAGATCTCCGTCAGAAACCGGAGTTCCTGAACCATCCACGGGAATCGAACCTCTGAAAATGCCGGTATTCGCACCCGATTCAGTCAGGGTAACTGCTTCGAAATCGCCTTCGGTGTCACTCGACAGGTTGACGGTTATGGACTCGGCAAGATCAGACGTGGTGTCTACATCCTGGTCCTTCACTTCTATGTAGACCCTGTCCGTGCGTTGATACAGGATATCCGACCAGCTCGAATCGGTAAGCCGGACAGTGCCGGTGACGGCGGCCACCGCCGGATTCTCGACCACAAGGGAAAAAACACTAAGCAGCATGCACATGAAAAAAACAACATGCCTCATCTTCTCTGCTCCATTCGCGGCTTATACTGAGGCTCTCTTACCGAGCTCTAAAGGGCGGGGGTTAATACAGGATCGTCTTGCTTTCGGAATCAAAATACCAATCGGTCCACCGCACACATCTGCACGACCCTGCACCGGCACAAGCACTTTTAGCAAGATTCGGACCATATGTTACCGAATTGACTCAGCACGTATTTTCCAAGAGTTATGTTAATGGAGGGGAGTCCTCGCGACCGGGTGTGGAAAATCTTTTCCATTTTCAGTGTAATTTGCTTACACGTGTGCAAAAGACTTCCATCCGGAAACCCAGGTTTTCCGGATGGAGCGGTCAGCAGTCAGCTTTCAGCATGCAGCTTGAAATGTAGTTTGTTCTGCTTCTTTGCTGTTTGCTGAGAGCTGATCGCTGAAAGCCTGAATGCGGAAGTTGACAGAGGCAATCCAAAAAGCTATTGAGGTAGGGAAAGTCCAAAAACAAAGAGGCTTGCAGCCCGGTTGGTCTGCACAGACTGCACATGGGATGAGTGCAAGATGGGGCTCTTAACCCGGGCGGCACGATGATTGCAAGCAATATCAGGATTAGAAACAAACAAGAATATCAAGCAGGAAAACGGGAAAGGAATTCCATTCTTTCTCTTTTCGTGCTTTCCTGATTAAGTAATTAAGTAATCACTGTTTGAGGGGCATATGCGAATTAGAATCTTAACGGTCATTCTTATCTCGGTTCTGATGGCGGGATTCCGCCATGAAGCGGCGTGCGGGGACGCGGGGGCGTCGTCCGAATATGGAGCCGTCTTTGACTTCGGAGTGATTGAGACAGCTTCAGAGGTCAAACACTCGTTCGTCATTCCTAATAAACGAAGCGATGTCCTGAGGGTTTCCAGGGTCGTTTCTTCCTGCGACTGCCTGCATATCCTGTCTTATCCGGATGAGATTCCGGCGGGGGGAAGTGGAAAACTCGAAATCAGGTTGATCCCGTCCCAGGCGGGCGATGTCACGCACGAGGTATCGGTCGAGACAGAGAGCGATCCTCCCCTGCGCTACGAGGTGAAAGGGCTTGTCAAAGGCGAAATATCGAAGATCAAAAAAGACAAGATCCCGGCTGATTTCTTTACGAGGAGGGTTCGCAAACGGGACGCTGGACTGGCAATCAGTGTGGAGAATGTCCTTGAAAAGAAGGAGGCGAAAAGAGATGTGCTCCTGGTAGATGTGCGCGACGAGGCGGAATTTGAACGGTTCAGTATTCCCGGATCTATTAACGTTCCTCTTTTCGCCCTTAAAACAAAGACATTTCTGAAATCGAGGCCTCTCGTCCTGGTAGACAGGGGGGACAGGTACAGACAATTGGAAGAGCAATGCAAGGAATTGCGAGGCGCAGGGTTTTCCGTGTCGATTCTGAATGGCGGGCTGAACCGTTGGAGATCAAAAGGGGCTCGAATTGAAGGTGACCCGTTTGCTCAGACCGAGCTGAACAAGGTTCCTCCCCAGGTATTCCATGCAGAAAGGGAGTATGAAAACTGGGTCATCGTCGATATTTCGCAGCCGCCGACATCTGACGGCAGTTACCTAATTCCCCAAGCCATTCGGGTTCCTTTCAACAGAGATCCGGAACGGTTCATTCCGGAGTTAAAGGCCGCTATCGGCAAGCGAACAAAAGAGCCGCTTCTCTTCATCCTGATCTGCGACGAAAAGGGCGAAAACTATGGAATGCTGGAACCAGCATTCCAGAAATCAGGAATGGACAACATCTACTACCTGGCAGGTGGAATAGAAGCGTATAGGGGGTTTGCCCGTCAGCAGGTCGCTATTTGGAAAGGTGTGGAAAACAAGACCGATAAAAAGGTGATCAGTACGGGCAGGGCAATGCCGAAATGCCCGACTTGTCCGAAATAGCAGCTATTCCGGGGACGAGTACGTGCTAGTGCTCAATTGCAAAGATTAGTTTAATCAGGAAAGCACGAAAGTATATTTTTTCCAGTTTTCCCAAAACATGGTAGATCCGGCATGAACAAAAAGCCTAACCACCTTTATTACCGTCTTATTTGTCTATTTGCGGTACTCTTTTCCCATGCCGGTTTTGCTTCCGAATCCGGCTACACTGTCACCCGTCAGGTTCAGTATGGCTTCACCTTGAAGAATACCGCCAACCGGCTTCTTAAGGGGGCGGAATTCCGGACATACGCCCCGGTCAAGGAGACCGCTACCCAACGATGTGAACAGATCACAGCGTCACATCCTTACGATCTGGTCGAGGACAATTTTGGCAACCAGATACTCTGTTTCAAAGTTGATGACTTGCCGCCTTACGCAGTGAAGATTATCACCATCAGGGCCACTCTGCGGCTTGCTGAGACACCAAATCCGACCAAGGTTCCTGATCTCAAAGCATTTCTTAAGCCCGAGCGTTACATTGAGTCCGACGATTCTGAACTGTTGCGTTTGGCTAAGGACCTTAAGCGATCTCTCCCTGTTGAAACGGCAAAGAGTATATTCACCTGGGTTGCAGATAATGTGACCTATTCGGGATATATGAGTGATGATCGGGGGGCTTTGTACGCATTCAAGAACAGGCGCGGCGATTGCACGGAATCAATGTACCTTTTTACCGCCTTATGCCGGGCCAATGAAATTCCGGCAAGAGGAATAGGGGGATACATTTGCAGCGAGAATTCCACTCTGCGATCAAATGCCTATCATAACTGGGCGGAATTCTATGACGATGGTGCATGGAAAATCGCTGATCCGCAAAAGAAGAGTTTTATGGAAAAGCCCTCTCGTTATATCGCAATGAGAATCATCGGTACGCCTGCCGGTAACCAAATAGGAGAGTTTCACCGCTTCCGCTTTTCCGGAGAAGGATTGGATGTAAGGATGAATGATTAAAGGAACTTCTTTTCCATGATAATGGAAATCATCTTCTCCTTAAACGGCAAGTTGTTTCTTCCGGGTGATATACACAAACCCCGGATAGTGCTGTTATCTCACAAACTCAATAGCTTGGGAAACCCACCATTTACTCTCGTGCGTTTCGTGTCCGGGCACAGGACTTGCTCGCACTAAAATAACTGAAGCAGTATACTTGCATCACCCGCGCCGACTGAACTGCGAAGCATGAGGAGAGTATGTTCGGAGCGAGATATTTTTCTTTTTGATCCCTCTGTATTTTTTGTAGAAAGGTTTGCTGCTGTGAGGACAAGAACGCAATTCGTTCTCAAAGTCGTGGCCATCATAATGCTCTGTACGGCGATCCTCCCCGGTTCGACCCTTGCTGGTGTCGGTAAGGGGAATTGCATCGACATTCAGATGGAAATACGCAGGGAAACCGTCCTGGAGCACCAGGCATTTATCGCCCGGGTTCAGATCGATAACGGCCTGGATAATTACGCCTATCGGGCGGTCAGAGTGGATCTCAATTTCAGCGATGAAAACGGAAAGATCGTGACGGTCGGTTCCGATCAGAATCAGGCTGACGCCGTCTTTTTTGTACGCTTGTACAGGGTGAGAGGAATCGCCGGCATCGACGGATCCGGTACCATCCAACCATCATCACGCGCAGATATCCAGTGGCTGATTATTCCTGCCGCCGGTTCTTGCAAGAACTCGGCAGACGGAGCTCTGTATTATATCGGGGCCGACATAAAGTATACTATCAGCGGGATAGAACAGGATCTGGAAGCGAAGCCGGACCATATACTGGTGCAATCACCGCCCAAATTGCTATTGGACTGTTTTCTTCCGGGCGAAGTCTACGGGGACGATGCCTCTACCAGTGAAATTGAACCGGCCGAGCCTTTTGCTATAGGGCTTCGCGTAAAGAATAACGGGTCCGGGCAGGCCAGGTCTGTAAAAATGGATTCGGCATATCTGAAAATCCTGGAAAACGGGACGGATAATCCGGCAGGGTTTGTCATTGACGGCTGCGAAGTAAACGGCGGGGAAGCACCGGCTACATTCGATCTCATTCTGGGTGACATAAAGCCGGACGGTGCATCCATTGCCCGCTGGGCCATGACTTCCCCCGTTTCAGGGCGAGTAGTGGGCTTCGATGCCGAGTTCTCATATTCCGATTCGGACACACAGGGGAGCAGGCTGGTTTCGGGTATAGGCGCCCTCAATTCCCACGTCCTCGTACATGACGTTCTGGTGGACACCTCGGAGAAGGACACGATCTGTGATTTCCTGGCAAACACCCAAGGCGTGTTTACAATCTATGAATCCGAAGGAACGGAAAACACAGTAACCGATCTTTCTTCTTCCGCTTCTCTTGAGTTTGGCGAATCATCGGAAGAAGAGACTTCCCTCACACTTACCGTGCCGGCAACGAGCGGTCCCGTATACGCCGGACTCTCCGACCCTTACGGCGGTGAAAAGATAATCAAAGGAGTGATACGCTCCGACGGGAAACACCTGAAACCTCAGAATACATGGCTTTCAAGGATTCGGTTAAACGAGCAATCGAAGTACTTCATCCACTGCTTTGACATTGATACTCCAGGCTCCTACCGGGTTGTCCTTAGCGATCCACAGCCGGCTCCACAAGGGCCCATCCTCAACTTCATACCGGATCAGACAGGAATGGCGGGCACAAAGCTCTCCTTCAACGTGGAGGCCAGCGACCCTGATGGCATTGTGCCCGCGTTGTCGGCAGACCCTATTCCAGCTCTGGCGACTTTTCAGGACATGGGAGATGGCAAGGGGCTTTTCGAATGGACCCCCGCTGAATGGCAAACAGGCCGGTGTTCCGTGATAGTCACCGCATCGGATGGCCGGCTCACGGCCTCTCAGAATGTGAATCTCACCATTCGGACCCGTGGGGACTTTGACGGAGACGGAATGCCTGACGACTGGGAAATGACTCATTTCGGCAGTCTGCAGCGTAACGGGACAGGCGATTTCGACGGCGACGGCATCCCGGACCTTGATGAATACAACCGCGAAAAGGATCCCGTTATCAATACCGCCCCTTCCGTTCCAGGGGTCGATTGTCCCCTGAATGGCTCCGAAGTGACTTCCTTCACGCCGACTCTCACCATAGTCAATAGTACTGACCTGGATGGAGACATATTGACCTATGAATTTGAGGTTTATTCGGACCAGGAGATGAACTCGCTCATAACAGAGCACACCGGCTTGTCCGAAGACTCATCCGGAAAGACATCTTGGACACCGTCCGTATCACTTGCCGAGAATACCGGGTATTTCTGGCGTGTGAAGGCGGCTGACGGAAAGATCTTCAGCCAGTGGGCATACGGGTCTTTCTTTGTGAACAGGGCAAACCAGCCACCCGGTGAGTTCGAGATTTCCAGTCCGGGCGATGGCATCGAGATCGGCACGTTGCAGCCTCTCCTGCAGGTCACGAACAGCACCGACCCCGACGGGGACGAAGTGACATACTCTTTTGAGATCTATTCCGACAGCGGGACGGAAGTCCTGGTAGCCTCGGCTTTGGACATTCCTCAAGATCCTGACGGGATTACGTCATGGCGCGTCCCTGTGCTTTTGAATGACCGGACCGGGTATTACTGGAAGGCCATTGCCACAGACGAACACGGGGCCAAAACAGAAGTGGGAAGCCCTTTGCAGCCGGCAAGCTTTCTGGTCAACATATCCAATCATGCGCCAAAAGCGCCGGCCATCATATATCCGGCCGCGGGCAGCGAAACGGGGCTGAGAGAGTTAGATCTCATTGTCGCTAATACGTACGACGCTGACGGCAATCCGCTCTGCTATTACTTTGAGATCGACCGGGACAACACCTTTAACAGCCCGGATCGAATAGCTTCTGCAAGTGTTCTTGAGGCTCCGGGCGGTTCCACGGCATGGCGGATAGTCGGACTCGCCGACGATACTGCTTACTACTGGAGAGTAAAGGGCAATGATGGGCACGCCGAGAGTCCCTGGGTGCAGGGGACCTTCTTCGTCAATACGGCCAATGACTCTCCTTCCGTGCCAACGGTCAGAAATCCCGGAGGGGCATCATGGGTGGACACTCTTACCCCGAAGCTGGAGCTCAACCCTTCGATTGACACTGATGGGGATCGAATTACCTACAGATTCGAGGTCTATGCCGATGAAGGGCTCAATATCCCAATTGCCGCAGGAACTGCGGATCATCCGGCATGGGTTCTTCCGTCTGGGCTCACTGAGAGAACGTGGTATTTCTGGAGGGCACTGGCTGAAGACGAACATGGACTACGGAGCCGGTGGACCGCCATTAACTCTTTCTTCGTCAAGGATGACGGGGTGAATGATCCTCCGAACATCGCCTTGGCAGAGCCGTATGACACCGTCTTTACTTCCGGGGAAGCGGTTGTTGTGAGCTGGGAAGACGACGATCCCGATGATAATGCGAGTATATCTCTTTATTATGACACCGATCCCTCAGGAGTAGACGGAGTTCTTGTTTCCGCCGGGATTAAAGAGGATGCGGATGGCATTAGCGACCATTATCTCTTCAACACGTGCGGATTGGCGGATGGGACCTATTATGTTTACGCCGTCATAACGGACGGGAATAGCTCAAGTGTGAGCCACGGCCGGGGTTCACTTGTGGTAGATAAAGTGCTGCCGGTGGCAACCGCCGTGCCGCCGAGCAGCGCCTTTAACGGCGTTCAGGAGATAATCCTCTTAGCCGATGAACCGGGAGACATCTACTATACACTGGACGGCAGCAATCCCGGCTTAGACTCGGTCATCTATTGTTGTCCAATAAGAGTTTCACGGGACACCGTACTCAGGTATATGGCCATCGACAGGGCCGGAAACCGGAGCGAAGCAGTCACGGAAGTCTATGTTTTGGATTCGGACCACGACGGGCTGGCAGATGTTGTCGAGAATGCCTCCGGGACTGATCCTTCGGACCCGGATACCGACGGCGACGGACTCTCGGACGGTGTTGAGGATGCCGACCACAACGGGATATTTGATGTCGGCGAGACCAATCCACGGGACGCAGATACGGAT
>JAZDGK010000175.1:0-5103 GCA_043806955.1 Pseudomonadota bacterium | reverse complement strand
CCATTTTACAATCCATTATGCCGGCATTCGTCTTGTCGCGCAGATCCTTTATGGCCTTTGCTGAAATCTCCACCTTCTACCTCCAAATCTTTCCGTTATCCGTTCACCGTTGACCGAAAAGACGTTCCTCGCGCTTTTCAGGTTCTTACGGACAACGGTGAACGGTTACCTATTTTTCACCCGCTGCCGGTGCGGCTGATATCTCGGCCGGGCTTTTCAGAACCTCAGAAGCCGACGCCTCCGCGGCCGCGACATCTTCAACCTTGTCCGCCTCAGCCTGAAGGCTCTCCCGGAGGCGTTTTTTCCCTTCAAGCACCGCATCCGCCATACGTGAAGTCAATAATCTTATGGCCCTGATAGCATCATCATTACCTGGGATGACATAATCGATTCCGTCAGGATCGCAGTTCGTGTCGACTACGGCCGCCACCGGTATCCCGAGTTTCCGGGCCTCACTAACCGCAATGGTTTCTCTCTTCGAATCGACTATGAAAAGGGCGCCCGGGATCTGCTCCATATCCTTTATGCCTCCAAGCGTTCTTTCCAGCCGGACGATTTCCTTCTCCATACTCAATATTTCTTTTTTTGGAAAACGCTGTATGGTCCCGTCCTCTTTCATCCCTTCCATCGATTTGAGGCGTTCCACGCTCTTCTGAATGGTCTGGAAATTGGTAAGCATGCCGCCCAGCCAGCGATTGCTCACATAATACATCCCGCATCGTTTTGCTTCCTCATTAATTGCGTCCTGCGCCTGTTTCTTGGTGCCGACAAAGAGCACATTTTTGCCTTCGGCGGCTGTTTGCACAATAAACTCGTAGGCGACCTTGAACAGTTGCACGGTCTTCTGCAGGTCAATAATGTAAATCCCATTTCTGGCGCCGAAAATGTAAGGCTTCATCTTCGGATTCCACCGCCTGGTCTGGTGGCCGAAATGGACCCCGGCCTCCAACAGTTGTTTCATTGTTACGTAAGACATGTTTCTTCCTCCATTTGGTTAGATTCAACACCATCCTCATCTTGCCGTTAAATCCGCCTTCGGCGGACACCAAGGGCAATCGGAAGGTGTCATTAATGCGAGTTTCGAGTCACAAGTTCATATTCGGCGGTTTACGGATGTAAGTCGCACCTATCCACGAATCTCGCTCAAAAGTGCATCTTTTAACACAAATATCTAGTGGCTGCAATTACAAATCCTTTCCCAAATCCGCCGCCGTACTTGACTCAGTTTGAGTAAGTTACTAATCTGCCGCAGCGGATTGACCACAGTCGATGAACCACGGAAACCGATCGTCCATGGTCCACGGTCGATCCACCACCATCAGCCTTGTCTTCTCATTCCGAAATCCGCAATCGGAAATCCGAAATTCTGTGGCCCGAATCACGTCCGGTATGATGCATTAATCTTGATGTAATCAATAGATAAGTCACACGTCCAGACATTGAACGAGAAAGGACCTTTACCCAGATCGATATTGAGAACAAACTCTTTCCGGCGCATGACCTCCGTAGCTGCCTTTTCCGCTTCTATTCCACAGCCGATGCCGTTTTCAGCCAGGGGAAAACTATCGACTGCAATACTCACCTGTGACGGATCAAGTATCGCCCCCGACCTGCCTAGAGCAGCCATGATCCGGCCCCAATTTGCGTCTTCCCCGCATAAGGCGGTTTTCACCAGACTCGAATTTGCCACGGCAAAAGCGGCTTTCCTGGCATCTCCCGTGGATCTGCTGCCGGTTACCCGGACTTCTATTGATTTTGTGGCGCCCTCCCCATCGCGAACAATCATTTTGGCCAAATCGACCAACACGCCGGTAAGCAGACGCTGGAAAGCGTTTCCATCCTCGGAGTCTCTGATACTTATCTCTCTGTTCCCGGCTTTTCCGCCGGCCAGAGCGAAAACAGAATCATTGGTGCTGGTGTCCCCGTCCACCGTGATCCTGTGAAACGAGAGCGATGCGGCCTCTTTCAGGCATGATTTTAGAGCGCATGAGGTTATGCAGGCATCAGTCACAACAAAACAAAGCATTGTGGCCATTTGGGGCATGATCATGCCTGATCCTTTGGCAATCCCCACGATTTTTACCGGCTTATCATCTATGATGCCTTGTCTCAGCGAAATTTTCTCGACCGTATCGGTTGTCAGTATAGCACGGCTCAAGTCGACTAAACGATTCGGCCCCAACGACCGGACTAGATCCGGGGCGGCCGCTTTTATCCTCTCCATGGGGAGGAATTGGCCTATGACGCCGGTAGATGCAACTAAGACCATACTTTCTTCTATGCCCAGACTTTGAGCAATGAAACGGGTCGATTCTTTTGCATCGTCCATGCCCTTTTTCCCGGTACAGGCATTGGCATTACCACTGTTCACCAGTATGGCCTGGGCAATCCCGTTCCTGAGACGGTTCCGGCTGACCAGGACGGGAGCTGCTTTCACTCGATTGGTGGTGAAGAGCCCCGCTGCCCGGACAGGCGCCTTCGAAGCAATGAGGCCGAGATCCATCCTTCCGGGCTTTTTTATAGCGGCCTCTACCGCCGAAAACAAAAAACCGTCGACAAGGAGCTCGTCTTCATCTGCATTTTTCTTTTTTTCCTTCCTCTTCATAAACTCTCTATCCGGCGGCTTGTCAGCCCGAAATCCGAACCACAAAGACACAAAGAATTAACAAAAAAGTATATAATCAGGAAAACACGAAAACAGGAAAGAATCAGAGTTTGTTTAGTTTGTTTGGTTATTCGTTGTGTCCCGGGGGGGCGGCATTCCGCATTCCCAAATCCGAAATCCGAAATCTCCTCATCACTCATCACTTTCTATTTGTCGCCGCAGCACTTCTTAAACTTCTTTCCGCTTCCGCACGGGCAGGGTTCGTTCCGGCCCACCTTCTTTCCCTCTCTGCGCACGGGCTCCTGCTCGCCATCTCCGTGGCTGAAGACCATTTCCTGATCTCGCTCTCTTTCGTACTGCTCCACATCAGCCTGTTTGGCAAGCTGAATGCGGAAGAGAGTGGATACGGTCTCCTCCTTCATGCGATCAATCATGGCCATGAACATTTCATAGCCTTCACGTTTGTACTCCTGCAGGGGGTCTCTCTGCCCGTAGCCGCGCAGCCCTATGCCTTCTTTCAAATGATCCATATTGAGCAAATGGTCTTTCCACAAATTATCAACAACTTGCAGCGTAAAATATCGTTCCAGATTCCGCAACGCATCGGGGCCGAATTCTCCTTCCTTTCGGGCATACTCTTTCTTTGCCCCATCGAGCGCCAGTTCCCGTAATACATCCCGGTTCAGGGAAGACTTGTCTACGCCGTCAAGGGAAAAACGAAGAGAGAACCGGTTATAGAATCGGTCTTCAAAGCCCTTCAGATCCCATTCCTCCGCTGGGATTTTATCGTCGGCAACTCCATCCACCATCGAAGACACTATATCTTCCATCATCTCCTGGACGGACTCCTGGAAGTTATTTTCAGCCAGTATCTCACGCCGTTGCCTGTAGATAACCTCTCTCTGCTGGTTCATGACATCGTCGTATTCCAGCAGTTGCTTTCTGATCTCGAAATTCTGTCCTTCGACTTTCTTCTGGGCATTCTCAATGGCCTTGGATACGAGACTGTGCTCGATCGGCTGGTCTTCCTCCATTCCGAGTCTATCCATGATCGATGAAATACGCTCAGCCCCGAATATCCGCAAAAGATCGTCTTCCAGCGAAAGATAAAAACGAGAAGATCCCGTATCACCCTGACGCCCGGCCCGGCCTCGAAGCTGGTTATCAATTCGCCTGGCCTCGTGCCGCTCCGTGCCCAGAATATGCAATCCGCCCTTCTCGGCCACACCTTCTCCCAATACGATATCCGTACCCCGGCCGGCCATATTCGTCGAAATCGTAACCGCACAGGCCTGACCCGCCAGGGACACGATTTCAGCCTCCTTTTCGTGGTGTTTGGCATTAAGTACGGAGTGTTTGATCCCCTCTTTTTTCAGCAGACTGCTCAGGTGCTCCGATTTTTCGATTGATATGGTGCCGACCAGTACTGGGCGGCCCTCTTCGTTCAACTCCTTGATGCCCCGGACTACGGCCCTGAACTTTTCTTTTTCGGTTTTATAGATCACATCCGGATGATCCTGGCGGGTCATGGGTTTATTCGTTGGGACCACAACTACGTCAAGCTTGTATATTTTCTGGAATTCAGCAGCTTCAGTGTCCGCGGTTCCGGTCATGCCTGCGAGTTTCTCATACATTCGGAAGTAGTTCTGGAAGGTAACGGAGGCAAGCGTCTGATTCTCATTCTCAACCTTCACACCCTCCTTGGCTTCCAGCGCCTGATGCAGTCCCTCGCTGTAACGGCGGCCGGGCATAAGCCGCCCGGTGAACTCATCGACTATGATCACCTCACCGTCTTTTACTATATAATCCACATCCAGTTTAAAGAGCGCATGAGCACGAAGGGCCTGGTTCACATGATGAAGAGTTTCCACGTTTCGTGGATCATAGAGGTTTTCCACCCTCAGCAGTTTTTCAGCCCGGGCTACACCATCTTCAGTCAAGACTGCCGTACGGGACTTCTCTTCAACTTTGTAGTCAACATCGGATTTGAGTTGGGGGATGATTTTGTCTACCCGGTAATAGAGCTCCGTGGATTCCTCGGCCTGACCGGAAATTATGAGAGGCGTACGCGCTTCGTCGACAAGAATACTGTCGACCTCGTCAACGAGTGCAAAATAGAACTCTCTCTGCACAAATTGATCGATGGAGAATTTCATATTGTCGCGAAGATAATCGAAACCAAATTCATTGTTCGTTCCGTAGGTAATATCGGCTGCGTAGGATTCCTTTCGCTGGGGGTCGTTCAGGCCATGAACAATGTTTCCCACTGAAAGCCCCAGGAATTTGTAGACTCCACCCATCCACTCCGCATCGCGTCTTGCCAGGTAATCGTTGACCGTTACAACATGCACTCCCCTGCCGGTCAGGGCGTTGAGATAAACAGGCAAAGTGGCCACCAGCGTCTTGCCTTCACCGGTCTTCATCTCGGCTATCTTGCCTTGATGCAGCACGATGCCGCCCATGAGCTGAACGTCAAAATGCCTCTGCCCCAGGACGCG
>JAZDGK010000174.1:0-6972 GCA_043806955.1 Pseudomonadota bacterium | reverse complement strand
TATCCATTATGGTGAAATTCCCCCGTCGGATAGGCGGTCCTTTCCAGGGCCGCCCAGCGACCGAGGCGTCCACAGGCGGGGTTAGAAAACCCCGCCTATCCGGGTATTGTTATTGGGTACGCATTTGTGTGGAGCTGTACTCAGTATTGAGCGCAACTCCGTGATAAGCGGAAAAACCAAAGCATAATTTCTTGGAGGCATTCGTGGGAACCGATATCGCCGGTGCGAGCCGGGCAGGCAATTTTTCTGAATGTACGGTCCGGTCGGAGGAGCGTATACTATCCGGTGTGGGCAGAGAAGTGGGAAAGATGGTGAATGAATCTCGAAAACGCCTGTCCCAGTTATGTACCCAATTGGAACCGGAGTTCCTGGACCTGGGCAAACAGCTCGAATCATTATGTACAAAGACATGCGATTTGTCGAAGCGCGCAAAAGAAGCGGCTGACATAGAGACAGGCCGCAGCATTACCGATTTGTTTCTGGAGATTAAGTCACTCTTTGAACAATCGGTCGATGTCCTTCAGAGGAATATCCAGGAATCGCAAAAAACCATAGAGCAAATTTCCGAGATCGGCAAGGGGCTAAAACTCCTGATGCATCAGCACCGCGCCCTTGACAAGCTGTCTTTCGTGACCAAAATGCTCGGCATCTCAAGCCGCATCCAGAGCAGTCGACTGGGAAACCTGGGCAGCGAATTCATCTTTGTTTCGGAACGGGTCGGCAAGTTCTCACGAATGCTTTCGAATTATGCAGCCGGATTCCAAAACGAGATCGGGCAGGCACTTGATACAATACGAAAGATTGAGACGTTTCTGGCCGGGCGTCTCAATTCTCAGGAGCAGAACCATATTCAACTCAGAGAGAGGCTGGCGGGAGTACTTGATATTGTTGCAGAGGCGTCTTCTCAAATGGAAACGCTTCCGGGGCGCATTGATCGATTCTCCTCGGAAGTCTCCAAAGATATGGGGGAGATTGTGGCGGCCCTGCAATTCCAGGATATTACCAGGCAGCAGATCGAGCACGTACAAGCCGCGCTGGAAGAGATATCTTCGATGTTCGAAGGTAAAGGCCCGGATGCGGTTGCTCCGGAATCGGCGGGCACGGCATATGCGAAGCTTACTGTCCAGATTCCCCAGCTTCAGGATGTAAGGGAAAAAATCATTCATGCCGGAGGAGAAATAACGGCGGCGCTCAGCGGGATTGGGGAACGGGTCAAGGAACAGGCCGATTGTGTTATGGAAGCGACAGGCTACGTTCATAATTCTCGAATCGAGAGCGCCCCTTCCCTGCTCGATCCTGTTATGGAATCTTTGCGAAACCGCTTAAGCGAGAGCTTTCTGGTGAGTGAAGAATTGTTTAAGGCCGTAAAGAACCTTTCAGGGCTGATGGCGAACGTGGGTACAAACCGGGCCAGGATAGGCGATGTCTTTGATGATATGAAGCTTCTTGCCATAAACGCCCTGGCCCAGGCTGCTCCTTTGGGTGAAAAGGGCCTCAAACTGGCGGTGATTGCCGGAGATATGAAGTCCCTTGCGGATACGTGGGGAACCAAAGCAGGAGAAATAATCTCCGGACTGCAGGATGCAGTGAATATGACAGGCAAACTGGAAGGGGAATTGATGGAAGCGCTGATGCGGTCCAGACAGGAGATTTCGCACAATCAAGAAAAGGCTGCCGGGGCTGTCATAGAGTTGCAGAATGCGGATCGCAAAATGAAGAGCGCTGTTCAGATGGTAGGGAGCGCCACCCAGCTCCTGGGGAGGGAGACAGCCCGTCTTTCGGATTCCTTAACCTTTGACCGGATTGCCGATTCCGGATTGAAGCACATTATAGCCGGTTTGGAAATGCTGAGAGGAAGAATTGGAAACCGCCTTCCCGGGACAGAGAATCCCCTTTCTGATTCAGCTTTTTTAACAGAAGCAATGATGGATCGCTACACCATGGAGGCAGAGAGAACAGTTCACAGGAATGCACTGGGGAGCGCCGATCTTGAAACGTTTGAGCCAGGCAGTCAGGAAAGCTCCGCAATCGGGCCCGAAGGTGATTTTGGGGCGAATGTGGAGCTGTTCTGATGCTTCTGCAAAACTGTATGGCTGAGCCGAATCGTGCTCGTGCTCAGCGTAGCGGTGCTCGTAATCGTAATCGGAAAGTGGGGAAAATGGCACAAGAAATCGACTACCATTACGAGCACGCGCACGAAGCAAATATAAGAGTCTTGTAGAAGGCTCGTTCTGACAGTCAATTTCACGGGGGCAACATGGAAAAATCAATAATGGCTGTTGATGACTCGCGGACTTTCAGGATGATGTTGAGCTTCACGCTCAAACAGGCCGGCTATGAAGTCCTCGAAGCAGCGGACGGAAAGGATGCTTTAGTCAAGCTGACCGGCAGGCATATTGACATGCTTATTGCGGATCATAATATGCCCAACCTGGACGGTATAGGTCTCATCAGAGAAATCCGCAATATGCCGGGCCACGACTATTCCTATAGTCATGTTGACCACTGAGTCGCGCGAAGATAAGAGAAACGAAGCCAGGGTGGCCGGCGCTTCGGGCTGGATTGTTAAACCTTTTAGACCTGTTCAGCTCTTGGCGGTAGTGAAGAAACTCCTGGCAGGCGATTAGACTTAGACTTGCCTTTGCTGAGTCTTCCATGCTCCGGTTAAAAGTCTTCCAAATAATTTTCTGCTATTTTCGTCTAAACAAAACTCATGCGTTTGGTCGGGCGAATCCAGCCATGCTTTCCGATGTGTAGGAATGTGACGATTTTGATCAATCCCAGCCTCACGATACCGTAACATTTTGTTACGGTATCATCTCTGGATTCCCTTGTTGCTTTCCATCACCTCCCATGGGAAAAAGTGATCGGCAGATCAAGTAGTTCTGTGACTACGCCGAAACACCTTGAATCCAATATGCTGCGAGCCGAACAGAATGGAATCGCGGATTGCTTGTGTGTACCTCCCCAGAAAATGATTTCGGCCGTCACTTTTCTTCTCGACAGTAAGAAACGAAAGGACCCCCAAAAGATCAGAAAGGCTCATCGCAACTCACGGACTGCAAAAGGGCACAAATGTTGCTAATCAAATCGCCGTCACCACCGTCTAACTTCCCATATTTGAGAAACAAACAGCTTTGATCGTAGAGACTGCCGGACCCGAATCCGAGGGGGTCATCCCCCATATCAGGTCTGGGTGGGTGTTTTGTAACCGTTCACCGCAGAGAACGCTGAGGGCGCAGAGAAGAGACAGGAAGCCAAGACAAATCCGTCTTTATCTCTCCGCGCATTCCATACTGCCAACGTTACTGCCGGCGCCGCAATTCCGAGAATCTGATTAAGGTCTTCACCCTGCAAGTCCCGAAGGGTTTGCATTTCTTGGTTGTGCCCTTTCTCTGTGGTCTCCGCGGACTCTGCGGTGAACGGTTACGGTGTTTTGTTTTGGACACCCTCTGATGGACGGCTATGACAGCCGTCCATCCAGGGGACAGCAGGGTCGTAAAATATTGGAAAATCAGCCCGCTCAAGCCGATCTATCCGGAGAAATTCTGTTGCTGGTTCAGGAAATGGCAAATCAAATCCTTCCGGCAATTACGGAGCCCGTTGATATTCTGGACCGCAACTTCCGTATCTTGTGGGCAAATGCGGCCAGCGCCAAGATGAACAGTGTAGCTCAGGAGGAGATGATCGGGTGCTTTTGCTATGAAATCTGGGGGCGGCGGAACATGGCCTGCGAGAACTGCCTTGCCATGGAGGCAATGAGTACCGGCAAACCGTCCATACGGCAACGATGCGTAAATGGACCGGACGGGGAGTCAAAATGGCTGGAAATATATGCATGGCCGATTTTGAACCGCGGCGGCGAGATCGTCACTATACTGAAATATGCCCGTGATATCACCTTCTCCAGACAAATGGAGGAGACTCTGCACCAGCGGAGTTACGAGCTGGAAATGAAGGATCGCCGTTTGCAGGAAGTCGACACCACCCTGAAAGTGATGCTGAAGAAACGTGATGAGGACAGGAAACAACTTGAGGAAACCATAGTGACTAATGTGCGTGCGCTGATTGTTCCGTATATGGAAGCGCTGAAGAGTACGCCGCTCGATGAGCAGCAGAGTTCCTACCTGAGTGTTCTGGAATCAAACGTAAAGCAGATAACTTCACCGTTCGTGGACAGGTTGTCCTCACGATTTGCCAATCTGACCCCGATGGAGGTCCAGATTGCGAATCTTCTCAAGGAAGGCAGGCCCACCAAACAGATAGCGGAAATCCTTCACCTCTCCATCAACACCATCATATTTCACCGACAGAACCTGAGAAAGAAACTGAAGCTGACAAATAGAAAGCGGAACCTGGTTTCTTATCTCAAAGCCCTTTCCCTCGATCATTAAGGGACTTAGAAGTTTCCATCATGCCATTTTAGGATCAATGTCCAATGCTCAATAACCAATTTCCAATCAGGAGAGACTGCCTTGGACATTGAATATTGAGCATTGGACACTCGATATTGGGAATTGACCTATGCACGGTATATTATAGACTTTCGAGCCTCTTGCAAAATGTCCCCTTTTGCCCAATCTCTGCGTCAGACTCAGATTTTAATCCTCAAAATACCACCAGTATTCCTGCGGTTAAAATCTTCGCCTTCCTTGACCTTGGACAAAATTGAACATTTTGCAAGAGGCTCTTTCAGATAATGTTTTTGGGAAGGCAACAGGGAGGGGATAGCACCTGTTCGTACATCCCCGACCGATAACGCACCCAAAAGCTTTATCTGGAAGTCTATAACTTGCGAGGAATTGCCGGAGCCGGTGATGCTGTTCAAAAAGGAAAGAGATGAACTCAAACGATTGCGGGAGAGAACCCCACTTCTGGCGGACATGGCCGAGCAGGTGCTTGCCCGGCTGAACGACTCGTTTGATATTGTAGATCCCGACTTCATGATCGTATGGGCAAATGAGGGGCTGGTCCGACAGGGCCAATGGGCGCCGGGAGAGATCACGGGCCGCCATTGCTACGAGGTTTTTCATAAACGGGAAAGTGTGTGCGATTCATGCCCGGTGGCCGAGGTCTTTGCTACGGGCAGATCCTCGGTGCAGGAGCAACCGTTCGAGCGGCCTGATGGAAGACGGATGTGGCTCCAGAAACATGCATGGCCGATTCTGAATGAAGAGGACCGGATCATATACGCAGTGGAATACGTCCGCGATATCACCGGGCAGAAACGGATGGAAGAGGAGTTGAGAGCGAAAACCGTTCATCTTGAGGAGGCGAATACGTCTCTCAGGGTTTTATTAAGAAAGTGGGAAGAGAATAAACGTGTATTAGAGGGAAAGGCTCTCTCCGGTCTCAAAAGCATGATCATGCCTTATTTGGAGAGCCTGAAAAACAGCGGGCTCAATGCGGAACAAAGGACCTGTCTTGACCTTATTGAGTCGAAGATCAGAGATGGGGCTTTTTCGTCTTTCGAAACATTATCTGGCAAATTTCAAAATCTTACCCCGACCGAGATTCAGGTATGCGATTTGATCCGGGAAGGAAAAAGCAACAAAGAGATCGCACATGTGCTCCGTTTGTCCGAACACACCATCACCTTTCACCGGCGAAATCTCCGGAAGAAACTCGGTATCACGAGTAAGAAAGTGAACCTCCGGTCTTATATCCAATCGCTGACTGAAGAGTCAGCCTGCCAGCCAAAGTAAACTGATTTCACGTATCGGCGCCCCAGTGATTCATGAGGCTGAAGGGCAGCTCGACGGTGAGCGGTGAACGGTCAACAGTGAACGGTTGCTACGCGCCTCAAATTCGTGAATATTTGGCCTCGTTCCTCCACTTCCTCGTGACGATTCCCTAAGTCCGACAGGCTCCTATAGACTTCCAGATAAAGCTTTTGGGGGCGTTATCGGTCGGGGCTGTACGAACAGGTACTATCCCCTCCCTGCTGCCTTCCCAAAAACATTATCTGAAAGTCTATAGAATGTTCAGACCTCGTAAAATCTAGACTTTAACCATGCTATAACATGCTGAGTTTATTGTATTTCGCTTAAGAAGTGGACATCGCAAACAGTGGAAAATTGCGACCTGTGCAGTTAGGAACTCTGATTTTCCATGGGGCAGGTCAAGAACCGTTCCTCCAAGGTGAATCTGTTGGGTTTCACTCCGTTCTACCCAACCTACATTGTACTACCTCGGTGGCAAGTTCGTGGTTCGTAGGTTGGGTAGAGCAACGCGAAACCCAACATGACTGGTTGCATGTCCAAAAAATCGCACCTTTTAGGTGTGCATTTACGAGGTCTGAATGTTAGAGAAATTTGACTTCCTCTCCACCATCTTGGGGAAGAGGCCGGGGGGCAAGGGTGTTTTGACTGCATTGCCTAATTCAACAGCGTTGGGACGGCAGGGGGGAAGTCTGGTTTTTCCAGGTGACGGGTCTGTCTGTGCATCCCAATGATGTCTCGTGTTGTATAGCTAGAGATGATGGAATTTGCCCACCATTTTCCACCCTAAATACTGCAGTCATCCTCTGCTCGTTTCGCGGCGATAAACCAAGATTATGGGCCGGCAGTCCGGAGGATGCCGGGGGCAGGAGCCGGAAGACAGGATTGGCGTAGTAAAGGAGGGAGAAATATGACTGAGATAAGGCAGTATTTGACGTTTGTCTTGAACGGCGAGAATTTTGCCCTTGAGACTTCAAGGGTCAAAGAGGTGATCGAGTGTACCACGATCACGCGGATTCCACGCATGCCGGATTATTTCTGCGGCGTGATAAACCTCAGGGGCAACGTGGTTCCGGTGATGGATATGCGGCTGAAACTGGGGATGCCCACAGGCGAACGGACGGTTGACACGTGCATTGTGATTGTGGACGTGGAGCTGGACGGGGGCATGGCCACGATAGGATGCCTTGTTGATTCCGTTAAAGAAGTTCTCGAAATTGCGGACAGCGAGGTGGAACCCCCGCCGAGGATG
>JAZDGK010000173.1:0-2186 GCA_043806955.1 Pseudomonadota bacterium | reverse complement strand
CGTCAGATACGGTATCGCCGTCCAGACCACCTGAAAGACCTTGTTGATTACGATGTTGGATTCCCAATCGTAATTCTTTTCCGGTCGCTCCCCACGGATCATGTCGTAGAGATCGTCGTAAAGACTGTCGAGTGAAGAGACAAACGATTTCCCCTTGTCCCATTCATTCAAGACATGGTTCGTAAGGTCAGTCTGCCATTCGGGTAAATCCGCGGGGTCTTCCTTCTCTTCCACTACTTCTGGTTCGTGATATTGATTCATTTCTTTTTCCGTCGTTTAGTGGGCCGCCAATTAGAATATTCAATGGCGTTCAAAAGTCGCTGCTGCGCCATAGCTTTTTTCTTGGTGGTTTTCTTGGCTTTTATTCCACCTGGAGTGCGAACCCGATATCCACCGCCGATTTTAGAAATCTTTACTGGCATCGTCCCTCCATAAAAGAAAAGCCCGGACCTTCCGGCCAGGGCTGAGACAGTATCCTGATGTTAATTCGCATAGTAAAACTATTTTTTAAAATGTCAAGCACAATTTCTATCTCCCAGTCACGCTCACCTGTCGGCGTGGCTGTTGTTGCGGCGGGTTCTGCATGAGATGGGCAGCAAAAAGTAACCTACCGTCTTTTGCCAAGCATTCCAAAGTGCAACAATCGTGGGAATTCTTAGGGGTCGGTATGGGCTTGGGATCATTAACTGCTCGCGTGGAGGCCGCCACATACTCTCCATAAGACCAATCCATGATGGATCGATGAAACTTAGGAGCCGTATCGCAAATCCAAAGAGTAGGCAATTTCCGTACCGATCCGCGATCCCTAACGGTATTGTTAAAGGGACGACCGCAGCGGACAGCGTTTTTGAATCTTGTGGCAACCTGGTCCCTTCCTCCGGTTCCTTTTGTGTCCCATCCCTGCCAATAACATGGAGCCCCAAGTCCTTCCTCCCTTCTTAACTGATCGAAATGCCTATTCAAATCGTCAGTTGTTGAAAATAACGTGATTGCCTGTTTCTTGTTTGCCAACGGATCGATCAGATTTACTGAATAATAGTAGTTCCCGCTGTTCCGAGCGATATGTTTGGCAATATCGTAGGTATTAAAGGCATTTGGACCGTCAATCGCCGGGTGAAATTCTTTCCAGAGGAACCATTCGTCGTCTTTAGAACCCGAAAGCCACCCGACCGACCAGGGAATTCTTGATTCATGGTAGTCAATCCCTCGCGCGTGAATCCAATTATATGGAATCCCATCTGGAAAGTACTTCTTGAACGAAATAAAACAAATCGACGGGTCATAGGTTTTATGTACCCGCCCGGTGATCTGCGTGAAAACCCCGTAAATCCTGAGAGGAATTTCCGCCGGGTCCATTTCAGACATCATCCGCGTGATTTCTTCTTTCGGAAGAGTGGGATTATCCCAAGTGCTCATGAAAATCGAAGCTATCGAAGCACCGGTATTGTGCCGTTCCTCTTGGGGAAGCCCGGTATATTCAGAAACGGTCTTTGTCCGAAATATGTAAGCAGATCGCCTAAATACCTTGTCGTAGGTATAGCTGAACGGGTTGGTCGCAGTCAAAGTAAAAATTTCATCTCCACCTTCTTGGATCAATCTCATCTGGCACTCGGTTCTTTTGTCTTCCGGGGTCTCTTCATCATGCCATACCGAAGACAAATTGATCTTCCCTAAATCCTGAAGCTCCTGCTTGCTCGACCGAAATTCAAATATCGTCCTCGGAGAACTCAGTCCAACTGGCCGTCTTACAACAAGATTCTGACTCCGGGCGGTGATGTCCTTTTCAATCTGTTCGTAAGGGATGTACTTCCGGAGTTCGATGTACTGGGCGTTGTCCTGCATGGAAACGTCAGAACTCTCCGGTAACGAAGAACTCATACACCGAATTTTCTTTGCTAATTTGTTTTTCACCGGAAATCGACTGAACCCCAGGACCCGCTCAACGTAATGTTCCGCCACAGTCGAGGTCTTGCCACCCCTGTTACCCGCAAAAATCGCAACAACGGAGGCGTTCAACTTTCTCAAAATCTCACACGTCTCAGTCTTCTGAAATGAAAACAACCCCTCATACGTCCTTACAACCTGCTCAGCAAGCTGGCGCCTTTCATCTACCATCTATACCCTCACGGAACTCGTCTTCGCCGTAGTATAAGGAAGAGACGCCTCATCATCATAAACCCTGTGAG
>JAZDGK010000172.1:0-6701 GCA_043806955.1 Pseudomonadota bacterium | reverse complement strand
TTTTCAACTCTTCGGCTTTTTTGGCAGGGACGGTAAACAACAGGCCGTAGTCTTCTCCACCGGTAAGGGCCCAGGCCGTCGGCGACGAACCCGAGACTTCGGAGAATTTCCGGCAGGCGCGGGAAGTAGGAATTCTGTCTGCGTAAACCTCTGCGCCGATGCCGCTTTCCTCACCAATGTGCGCCAGATCAGTGGCCAGTCCGTCCGAGAGATCGATCATAGCTGATGCGAGGTGATTTTGAGAGAGGTATTGTCCGAGTGGAAGTTGGGGTACAGGGTCGAGGTGTGCTTTAACAAGCCTGCCATAAGCACCATTTTTGCTATAGCCGCGTTGGAGCAACTCCAACCCCGCGGCTGAATCGCCAAGATAACCCGACACAAAGATCAGATCGCCTTCTTTTGCGCCGGAACGGAATACTGTACTGTCTTTTTGCCCTTGTCCGATGACCGTAATGTTCAAGACGAGGCCCGAAGGCGAGTGGACCGTATCTCCTCCTGCCAGCAAGAGGTCGAAACGCCTGGACCAATAGTTCATGCCGCGCAGGAATTGTCTTGCAAACGAGACGGTGAGCTGCCCGGGAGCGGCTAGAGTAAGGAATACGTATCGAGGCCGGCCGCCCATTGCCGCAATATCACTCAAATTCACCGCTACGGACTTCTTCCCGAGGAGATACGGAGTGGTATAATTCAGACTGAAATGGACATTCTCGACCAGTGCGTCCGTGGTCACAAGAAGGTAGGTTTTGTCGAAGGAGATAACGGCGCAATCTTCACCGATGCCTCGAACCAGATCCTTGTTTTTCGGCCTGTGGGCGCTTTTTCGGACCAGGTCCACAACTCCAAGCTCACCGATTTCGGCCAAGGTCCGTTCACCGTCCACTGTTCACCGTGCAAGCGGCAGGAGCAATTCTCGCCCTGCCTGAATCCCTAATAATCAAATATCTCAAGGGTATTGAAAAAATAGCCTGTTTCGAAGGCTGCGGTTTCAGGGCCGTCGGACCCGTGTACTATGTTCTGCTCAATACTGGATGCGTATTCGTGCCTGATGGTACCCTGTTTCGCCTCTTTATAATTAGTAGCGCCCATGAGGTCACGATTCTTTTTGATGGCATTTTCACCTTCCAGCACCATGACCATGATCGGGCCGGAGGACATAAAATCGGTCAGACTCTCAAAAAAAGGCCTCTCACGGTGCACGGCGTAGAAACCCTGAGCATCCTTCTTACTGAGATGCAGCATCTTAGCGGCCACGATTCGGAGACCGCTGCCCTCAAATCTTCTGATGACCTCGCCTATGAGTCTCTTTGATACACCGTCAGGTTTAATAATTGATAAGGTTCGCTCCATGCATGTCCTCCGGAACTTAGAGGGTGTCTAAAAACTCTTCCTTTTGTCCAATCTCTGCGTCAGGCTCGGATTCTAATCCTCAAAAGGCCGGGAAGCTAGGAAGCCAGGAGGCTGGGAAGCCGAAACCAGAAAGCTAGAAAGCTGACCCGCTGGGATTGCCTCTCAGCCTTCTCGCCTCCCAGCATCCCAGCCTTCAAGGGTTAGAATCCCCGCCTTCCCCTCCGGGCCGGAGGCTTGACCTTGAAACAAAATTGAGAGTTTTTAGACACCCTCTGATAGATTCCGTAAAAATATAACCCTTGTGATATTAACTAACAACTGTTTTGTGCAACATTCCGGACTGTTTTTGACGGGGAGAGATCGCAATCGACTGCTCTCGGAGTCTGTCGCATGGGTAATCGTTCACCGTTGACCGCAAGAACCTGAAAAGCGCGAGGAACGTCTTTTCGGTGAACGGTCAACAGTGAACGGTGAACGGTTACTCGTAAGGGACTCGGCCGAAAATAATTGTTCCAGATGGCGCAGGATTTTGGTTCGTATTCAAGGCGCATCAATGGGCGCATACTTTTCGTATGTAACCTTTGGTGCAACGCGGAAGACGGACCAAAAGACAAGCAATGTGGGACAATTACTTTTGGCCGCGTCCCTAATGTGACTGGGGCATGGGAATACCGGGTGACAAAATATTGGGTTCAACAAGGAAGGATTCGAATAGACTCTTTCTACCGGCACGCATCATTCGAGGTTGGACAACGGTGAACGGATACGTCCTCTTATAGCGACCTTCTTCTCAATCTGGCCCTTTCCAGTAATGCCTGATCCCGGGTGCAACGGGGAGTCTGCGGCATGATTTCAAGGCGCTTCATATCGATCGGTTCTCCACAGTCAACGCATACGCCGTATTCTCCCTGTTGTATTCTATGGAGGGCGCCTTCGATTTCTTCGAGTTCCATCTTCTTCGGTTCCATGAGGGAAAAGACCGTCTCTTCCTGCAGGTCGACGACCGACCGGTCTTCATCATCCAGGGCCATTCTCAGCCGGTCCTGGTATTCCTGCCCGATATCCCTTCTTAGTGTCTCAGTCACTTCCTGCCATAAATTCCTTTTCCTTCTCTGGAGCAAAGATTTGAAGATTTCAATTTGTAGTGACGTCAGTTTTTGGCTCATTTTCCATCTCCAGTCCGTATGGGAATTTCTAATCGAGTGGTTTTTCGGAGGGCCGGGCTGGTTGTGGAAAATGTGACGGTTGCCGGAGTCGGTAGGACTGAATACGAGCAGGAGAAGACTACCCCGACCTGAATGCCTCTTCCTTAAAAGTTTAAACGAAATAGACTGCAGGAAGCAACGGTTTTGATTGGAGAGAAAAACGAGACAGGGCGGCGCCTTTTCGGATACCGGCTCTCCGCTGCTGGACTCACTCCACGAGAGTTTCTCAATGAAGATATCCGGATTGAGGCTCCGGATGGGCTACCTGTTCTTTGGACAACCTGCTGACCAGATAGCCTTTTAATTCAAGCAACCGCTCGAAATTCCGAATGAATGCCTCCAAATGCATGTTAATGCTCTTTCTGGCCTCAAGGAGTTTGTTGTCTCTTTTTAAATAGTCGACGTACGCCTCCAGTACCTGTTTGTCCAGGTCAGACAGATGGTCGAAGGTTAGCCCCAAATGCCAGGCTTTCTCTCTTTTTTGCCAGACAACTTTTGCAGGGGTTGCCAGCCGGTACATGCCTTGGGGCAGGTCGAGGCAAAAGGGTACGGCAGCAGAGAGATTTGGTTTCTGGAGGCACGCTATTTCTGCTCCGCGTCCGGATATCCCGACCATATATGCGCCATCTAAGCCGTGAATACTTAAAGCTTCCGGTATCGAGAGGATGACTCTTTCACCGCAGCGTCTTTCAGAGAAATCGGTCTTTTCCATTTCTACCTCCTTCTTGTCAGTCACTCAGTAAGCAATTTCAATACCAGAGTATTTTCTTTATCGGAGCGCAAATATCAAAGGGCTCGGGTCAACACAAGGCAGATGTGGAAGCTGTTTTACACAGACGGAGAAGTTTATTTCTCTTCCAAGGATAAAATAGTTCCACTCTCCGGTTCAGTATATGGTTGCAAGGCGATCGGCAATCATTTCAGGAATTCGAAACGGGAAGACAGTTAGCTGGTTGTCCCGGTTTCCCTCCCTCCAGGCTTCCCGGACTTCAAATTCTCAATGTATTCTGCGAACTTACGATAAACTCTGAGTGCCTTTTCTTCGAAATCATCCTCCCTGAGATTAAGAACAAGGAAACTCTCGTCCTGCTTGCATAAAGGAACGACCAGACCCTCGTCGATAATCTCCTGCCTGAAGGCTGTTTTGTTGAGGATTTGAGCAAAGAAGTTCCGAAAATCCTCTTCAAAATAGTAGTCGAAATACCACGTCTCTTCAGATAAAATGTCCTGAAAATAGCGAGTTGATATCTCCCCGAAAAGACCGGCTCCGGCTATCTGCTCTCGAGAAACCGACCGGCTGGACTGATAATAAGCTGTGGTTTGAGCGAGATAGTTTTTCAATTCTCGAACATTTCCCTGCCACTGGTTATAGAACACCTTTAGCAGAGCGATATAGCGTATGCAGCGTATCGGCGAGTCATTCAGAAGCCCCTTTATTAAATAGGGTATGTCTTCCTTTCTCCGGGCCAGAGGTATGAGACTGATTCGATACGTGAAGCGGAATTCAAGCGTGGGGGCCAGGTTTTCTTTGGTGCCGGCCGTGGCTAGAATCCTGGTATCGATAGACCGGGATTCCCTCGTACGTCTGTCGATAACCGCTCGACTCTCGATGAATTTGCCGATGGCTGCCTGGACGGCCAAGGGGAGGTGCTGCAATTCGTCGAGAATAAGAGTACCCTCTCTGGCCTGGTTAAGCAAACCTTCGGCCGTGTCTGCAAAAATCTCTCGTTGAGCATCAGATTCACCGAGTTCTGCACAATTCACCTTGATGACAGGCTTTTGATTTCGTTTGCTATGGGCGATGACGTACTCAAGCCAGATTTCCTTCCCGCAACCGGGCGGTCCGGAGAGGAGCAGGGAATCATCAGTGGCGCCGACCACCTCAAAAAAACGTTTGAGACGGGAAACATATGCCGGATGTCCAAGAATATTGATTTCCATTGGGCCCCCTCTGTCTGAATGAGCTGAGGGATTATATTCTACCCGGAGTATAGATCAAGCTAAAAATAGGGATGCGAGTTGCGGGGTGCGGGTCTCTCCATTGCGGATTGCGGATTGCGGATTGCGGATTTCGGATTGCGGATTTCGGATTGCGGAATGACAAAGAAGTGCTGAGTGGTGAGTAGAATTTCAAATGACAAAGAAAAGAGATTCACCGCGTTTCGTTGGGTTCATGGTTGAAACCTGGAACCGTGAACTGTGAACCGTGAACCGTGAACCAGGCTCCTATTCAGTTTGCATTCGCGCTGGCTCAAGGCTTACGGCGTCGAGTTTCTCTTTGATGCGGGAGTTGTTTGATGCCGGCATGTTTGGTTTTCTTCGGGTCCGGCAGCATTGCCCTGTTGGTACGTTGTTGCTTGCCTGCACGTGAGGTAACCATGGGAGTCATTCCAACCAGTGAGGACAGGCGATTGACGGTTCCCCTGAGGCCTTCCGCCTGAGAGGCAAGTTCCTGGCTTGCGGCAGCGGTCTCTTCGGCGTTTCCGGAATTCGTCTGCACGACTTTATCCATTTCAGCCACCACGGTGCTGATTTGTCCGATACCCTGTGCCTGTTCCTGAGATGCGGCTACAATCTCTCCGATAAGATCATGAACTTTTTGGCTCTCCTGAGCCACTCCTTTGAATGCTTCATTGGTTTTATCGACGAGGCCCGCTCCCCTTGCGGTCTTCTGGAGTGTATCTTCTATCAGGCCGGCCGTATTCTTTGCTGCATCAGCGGCGCGGCTGGCCAGATTCCGCACTTCTTCAGCAACAACGGCAAAGCCTGCGCCGGCTTCACCGGCACGGGCGGCTTCGACTGCCGCATTCAGAGCCAGAAGGTTTGTCTGGAAGGCTATCTCATCGATCGTCTTAACTATCTTCGCGGTCTGGTCGCTGGCCGCTGATATTTCTCCCATTGATTCCGTCAATGAGTTCATAGACTGATTGGCTTCTCCAATAACCGTAGCCGCTTCCGTCATGAGGACACTTGCCTGCCTGGCATTGTCTGCATTCTGGGCAGTCATGGAGGCCATTTCCTCGAGAGAGGAAGATGTCTCCTCAATTGAAGCGGCCTGTCCTGAAGCCCCCTCGGCCAGGCTCTGGCTTGCAGAAGAGACTTGCGAAGACGAAGCGGCCAGACGGCCTGCGGCCTCACGGAGATGGGTTATCACATTCGTTAGTTGTCTACTGGTAATTGATGTGATCAAGAATGCCACAAGGAATCCCAAGGCCAGAATTGCGCCGGCAATGACTACTGTAATCATAATCGAGGCGCTGGAACGAGCTTTGGTCTCCTGAGCGGAAACAAGCGCCCTTTTCCTTATATCTCTTACCAGTCCGGTTACTGTTTCCAGAATTTTTCGACCCTTTCCCCTCATTGCCGCATCAGCATCTGCGCCGGCGCCGCCGTTCAAAAGAATGCTTTTGGCCTTTTCCCAGGAATCGACCAGGGATGCTTGTTGCCGGTCATATTCGGCGAGATAATTCCTGTCGGCATCGGTTATGATGCCCTTTCGCTCGGCCTCAGACAATTTCTGTCTGTATTCGGCGACTTTGGCCCTGGCCTCATCAAATTCCTTTACGGCCAACTCCAGGTCCTTTGGGCTCGCATGCCGGATAATGGCGTCTTTCGTGGCCTTTATTTCCGCAGCGGTCCATGCCCTCATACCAAAGGCATTGAGCGCTGTGTCAAGCTGTTCATTAATGACAAAGTCGTATCGGTTGGTTAAAGACCGGATCTGGATGATCGAATAACCGCTCGATACCATGGCCAATAATAAGACAATTCCGAAGCCTGAGAACAATCTGGTTTTGAATCTGGTTCTCTCAAGCATGTTCTGCCCCCCCTGAATGGTTTGCTATAGACTTTCAGATAATGTTTTTGGGAAGGCAGCAGGGAGGGGATAGTACCTGTTCGTACATCCCCGACCGATAACGCACCCAAAAGCTTTATCTGGAAGTCTATATCTTTCCGGCAATTTTGTCACCCTATCCGCATATCGGAATATGTCCAACATATCTTTAGCCTAACCCGGCAAAGCCGGAACCAAAGAGTTCACGGTTCAGGGTTCACGGTTCACGGTTCAACCCTGAACTTTGAACTCTCAGAACAAAATCTCTGCAAACGCTTTACTGTAAAGGCCTACCGGACGCAGTGAAAAATATT
>JAZDGK010000171.1:0-11429 GCA_043806955.1 Pseudomonadota bacterium | reverse complement strand
TATGTCTCTACTCAAAAAAAACCCCCCCCCCCCCCTGGGGGGGGTGGGGGGGGGGGGGGGGCCCCCATAACCGGGCTGGTTCCCCCCTCACCTCAATCCTCTCCCCCAGGATGGTGGAGAGGAGGTTAAAGTCCTTAATTCAACAGTACTGAGGTTAGAGAGCAATAAAGATTGGGCGGTTTGAAGATAATGAGGCATGGGCGCAGTAACCGTTCACCGTTCACAGCTCCAAGTTTAACCGTGAACCGTGAACCTGGAACTCTGAACCTTACTGTTTTTACGGACAACGGTAAACGGATAAAAAGGGGGAATAAGACTTTATGGTCGCTCTATACGTAAGTTCCACGTCAGGGTATTCCGGGAAGACCATGGTCACCATGGGCATCGGAGCAAAACTGCAAGAAGACGGGTTTAAGGTCGGATACCAGAAACCGGCAGGAATTCTTCCGGTTGAGGTGGAAGAAGTGCCTACGGACAAAGATGCCTGGTTCATATATCGCTTTTTGAGGCTTTCGGACCCCCTTAAGTTTATTTGTCCAGTGGTAGTGACTCAAGACATGATGGTCAATGCCTTGCGGGAAGATATCAAGGGCCTTAGTCGCAAGATTATTAATGCCTACAAAGCCGTCGCCGCTGGAAAAGACATTATGCTCGTGGGTGGATCGGGCAATATTCATACCGGGACGTACATGGGCATACCTGCAACCAAGCTGGTAAAGAAGCTTGGGGCAAAGGTGCTCCTGATTGACCGTTACAGGGGTGATTTCTACATAGACGCCATACTTGAAGCACATGAGAACTTCAAAGAAGATCTCGCAGGAGTGATCCTGAATAACATAACCGCCGAATACCTGGGCGATGTTCAGGAACTGATTGCTCCCTATCTGGAAAGGAAGGGAATCGGCGTCCTGGGCATTGTACCCCATGACCGGGTTATGGCAGCGGTTAAAGTCGAGTACATAGTGGAACAACTCGGCGGGAAGGTCATATGCTGCCATCGCAGGCTTGACAATCTGGTAGAGCACTTCCTGATCGGGGGCATGCAGGTAAACAAATTCCTTGAATACTTCAGAAAAACGACCAACGTAGGGGTTATTGTGGGAGGCGACAGATCCGATATTCAGCTTGCCTCGATCGAAGGGGGGGCAAAGTGTATTCTTCTGACTGGGGATTTGTATCCTAATGAGATCATAATAAGCAGAGCTGAGGAAAAGGAAGTCCCGATAGTGGTGCTGTCTGGAGATACCTACTCCATATCCAAGAACATGGAGAAGCTTTCCTTCAGGATCAGGCTCAGAGAGGCGGAAAAGGTCCAGAGAGGCGTACGTCTTATCAAGGAACATGTTGATTTCGACCGGCTTTATAAGAAACTGGGGTTGAGACAATAATGCTGGGAAGTCAGGAGTCAGGAGAGGGAATAACGGAATAGATGACTCTATCCGGGGCGAGGTGTACATGAACATAGCCAGAAAAACCGTACTGATGGACGAAGAAGATATCGACAGGGCGCTTAAACGTATGACGCATCAGATCCTGGAAAAGAATAGGGGAGTAGAGGGGTTGGTCCTGGTGGGGATCCGAACGGGAGGGGTTTTTCTGGCTCAGCGTTTGAAACAGAAGATTGGTGAGACGGAACAGACTGAAATCCCCGCAGGCATTCTTGATATTACCCTGTACAGGGACGATTGGAGCACGATAGGACATCGGGCGGTAATCCATAAAACGGAAATAGGTTTTGCGATTGCCGAGAAGAATGTGGTCCTGGTTGACGATGTTCTTTTTACCGGCCGCACCGTGAGGGCGGCGCTTGATGCCCTGATGGACTTTGGACGGCCCCGGCGGATCGAACTGGCCGTGCTGGTGGATCGCGGCCATAGAGAATTGCCGATAGAGCCGCAGTACACAGGCAAAAAGATCAATACGGCTTTTTTCGAAATGGTAAATGTTTACCTGAAAGAGCTGAGCGGCGAGGACAAGGTGGTCCTGGAATCGTAAATCCTGAATAGTGTTAGGAGTCCGACAGGCTCCCAAGGGACTTAGAAGTTTCAATCAATACCATTTTAGGATCAATTTCCAATGTTGATGAGTCCGTAAGAAGTCGAAAAGTACTGCTTTGTGTCATTCCGGTGGAAGATGGAATCCAATCTATTTAAGTAGTTACGGGGGGCTGGACTCCGGTTTTCACCAGAGTGACGACTTTTTACGAATTCATCATAGTTGCCCGTTCAAATAAGGACACGGAGAGTGTGAGAATGGGAGACACAGTGAGCATTCTCTCCGTGTCTCCGAGTCACCGTATCTCCGCATGATGCTTTCTCTCGGGGGTTACAAATGGATCTTGCGATCATCGACAAGGCGGGATTGTCGGAGTTCATTTCCGAACTGCTGCAGGACGAAGCCGAAGTAATCGGGGTGAAAGAGCAAAGATCCCTCTCGGGAATACCTGGAGACCGGGGGTTCTATACTTACGCCCCCTTGAATGCACCGGACGAGCTGGATCTTTCGTTTGACCTCACTTTGATACCGCCCAAAAAATATCTCCAACCCGTTTTTGAAGAGCTCTTTTCTTTCAACCTGCCTGCGGGCGAGTTTTCGCAGACCGGCGCCCCCGATCGCGGCCAGATTTTGTTCGGCGTGCACCCCTATGATATTCTGGCAATAAATCAGATGGACAAAGTCTTTTCAGCGACTCCGCGGGACACCCATTATCTGGAGCGACGGTCTCGAACGGCAATAATTGGAATCTATCCGGTAAACGTTGCCTCACGGGCTTTCTGGAGCAGTATGGGGGCTCATGAAGTGAAGACAGGATTCGATTTGATGCTGACGGATATAGGAGAGCGCTACACTGTGGAGACCGGGAGCGAGATGGGCGCCGCGCTGCTGCGAAAAGCACGGGGTAGGGATGCCGGTATGGCAGAAAAACGGGAAAGGGACCGGGTACGGGCCAGAGCCAGAAAACTCTGTGATTCCAACCGGCTGAGCTTCCCTTTTCTTGAGCTCCCGGATTTGCTGAAGCGCAATCAGGATAATCCGCTCTGGGAAGAGAAATCCCGTCTTTGTTTCAGTTGTGGAACATGCAACCTGGTTTGCCCCACCTGCTACTGTTTCGATATCAGGGATGGTGTGAGCATGGATCTCAAAAAAGGAAGGCGTTATCGCACCTGGGACGGCTGTCTGTTCGCGGATTTTGCAAAAGTAGCCGGAGGGGCAAATTTTCGCGCTCATCGTGCAGACCGGTACCGGCATCGTTTCTTGCGCAAGGGCCTGTTCATATATGAGCGTTTCGGCGATATCGGCTGTGTCGGTTGCGGTCGTTGCTCGATACAGTGTCCGTCCGATATAGCAGATCCGGTGGAAGTATATAACCGGTTGAAGGAGGGTATCCGTTCACCGTTGTCAGTAAGAACCTGAAAAGCATCTTTTTCGGTGAACGGTGAACGGTTACGAAGGAGGAAGTCTGATATGGATTCTCCCTATCTGCCGAGGCTGGCTGAGATCCTGGAGATCGAAAAACAGACGGAAACGGAAAGGCTGTTTTCAATCCGTTTGATTGATGGCGAGCCTCTCGGCAACAAGCCCGGACAGTTTGTTGAAGTATCGGTCTTTGGCCTGGGGGAATGCCCCATTTCCATATGCTCGGCGCCGAACGCGGGTCCGGTGTTTGAATTATGTATCAGGAACGCGGGCAGCGTCACCGGTGCTCTGCACCGATTGGCCCCGGGGGACCGGATTGGGATAAGAGGTCCATACGGTACCCACTATCCAGTCGAAGAGCTGAGAGGCAAAGACCTGTTATTTGTGGCAGGCGGTCTGGGCATCGCCCCTTTAAGGTCGGGAATCAATTACGCGCTTCGGAACAGAAAGGACTATGGGCGGATAACGATTTTGTTCGGCGCTCGCACGCCTTCGGACCGTCTGTTTAAGTCCGAACTGGAAGAACTCAAAAGACGCGAGGATATAGAATATCTGGAAACGGTGGACATCAGTGACGAAACATGGCAGGGAAACGTCGGCGTCATCACCACGCTCTGCGCGAAAGTTAAGATAGATCCGGCCAATACCTTCGCAGTCGTTGTGGGTCCGCCCATCATGTATCGTTTTGTAATACAAGTCCTGAGGACCAAAGGCCTTGAGGACGATCGAATCATTCTTTCGCTGGAAAGAAGAATGAAATGCGGGCAGGGGAAATGCGGCCATTGCCAGATGGGGCCGATCTATATATGCCGGGAAGGCCCGGTCGTTAACTACGCACGCGTGAAAGATCTGGAGGAGGCCCTGTCATGAAACCGAGAATAGGTGTCTTTGAATTCACCGGCTGTGGGGGCGACCAGTTACAGATCATTAATCTGGAGGAAGAGTTGCTCGATCTCCTGGGTCAGATCGAAATCGTATCCTGGCGGGAGGCCATGAAAGAATCTCAGGGGGATTACGATATTGCGTTTGTAGAGGGTTCCATTGCCCGCAAGAGTGATGAGGAGCGGTTGAAGACCATAAGAGAGAACGCCCGAATTCTGGTGGCTCTCGGTTCCTGTGCCACAATCGGGGGGATAAACCGTCTGAAGGATTTTCATGACCCAAAATTTGTAACGCGTATGGTCTACGATCGTCAAGCGCATTGTTACGAGACATGTCCGGCCGGACCCCTTTCCGCGGTTGTTCCGGTAGACGCAAGCATACATGGATGTCCTGTTCATAAAGACGAGTTTCTGAGAGTTACTATGGCCTTGCTGCAGGGGCTGAAACCATTCGTGCCCGACTATCCGGTCTGTGCAGACTGCAAGGCGGCCGGAAATGTATGCGTCCTGCTTAAGGGCGGTTTCTGCCTCGGCCCGGCAACACGCGCCGGCTGTTCCGCCTGTTGCGTGACGGAAGGGGCCTACTGCTGGGGCTGTCGCGGTCTGGTCGGCGATGCCAATGTCGATGCCCTTTATGAGCTGTTGGGGCGTACCGGATTATCGGCCGGTGAAGTGCGAAGGCGGATAAGACTTTACAATGGAAACCAGTAGGCAGTAAGCAGTAAAGAGTAATAGGCTGGGAGCACGGTTAGTTTTTTTCATTTTTTACTATTTACTTTTTACGGAGAGTTAAGTGACTGATTCAACTGGACCTAATCTAAAGATCAGGCTTGATCATGTGACCCGTGTTGAAGGACACGGCAGCATCGTCGTCAATATTTCGACCGGGAAGATTGAAGACTGCCGCTGGGAGGTAACGGAAGCCCCCCGATTCTTCGAAGCCATGGTCAGGGGACGAAAGTGGAATGAAATTCATCACATTACATCACGTATCTGCGGAATATGTTCGATCGGGCATACACTGGCATCATTGAAGGCAACCGAATCGGCAATGGGGATTTGTGTCTCGGACCAAACCGTGCGATTAAGGAAACTGGCCCTGCATGCGGAGACTCTGCAGAGCCACATCCTGCATGTCGGCTATCTCGTTCTTCCGGACCTCTTGGGCACGGGAAGCGTTATCCCTCTGGCGGAATCGCATCCTGAAGAGCTGAAAAGAGTGATTCGCATCCATCGGACAGCAAATGAGTTGAGCAACCTCATCTGCGGCCGCACTACTCACCCCCAAAGGCTCGTCCCGGGTGGATTTGGAAAATATCCGGATCCGGCGGAATTGGTGCAAATGTGCGAAAAGCTGACAAAGGCGTTGTCTGATCTCAAGACGGTGGCCGGTTTTGTGGCTTCGGTTTCATCCGGGTTGCCTTCCTTCAGCCGGGAGACGGAATATATAGCGCTGAAATCGGGGCACGGGTATCCTTTTTACGACGGCCAGATCGGGTCAAGCGATGGCGGCACATGGGGTCCAGGCCAGTACAAGGAAGTAGCCAACGAGTTTTGCGTTCCCCATTCTACGGCCAAGTATACAAGGCACAATCGCGAGTCTTACATGGTGGGCGCTTTGGCAAGGTTCAATCTAAATGCGGCAAGGCTTAGCCCGGAGGCCAGGGGAGTGGCGGACAGTTTTGGGCTCGTACCCGTATGCTGCAACAGTTTTATGAACAATATCGCACAACTGGTGGAATGCGTGCATTGCGTGGAAGACTCGATCCGGATTATAGATTTTCTTCTCCAATACGGCCTGGTCATGGAAGATCCTGAACCGGTGAGAGCTCGTGGCGGCAGGGGCGTTTCCGCCATCGAAGTCCCTCGAGGAATTCTCTTCCACGATTACACATATGATGATGCCGGTACGTGTACAGACGCAAATCTTGTCATTCCGACCAACCAGAATCACAAGAACATCCAGCATGATCTGGAGGCCCTTTTGCCTCAGCTCCTGGATAAACCTCAGAAGGAGATAGAACTCGGATTAGAAATGCTTGTCCGCGCATACGATCCGTGTATTTCGTGTTCCGTCCATTTGCTGAAGGTGAAATTTACGGGGTAAGTGTCGAGGCGGCCCTGGAAAAGACCGCCTATCCGTCGTTTTGGCGGAGTCAAAGTGCGAATAGACGGGAATTTCCGGCTCTGCTCGATTGGACGTGATCCTGAAAATCTGGTTAGGGATTCGGAACATGCTAATATACCGTGTATAGGTCAATTTCCGGTATCGAATGTCCAATACTAAATGTTGATGAACTCGTAAAAAGTCGTCACTCCGGTGAAAACCGGAGTCCAGATCCCCCGTAACTACTTGAATAGACTGGATTCTGGCTTCCGCCGGAATGACAGAAAACGGTACTTTGCGACTTTTTACGACATCATCAATGTTCAATGTCCAAGGAATTTGCTCCTAATTGGAAATTGGTCATTGAGCATTGAACATTGGAAATTGCTCCTAAAATGGTATGATTGAAACTTCTAAGTCCCTTAGAGTTTTCAGGGCTCTATGGCCTTTCGGACAGCCCCAAGCAGTTCGGAAATCGAGTAGGGTTTCTGGAGAAAATCAAATCCTCTGGCACGGATTGCGGGCCATTGTGACTTATGGTCGGCATAGCCGCTGACGAAAAGGATTCGAGTGTCGGGTCTTGAACGCAATATCTCATCAACTACCTGGATACCGGACCGGTCGGGCAGTACAACGTCGCTGAAGACGAAATGGACCTGTTTCTCTCTCGCGAAGATCTCCAACGCATCCTTGCCGTTTTCGGCTTCAAAGACCACGTAGCCGTTTTCCCTTAATACCCGTGCCGCAAAAGTCCGTACTTCGTTCTCGTCCTCGACGAGAAGAATCCGTTCGCCTTTGCCTTGAAGATCCTTTGACGAGAGGGGATGCTTTATGCCGCTTTCTGTTGTATCAGAAACTGCGGGAAGATATACTATGAAATTCGATCCGTTTCCGGGTTCGCTTTCCACATCGACATATCCTTCGTGCTGCTTGACTATGCCATAGACCACGGAGAGCCCGAGGCCGGTCCCTTTGCCCTGAGTCTTTGTGCTGAAAAATGGTTCAAAGATTTGCGACGCTATTTCTTTCGGAATCCCCACTCCCGTATCCGTGACCTTCAGGGAGACATATTTGCCCGGCTGAGCTTCCGGAAAGCGTTTGGAGGCGTCTTGGTCGAACACAACGTTTTCCGTCGTAATGGTAAGCTTTCCACCACCGGGCATGGCGTCGCGGGCATTCAGCACGAGATTCATGATGACCTGGCCTATTTGTCCTGCATCGGTTTTCACCCTGGCCAGCCTGGGATTGAGGACGGTCACTAATTCAATATCCTCACCGATCAGGCGGTTGAGTAATCTTTGCATATCCTCAACTAATGCATTGAGATCCATGACTGCCGGTTGAAGCATCTGCCTTCGGCTGAAGGCGAGTAATTGACCGGTCAGCTCGGAAGCACGATCCCCTGCCTGGTAAATCTTTTCAATATCCTTGCGCAAAGGATGGTTTTCGCCCACACGAACCAGAAGGAGTTCGCTATAACCCCTTATAGCCGTCAGAAGATTGTTGAAATCATGGGCAACCCCGCCGGCCAGTCTTCCAATAGCTTCCATCTTCTGTGCCTGACGCAGTTGCTCTTCCAGACGCTTACGTTCAGTAATATCCTCGAGGACTCTGAGAATTGCTTCCTTGTTTTCATACGTCATTCCACTGTACCTGATGAGAAACGTCTTATCACCTAAGACGTTGTCGACTTCCATACTGTGAGTTCTTGCTTCCAGGATGGGCTCACTCAGGGGGCAACGATCGCAGACCACGTTTGATCTGTAAACGGTCGAGCAGGTTTTCCCGACCGATTCCTTACCAACGATTTTTTCAAGATTCTCATTCAGATAGAGTATGCGTCCCTGCTGGTCCAGGATATCAATGCCAAGAGGTATGGTCTGTATCAATGTCTCATTAAATGTATTGGCCCTGATCAGTTTTTCTTCGGCCCGGCGGCGTTCGGTGATATGCAGGACGAGAGGGCGAAACATGAAGAAATAAAGCGCCGGAAAGCTCACAATTCCCAGGAGAAGGGCATCGAGCGCAATGGCGGCGTGGAGTGATAACGAAGGCAAAACGGACAGGAGCATCATAACCAGGATTTCAGCCACGAGGATTGAACCGGTCAGGGCAATCAAAAGGCGAAAAGTACTGGGGCCCTTAGACGTGGAGGGTGGAAACCCGGCTGATTTGTCCCGCGGCGCCACTCCTGTTTTACTGTTAGTCTCTTCTTTCATACCCTATGCTCCTGCTTCGTTACAGACGGTCTGTGCAACGAAAACTAAAAGTCCGGTAAACACTCTAGCCTTACGAAACAATGCTGCAAGCAGCCTCCTTTGAGGCATGTCGCATGCGACCTTGATTGGGGGATTGGAACCGAACCGAATTTCAAAAAGCTGGAGTGTTACAAAGTCTGCGTTTGGACAAAAAGCACTAAGCCAAAAAGTATCGATGAAAGATTAACACGTTATAGAGGAATTTGCCAGCATTCTGTTTGCGTGAGGGAAGTTTGATGGAAGAAGGATGTCGGTGGATAAGAGCACACTTTCAGAGACTCAGAGAGGGCCTGAGCCGCTACTCATGGCGTAAGGCTTCAATCGGGTTGAGACGTGCGGCTTTGCGGGCGGGATAGAAACCAAAAAAAATGCCGACAGCGGCGGAAAAAAAGAATGCAAGGGCGAGTGCCTGCCAGGATATCAGCATCGGCCATTCCGAGAACGTCGCCATTAGTTCGGCGCCCAGGATGCCGATGAACATCCCCAGAATTCCACCAGCGAGACCGAGGACCAGGGATTCTATGAGAAACTGGGTGAGTATGGCGGATTCCGTTGCGCCGACCGCCATGCGAATCCCGATCTCTCTCGTCCGTTCCGTTACGGAGACAAGCATGATATTCATGATTCCTATCCCGCCTACTATAAGAGAGACGAGGGCTATGGCCCCCAGTAGTATTGACATCGTATTGTACGCTGCCTGGGCGGCGGCCATAACCTCCGAAAGATTCCGCACCGTGAAATCCTTTTCCTCATTTTTTTGAATACGATGCCTGCGTTCCAGGAGAGCGCCGACTTCCTTCTCCGCTTGGGGCATTAAATCGTTCCTTTTTGCCTGGACGAGAACAGCCCGGACCAATCCAGGTAGCGTGCTTCCAAAAAGCCGTTTCTGAGCCGTTGTAATTGGGACATAGATGGCATCATCCTGGTCGTCGCCGCGCGGGGACTGCCCTTTGGAGATGAGGACTCCGACGATCTTAAAAGGGACTTTCTTTATTCGAATAGTGCTCCCAACCGGAGAAACCGCACCAAAAAGATTCTCCACGACAGTCCGGCCGAGGACCGCCACTTTCGCCGCCGCATCTAATTCCTGCTCGGTGAATATGCGCCCTTCGTCAACCGGCCAATCCCTGATGGCAAACATATCCGGAGCTGTTCCTGTAATGCCCGTACTCCAGTTCTGGTTGCCGGAGACAACCTGGGCTACTCCGCCCCAGGTTGGGGCTACTCTCCCCACGCTGGGGCATTCTTTGGCTATTGCCTCTGCATCGGCCAGGGTAAGAGTTGATGCCGTCCCGGAACCCATGCGAATTCCTCCTGACGTGGTCGTTCCGGGAACTACTATCAGGAGATTAGAACCGACACTCTCGATTTGCGCGGCAATTTTGGCGCTTGCACCGGAGCCGATCGCGACCATTACCACAACGGCAGCAACACCGATGATGATCCCGAGCATAGTCAGAAAAGACCGCATCTTGTTTGCCTGGAGTGCGCGGATGGCTATTCTGAGATTAGTGGAAATGATCATATGAGTTTCTGTATTTCGGATTGCGGATTTGGGATTTCGGAATTGAGAGAAACAAAGCAGTAGAGGCGCCCCTCACCCTGATCCTCAATGCCGTTGAATTAAGCCCGTTCTGGCGAACCATGCATGTGCCACATTTCTTTTTGCACATACCAGACAGGCTTTCTCCTCTCAGGGTGTCAGGGTTCAGAGTTCACGGTTGGCGACTTTTCTCCGTGTCACAGCGTCACCCTGTCTCCGCGTCCTTCTTATCCAATTCCAAATCCGAAATCCGAACTCGGTAGACCCGCAACCCGTAACTCGCAACGCAACTCACAAATGCCTGTCTTCCACGACCTTGCCGTCCCTGAAGATTATGTGCCTCTTAGTGAATGCAGCGATATCGGGATCATGGGTGACGATTATGATCGTAATCTGCCGATCGGTACTTAGATTATTTAAAATGGATATTATTTCCAGGCTGTTTTTCGTGTCCAGATTACCCGTGGGCTCATCTGCCATGATTATGGAAGGCTCGTTGACCAGAGCCCTTGCGATTGCCACCCGTTGTTGCTGTCCTCCGGAGAGCTGTGCGGGGGTATGCCTTTCGTGTCCGGCAAGGCCGACCATTTCCAGGGCTCTGGACGATTTTTCCCTCCGTTCTTTTGAAGGGATGCCGCCGTAGACGAGGGGCAACTCGACATTCTCGAAGGCAGATGTGCGAGAGAGCAAATTGAAATTCTGGAAAACAAATCCTATTTTCCTGTTCCGAACGGCGGCCAGTTCATTCTTGGTTAGTTTGTCAACTTCTTTCCCTTCCAGAAAGTACTTCCCGGAAGTCGGCTGATCAAGGCATCCAAGGATATTCATAAAGGTCGATTTTCCCGATCCCGACGGTCCCATGATAGATGTGAATTCGCCGGCATCGATCGACAGAGTGACCCCGTTCAATACTGTGGAAGCTATATCGCCGACCACGTAGGTCTTGGTTAGATCAAGTACGTTAATCAGTGGAGCCATATAGTAACCGTTCACCGTGGACCGTTCACCGAAAAGACTTTTTTCGCCCGGGGCGGTGGCCGAATAACGGGCTCGATACTCGATATCGGGTGGTTATAGGAGCTTGTCGGACTTAGGGATGATCTACTGCGGAAGTGGGGGGAACGGCCCAAATATCCCCGAATTTTCGTTGCATAGCAACACTATGCGCCTCAAATTCGTGAATATTTGGTCTCGTTCCTCCACTTCCTCGTTACGATCCCCTA
>JAZDGK010000170.1:0-25537 GCA_043806955.1 Pseudomonadota bacterium | reverse complement strand
ACATTATCCTAACCCGGACAAGCCGGAAATCCGAAATCCTAAATCCTAAATCCGAAACAAATTCAAATGACCCAAAAACGGAAAATTCAAAACGCTGGAAAACAAGACATCGCCGCGTTAGTGATGTGAAAGTCTTGCCAGATAATGCGCGAATATTTTCCCTTAGTGACTAAAATGGCATTTTCAAACTCCCAAAACTGCCTGAAGGTCGGGCAGTCTTGCCGAGTTTACAAGGGCCAGGACTTCATCTTCCGGACGGAGCACGGTGTTCCCGTGTGGAATGATGATCTTTCCGTCTCGAATTACAGCAACCAGTACGCATTCCTGGGGCAGCTTCAGATCCATTATGGCTCGACTGACGGCGGGCGCCTCAGGGTGAACTCTCTCTTCCACCAGCGAATACTCACCCTTCCGCAGTTTGAGAAGGGTCATCATTTCACCAAGGGACATCTCTTCAGCAATAAGGTGAGAGATAACGTCCGCCTGATTCAGCGCGACATCAACCCCCATCTCCGGCTTAAACATCCAGGCGTTTCCAGGGTTTTCTACACGGGCAATAGTCCTCCGGACGTTGAATTCGAAGCGGGCCAGACTGGCTACGACGAGATTGGTCTCATCCGAAGCGGTTACTGCGGCGACGACATCAGCCTGGCGGATACCTGTAGACTCAAGGATATCAGGATCCGTGCCGCTGCCGCTGACGATCATCTCAGGAGAGAGCTCTTTGTGCAGCCGCGGTATCTCTTCGCGCCGGATTTCGATTACTTTCACCTTATGTCCCTGGTTGAGAAGGAAAGCGGCGAGATAGGTCCCCACCTTGCCCCCGCCCACAATGATAATGTTCAGCACTCTGAGCCTCCTTTGTATATGTTCACCGTTGACCGTTAACCGTTCACCGACCTGGTTGGAAATTGGACATTGTTCTCTGAAACAGACCGTAGGGTGGGCTGTGCCCACCGCAGAGGCGACCGGGATGACTCATGCCTGGCGGTCACCCGTTCGGTGGGCAAAGCCCACCCTACAATTTCTCAATATACAGCGCCTCATTGGAAATTGGTCATCGAACATTGGCACTAAGATCTCCATTACAATCCCAGAAGCTCCTTGGCGTGCCCGGCCGAGGCTGCCTGTATGGCAAGATGGATCTTGTCATTCTCCTGGAATATGGCGCCGAGGGTGGGCAGGAAGCTCCGGCCACCCCTGCTTATAGCTATTACCGTAATTTCCCCTGGGACGGTGAGGTCTTTTACAGTATGCCCGACGATGAGAGGCGAGACATCGGCTGCAACAATATCCACCTGACCGGTCCCGAGGCTCAACACCGTGTTGAGTTCGGAATAGGTGAGCAGTTCGGCCATACGGTTTATTCCCCACGTGGTAGTGGCAATGGTTTGAAGACCAAGCCGTTGATATATCTCTGCCTTTCTAGGGTCATATACACGGGCAACCACCTTCGGCACCCGGAACACCTGGTTCGCAATTCGGGCGACCACCACATTTACGTCATCGCTCGCCGTAGCCGCTGCGAGCCCGTCAGCACGATCAATGCCTGACGCAATCAGTGCGTTGCGATCGAAACCGGTTCCCAGAACGGTTTTGATCCTGAGGGCAGGGTTAAGACGTTCAAAAGAGGCCGGATCATTGTCAATTACGGCAATTTTGTGACCGGCCAGCGAAAGGCTTTCCGACAGCCCGCCACCCAGGCGCCCGCAGCCGACTATAATGATTCGCATAATAACCTCCAGGATCAGGAGTCTGTCAGACTTAAGGATGATCTATTACGGAAGATGCGGAACGGCCCAAATGTCCCCGAATTCTCGTTGCATAGCAACACTATGCGCCTCAAATTCGTGAACATTTGGCCTCGTTCCTCCTCTTCCTCACGACGATCCCTCAAGTCCGACAGACTCCCGGCAACTACAAATGACACGAATTTACACGAATAAAAACATATCCATCAGGAAAGCACGAAAACAGGAAATAGATGGTTCAGGGTTCAACGGTTCATGGTCCAGGGGTTAAGTACCAGTAAGGAGTATGCAGTAGGCGCTAGGAGCCTGTCGGACTTAGGGGTGATCTACTGCGGAAGTGGAGGGAACGGCCAGTATCCGTTATCCGTTGACCGTTCACCGTTGACCGTTCACCGAAAGAACGTACACAGATTTTGTTCGGTATGCGGTGAACATATTCCCCGTAAATGGGCCACATCGGTTCGTGATAGCTGAAGAGCGCCTTGACGGTGAACGGTCAACGGTCAACAGTGAACGGTTATTATGCGCCTCAAATTCGTGAATATTTGGTCTCGTTCCTCCACTTCCTCGTGACGATCCCCTAAGTCCGACAGACTCCCAGGCAGTGTCATTTCTAGTGCTTACTGCATACTTACTAAACTCTGCAACTCCACACTCCGCATTTCCTTCTCCTGCCCCGGATCACAGCCGAGGGCGGCTGTGCTACATGGTCATGGTTTTTCATTCCGCAATCCGAAATCCGCCATGAGAGAAATCGGAACCCGAGACTCCCATTCCGCATTTCCTTCTCCCCGCGTCATTCTTTTTTCCATTTTCTCAGTACGGCTTTGCGCAGTTCATCAACTATCAGCAGGGACGGGGTCCAGGCAAATAAGAATAGCCAGTTTTTCGGGGCAAAAGCCTCCGTCCCGATCAGGTCCTGGATAAAAGGGACGTAAACGATTGCCAGTATTATCACCATCTCGGTGGCGATGCCGATCCAGACCAGCCGGTTCGTGAAAAATCCGATGCGGAATACGGTAACCCTTGGCGCCCGCTGAGCAAAGAGATTCCCTATCTGAGTGGTGACCACTGCGGCCAGGGCCATGGCCGTGGCCGAGCGATAAAGGTCTCCGTCGCCGGGCAGATCCATCCATTGGCCCCAGTAACCATGGGTCCAGTACTGGAAATAGAATGCAGCCATGGCCGCAAGGGCCTGGACCGGACCGAGCCACAAATAAGCCCGGAGCAGCAGAGGGACTGTGATTACGTGCTCATTTAGGGCACGCGGAGGTCTATTCATTACGCCGGGCTCCGGCGGATCGGCTCCCAGGCCCAGTGCCGGCATCATATCCGTTCCCAGGTCTATGGCCAGTATGTGCATCACGTTTAGAGCCAGCGGTATCCGCGACCCGCTGAGAGCGAAGAGCACAAACGGCACTATTTCCGGGGTATTGCTGGTGAAGATATACGAAGTAAATTTCTTGATGTTGGCAAAGACCGCGCGGCCTTCTTCAACCGCATTCACAATAGATGCGAAATTATCGTCTGTGAGAATCATGTCTGCCGCCTCTTTTGCTACATCTGTCCCGGCTACTCCCATTGCTACGCCGATATCGGCTTTCTTCAGGGCCGGGGCATCATTCACGCCGTCTCCAGTCACGGCGACCACATGGCCCATTTGCTGCAAGGCGCCAACCACCCGGAGCTTATGTGAAGGGGCGGCACGGGCGACGATTACCTCCTGCCTTAAACTCTCCTTAAGGGACGGGTCATCCATGCCCTCGATATCAGTCCCGGTAATTATGACAGGCTTCTCGCCCTCCACGATACCGATCCGCCGGGCGATATTCTCGGCAGTGAGACCATAATCTCCGGTGATCATTATGATTCGAATGCCGGCACTGTGGCATTTTGTGACGGCATCCAGGACTTCGGGGCGGGGTGGATCCATCATGGCCATCAAACCGAGAAAGGTCAAATCGGTCTCGATGGCATCAGGTTTGTAGCCGGCTGCCGGTATCTGAAACATGGTGCGTTCTGCCACAGCGAGGACGCGGAGGCCGCGCCGGGCATAGTCGTCGTTGGCTGCCATTATTTCCGACCGCAGTTTGTCGTCCAGCTCGCTTTCTTTGCCGTCGAGAAGAATGCGAGTGGAGGCCGCAAGGACTTCCCTGGAAGCTCCTTTCACGTATACTACCCAGGAATCCCTGGATTGATGGATGGTGCTCATCATCCTTCTATGAGATTCGAAGGGTATTTCGCGAATTCTGGGCATAGCTTTGGAGGCCGCATCAAGGTCTATGCCGCCTTTTGCCGCTGCGACTTTCAGAGCAGCCTCAGTCGGGTCTCCAAGGACCGTCCATCGAAGTGTTTCCGTGTCTGGCGGCAGGATTTTCGAGTTGTTGCAGAGGCCGGCGGCAAAAAGCATTTCCCCCAAGGCGCCTTCCGACGAGACCGATGCCGCGTGTGTCTCGTCCATAATACTACCTTCCGGGGAGTACCCCACGCCGGATACGCGGAGGAATCGTCCGGGAAGGCATATATCCGTCACTGTCATTTCATTTTGTGTGAGAGTTCCTGTCTTATCGGTGCAGATGACCGTAGTCGAACCCAGCGTTTCTACCGCTGAGAGCTTTTTGATCAAGGCATTCCGCTTTGCCATGCGCTGTACCCCCATGGCAAGGGCAAGGGTTACCGTAGGAAGCAGGCCCTCGGGAATAAAGGCCACGATGATACCGATTCCAAAAATGAAGCTTTCGGCGAGACTGATCCGGGTAAGAGCCGCAGCCATAATAAAAAAGAGGATTCCCATGCCGATCGCTATTGCACTGACCACTTTTGTTACCCTCTTCATCTCTTTCTGAAGAGGGCTCGGCTCTTCTCCTACTCTTTGAGTCAACCCGGCGATTTTTCCGAACTCCGTATTCATCCCGGTATTGAATACGACCGCTTTTCCGCTTCCTGCGACCACGTTGGTCCCCGCAAAAACCAGATTGGGGATCTCGGGTCGTGAAATATTGGGTTGATAGCTTGCTTCACTCGTCTTGCGCACCGGGCGAGATTCGCCGGTGAATGTGGATTGATCGATCCGAAGCTCGGCCTCATACACGAGACGGGCATCGGCTGATATGCGATCGCCCTCGGAAAGCAAAATGACATCCCCGTGGACGAGCCCTTCGGCAAGAACCCGCTTTTCCCCGCCGTCGCGGAGCACGCGGGCGTATGACGGGAGCAGCTTGAGCAGGGCCTCGGTCGCCTTTTCGGCCTTGAATTCCTGCCAGAAGCTGAATGCGCCGTTGATAAGATTGACCATCCAGATGGCCCACCCCAATTGGGGCAGGCGGGCCACAAACGCCGTAATTCCGGCAACCCAGAGCAGGATGGCCATAAGATGAACAAAATTGGCCAGGAATTTTGCGATGAGGGATCCCGGTTTGACCCTTTGGACCACATTAGGGCCGATCTTCCGGAGCCGTTCTTCGGCCTCGGTCCCGGTCAATCCGGAGGGCGTTGTGCTGAGACGGGTATAGACCTCCCGGACAGGAAGGCTTTGGATGGTGGAGGTCTCCGTTTCAGGAACAGGGCTTTTTTGCTCTTGCATAAGTCTATTATAATGGGCGGCAGCAAACCGAAAAACTCAAATGACGATTCTTAAAAAGAACTATGAAAGAGCAAGATTCGTAACAGTGTAGCCTTTTGAAAAACTGGCTAAACTTGAACTCAAAATGCAAAATTCAAAGTGCAAATTTCAAAATTTAAAGGATTTGTTTCGAGATCTTGTATTTTTCATTCTGTATTTTTCATTTTGCATTGAGATTTAGCGCGTTTTTGCAAAGCGCTAAATTGTTACCAAGATTCTATTTTGAAAGCAGGATCAAGGCAAGAGAAATAGCCCCCCCGGCGACGGATTTTCCAGCCTCAGTTGTTTGTTGTCAATAAAACAGCGCGGCAGAGCCGCAACCAAAAGAGTGTTTTGCCACAGAGCGCACAGAGCACACAGAGTTTCAGAAAAGTAGGGTGGGCTCTGCCCACCGAAACGGCAATCGCGGATTGGCGGTCATCCCGGTCGCCTTTGTGGTGGGCAAAGCCCGCCCTACGGGTAACGGCTTAACATATTCAAATCTCAGAACTTGTGAAACTTGCAGCATGAAAGACTTTGATAAAATATAAAGCGCCTCACGAGTACAGAGCAGGCGTGCTCTTTAATACCTTTTCAGAAGTAATTCGGAATGTTATTCTTTTTTTGCGGGGACAAAGAGACGAAGAAATCTTTTTTCCTGCTTTCCTGATTGACATGTTTTTATTTGCGTGAGTTGTTTTTTGATGGATGATGGGTAGAACGACGACGGAATACGGCGAGAAGACGGACGATGAGCTGATGGCGTTGACTGCGACGCGTGATCATCGTGCCGCCGTGGTTCTTATTGCCCGTCACCAACGGCCGCTGTTGAACCTTTTTTACCGGTATACCGCGGACCGGACACTCAGCGAAGACCTGGCACAAGAGGTCTTTCTGCGGGTATACAAGTCCGCGCCGCTGTATGAGCCCCGGTCGGTTTTTAGAATCTGGCTCTATCGAATTGCCAAGAATATTTGTTTCAACGAGATGAAAGCCACCCGTGGTCGGAGAGAATTGCCTGAGGAAATCATCGGGCAAGACGATCCCGGCGAGGCATTGATTGCGAGCGAACGGGCGATCCGGGTGCGGCAGGCTGTGGCGTCGCTTCCGGAACGGCAAAAACTGGCCCTGATATTACGCCGGTTCCACGGGCTGTCGCAGCACGAAACCGCAGAGACAATGGAAACGACGCCTGAAGCAATCGAGAGTTTGATGGCGAGAGCGAAAGCAAAGTTGAAAATTCTGCTGGCTGATTTGGCCGAAGGGTAGTATCCGTTGACCGTTGACCGTTCACCGTTCACCGAAAAGACGTTTCTCGCGCTTTTCAGGTAATATTTGGCGCCTGGTTCCTCGTTTTTTGGCAGCAGGGACTAGGAGCCTGTCGGACTTAGGGATGATCTATTGCGGAAGTGGGGGGAACGGCCCAAATATTCCCGAATTTTCGTTGCATAGCAGCACTATGCGCCTCAAATTCGTGAATATTTGGTCTCGTTCCTCCACTTCCTCGTAACGATCCCCTAAGTCCGACAGACTCCCAGTAGGGGCAATTCATGAATTTGCCCCTACGACTCTTACGAGTTCTTACGGACAACGGTGAACGGATAACGGCGAACGCCTACAGACTTAAATGCAGCGAAGGGAACGGGAGAACGAATGAGGTGCGATAAGGCAATTGCCATGATCGAATCGGGCAGGAAAACGGACGAATTCAACGAACACGCGTCGTCTTGTACAGGGTGTCAGAGCGAACAGAAACTCTGGGATCTGCTGGCGGAAGCAAAGGGAATCGAGACCGGGTTCGAATTTACCGAAAGGGTATTGGAAAGGATAAGGGTCGAAGAGGGGAAGCCTTGGCGTCATTCCGAGCAGCTTCAGGATGAGCGGTTTACGTACAGTCTCGATGAATTTTCGGACTTTCCGCCGGAATCGTTCGGGTCCCTTTTCCTGAGAGGAGGCTTGCTCTAATGATGTCTGGTGGAGGTTTTCTTTTAGGAGTGATATTGGGCGGCACAGGGATGATTCTCGGTGCCCGGTGCATGCGCAAGAGAGCACGCAAGAAGGAAATAAGAGGCTATCTTGATCTCATAGATCTGACTGCGGACCAGCGGGAAAAAGTGGAAGAGATTCGCAGGACATTTTTGCCCCGGGTCGCGGGTATCAGACAGGAATTACGAAATCGGCGAATGGAACTCTCGGATCTCCTCTTCGAATCGCCGCTGGACCGGAATAAGATCAATGCCGTTGTGAAAGAGGTATCCAGGTTGCAGCTCGCGCTGGAACAGGAGGTTATCGAACATATTATAGAAGAGAATGGATTGCTCACTCCCGACCAGCAACGTGAATTTTACAAGGTGATCATCAAACAGTTCAGCAGCGGCGGGCTCGGCGTTCACGACGTCCGCAAAACGTAATTCTTTTCCCAACTCATTTCTGAGCAAGCCCTGAGTCCGACAGGCTCCCAGGAGGCTGTCCGACAACCGATGATCTACTGCGGAAAGTGGGATGACGCCCCAAATATCCCCGAAGTTTCGTTGCATAGCAACACTATGCGCCTCAAATTCGTGGATATTTGGTCTCGTTCCTCCACTTCCCTCGTGACGATCCCCTAAGTCCGACAGACTCCTAGTATTTTCTAGCCCAAAGAGGAAAAATCTGCTATTTAACCACCAAGGAGCAGATCGCACGGAGAACGCAGCGCGGCAAAGCCGCAACCAAAACAAAGTACTGAGCGCTGAGTACGGCTCCACGAAAACGTGTACCCAAAATGGACGGACCCTGATAGGCGGGGTTTTCTAACCCCGCCGAAAATGGATGGTTCCGTTGTGGGGCGGCCCTGGAAAGGGCCGCCTATCCGAAGGGCTGGAAAGGCTGCGTATTATGGGGTACTTTATTCTGGGAAGCTGTACTGAGTACTGAGGGAAATCAAAAGCCATCCGCCTGCGGCGGATGAGCTTTGAGATTTGAGCTGATTTCAGCATTAGGAGGTTTTCATGGCTAAGAAAGAAGACGGTGTGAAAAATGTGTGGATGGTCACAAGGGAGTATGACGGTCTGGCTGGCGCCGGCGGAGTAAAGGACGTAAGCAAACAACTCTCACACGCACTGAGCCGCACGGGGGTAAAAATCACAGTTGTGATGCCGCTTTACGGGATGATGGACAAAAAGAAACTCGGGCTCAAACCGCTGCCCTGTTCATTTGAAGTCAGCATGGATTACGCCCTGGAAGAACGCCTGGAGCGAGTCGATATCTGGAAGCTGATGGAGGACAAGGTACGGATTTTTCTGGTAGAGAGCGGCCGGTTCAGTGAGAAGAAAAGCATATACACATATACTGCCGATGACGAGGCCCGCGATCCGGATCACAAGCAGGGAGCCGGGCATCGCGATTATTTTGCCACGAATATACTATTGCAGAAGGCTGCGATGGAACTGGCGATATATCTGGATGAGAGACCCGATGTGATACACTGTCAGGATGGCCATGCGGCCGTTATTCCGGCCATGATAAGGGAAATAGACGGGTACCGGGCCTATTTTTCAGAGACAGGCTGTCTCATTACGGTTCACAACGCGGGTATCGGCTATCACCAGGAAGTCGGGGACCTTCTTTTTGCCAAGGCTATTACCAGGCTGCCGGCGCATGTCATAGAGAACTGTCTGTTGAATAACGCCTTCGATCCTTTTATTGCGGGCGCCGGATACGGAGTTATCAATACAGTGAGTGAAAACTACGCCCGCGAGCTGCGGGAGACCGATGCCGACCGGCTTACAGGGTGGCTTGGACATACACTGAAGACCATGGGCATAACCCTCGAAGGCGTCACAAACGGAATCGATCCTGATGACTTTAATGCCGGGGACCCGAAGCGACTCGGCATCGCTGCGGCGTTTGATCCGTTGAAAGGAGATCTCAACGGCAAAGAAGTCTCGAAACAGAATCTGCTGGACGAAATAGCATCCGGGAAACTGGAACGGGTGAAGATAGCGGGTCAGATCGAGTATAGACCCGGAGTTCCTCTGTTGACCATGGTCGGCCGGTTTATGAGGCAGAAAGGCGTTGATGTGCTGGTAAGCGCTCTGGAAACGCTGATGTCAAAAGATAAGGAGTTCCAGTTCGTGGCGCTCGGCACAGGCAGCAGAGATATCGAGGAACTCCTGGCAGCTATCGCGACGCGACCCGGGAATAAGGGACGCGCGGCCATTCTCTTCGGCTATAATCCGATTCTGGCCAACAAGATATATGCGGGCGGTGATTTTTTCGTCATACCGTCTCAATATGAGCCTTGTGGGCTCACCGATTTTATGGCCCAGTTGATGGGCAATATCCCGATCGTGCATCTGACCGGAGGGCTGGTCAAGGTAATCGATGGGGAAACAGGATTCGGCTACGCGCACCACACTCCCGAAGCCTTGGTTTCAGCCACGAAAAAGGCCTTTAATGTCTATAGAAAACACCCCGATATCTTGCGCCGGATGCAGCGGCTCGCCGTGGAGAATATTCATGCCCGCTATACCTGGGATAAGGTGGTGGAACGCTATCTTGATCTCTATGCAAGGGCGAAAGGAAAGAGATAGAGGCTGGGAAGCTGGGAGGCTGGGAGGCTGGGAAGGTCGGAGGGGCGGGAGTTTCGAGTACGGAATGAGAAGAGAGTACTGAGTGCTGAGCTGGAGACATATTGTCGGTGAACTGTGAACCGTTGAACCGTGAACCTGGAACCATCTCTTTCCTGCTTTCGTGTTTTCCTGATTGAAAGAAAGGCTGTTCGTGTAACTTCGTGTTATTCGTAGTTTCTAAATTCGGTTTTCTCGTACCGCCAAGCTGAGGTAGCGGTCTTCTTCCCTGAACATAAGTCGTTTCTCTACGAGTTCATCGAGGAATTTGCGTAGAGACCCGGTTGGATGCCCGCTGTGATTCTGCTGTATTTCGTTAAACCCTTTGGAACTTGTGCAGAAAAGATATATCTTACGCGACGCTCCGCGCAACCTGTGAATCAGGACTGAATTGCCGGAGAGCGCCTGGCGGATAATGAGAAGACTCCCTCCGTCCCGGTAGGACAAAAGCGGTCTTGAAGGGTACCGGCTGCGCAAGGTGAAATAATCTCCGTACCATTGTTTGACCCTGACCTGCACGGGCCTCCAGAGGAGCGCCTGTTTCTTTTTCTCTCCCTGATAATCCCGGTTCATGAGGACCAGTCCGGAGTAGAGATGATCGGGGAGCAGTGCTTTGTAGAAATGATGATTCTTAAGCCCTCTTAATCCGTAGTCGGACGGTGCACAGTGTACCGGGCTTCCGAAACCGAGCCAGAATCTCGCGATTTTCAAGGGATAATATGGAAGGACATAATCGAGTGTATTCAGAGTCTCCCGGACTTCTTCGGCGGTGCTGCCGGGGAACATTGCAATCAGGTTCCCGGATTGAATAATGCCCAGTTCTTCACAATTTCTCATGATCTCTATATTCTGAATAGCGGTAATGCCTTTTCCCATCCTTCGCAAAAGGGAAGAACTCAGGGCTTCCACTCCCACCTGTACGGTCGCCACGCCGGCCCGGCGCATAACCGACAGATCGGCAAAGGACTGATCGGCCCTGAGTTCAGCGAATATCTCGAAATCCTTTCCCATATCCGACAGGGCCGCACAGAGTTCCGGGCCGTCTCGAGGAGGCAGGCTGTTATCCGTAAACGCAAGATCGATGGAGGGATACTTCCCGGTGATTGTATCTATTTCCTCCAGGACTCGATCTTTTGATTTCTTTCTGCAACTGTGCCACTGGATATTCAAATTGCAGAACCTGCATTTTCCCCACCAGCAGCCGCGTGAAAACTCCAGGGGTAAGACCGGCAGAAAAGGAACCTTTTTGAAGACCCGGTTCAGGGACCGGAAATACTCTTCGTAGTCAGGAACAGGCAGGGAATTGAGGTCGGTTATTTCGTCATATCCTCCGCCGGCGATGCCTTGACTGTTTCGATAGAAAACCCCCAAACCCGGGGTCGCTGACTTGCCCTGCAGGAAATCCACCACCGAGAGAAGCGGCTTCTCTCCTTCGCCCGTGACCATGAAGTCTATTTCAGGCAGTGCGGTCAGAAGACTGCGCCCCATTTCGCCCGAGCAACTGGAGCCGCCGGCGACGATCTTTAATCCCGGGAATCTGTCCTTCAGTGTGCGTATTGCATAGAGAGAAGACGTCAGTTGGTTCAGGCAGATCGTAAACCCGGCCAGATTGTATTCCCCCCATGGCCTGCTCTGTAAGAACTCCGACTGATACGCCTCAAGCCGGCTGGTCAGCCTTTCGAGATTAAAGGGAATCTGTCTCGGCCATTTGCCGGACACTTCCGGGCGGCTGAGAAGGGAGCGGACAGAGCCCTCTTTCTCGGGGAATAGAAGCGAGGCATAGGCCGCTTCTGCAAACCAGTTGTTCTGAGAGATCTCATGGTAAAAATCGAGGCCGATGGCCGCCGCGATTTCGAGATAGGCGGGATGTATGGAGACCTCGAGATCCGTCCTTTTCGACAACAGATAGGATCTCAGGGCTGCCAGTTGCAAGGACGGCCGGTTAAAGAGCGGCCAGGGCATGGAGACGAGGGTTATGCGAAACATACCGTACTAACCGTTGGTTTTTAAGCGCTAACATCAACAGCGAACACAGTAGGCAGGAGGCAGGGGGCGTTTTAGAATATCGAATATCGAACAAGGAATTATGAATGTCGAAGGATACAAAGAAGTGCCTAAAGTGAGCTAAGGGCTTGCTCAGAAATAACTCGGCTCTTTATGCATCACAGCTTCGGGCCAGCTTCGTCCGATCCTCAACTGCAAAATCCTCGAAATAGAACGACTATTCCTCCGGTTTTGCAGCCGCGGATCGAACAAATCCGACCTAAATCTGAGCGCCTAAAATGCCGGCTTATTTCTGAGCAAGCCCTTAGGGATACGGAAAATGCTTATATACCGCGCATAGGTCAATGTCAATTCCCAATATCGAATGTCCAATACTCAAAGTCCAATGTCCAAGGAATTTACTCCTAATTGGAAATTGGTTATTGAACATTGGAAATTGATCCTAAAGTAGTATGATTGAAACTTCTAAGTCCCTCAGTTTTCCCGCGTATCTTTTAAGGGGAGTTCTTTATGAATGCAGTTCTGAAGGCCATTGCGGAGAGACGATGCGTAAGAAAATATGAATCAAGACCCGTTCCGCGCGATATGATCGAAGCCGTCATTATCGCAGGCAATCAAGCCCCTTCCGCCATGAATAGTCAGCCTTGGCGCTTTGTGGTCATTGACGATCCGGATTTCAGAAATAGGCTTGTGTCCGCTGCGGTTTCCCAGGCCGATAATTTCCTGGAACCGCTCAAGGTAAACCACCCGGAAAGATACGGGCTGATTCGCAAACGTTTTGAAGAGCTCACAGACCCGATCTACTATTCTGCGCCCGTCGTGGTCTTTGTAATCGGTTCGGGCCCGTTCGCCGATATGTCTTGCCCGCTCGCGTGTGAGAATATGATGCTCGCAGCCCATTCGCTCGGACTCGGAAGCTGCTGGGTGCACTTCGGCTCGTTTGCTGCAGCCGATCCGGAGATAAAGGCGGCCCTTGATCTCTCGCCGGAGGAAAAAATATACGGACCGCTTATCTTCGGATATGCGCAGGGGTACCCAGAGCCTCCGACAAAAAAGCCGCCCGTAGTAAAATGGATATGAGATTCATTCCCGTGACGTGTGGGTTGATGGGACAGTGGGGCTATCAGCGCTGACCGTGCTCGATAGAGTCTAAAATATTGAATATCGAACAAGGAATTTCGAATGATGAAGTTTTCCGGTTACTCTGCTTCAGGCGCTTTCAAGTGCGAAATACGGGGTGCGGAATGAAAAAGACGGAAGGTACGAAGGTGGGAAGGTGTGTCAAGAGCGCAATGCGGATATCGACACTATCTTTAACTTTAGGCACTTTAGCTCACTTTAGTGCACTTTAGGCGCTTCTTTTCATCACCATCTCAAGGCTCTGTCAAATGCTTTCTGGAAGGCCTTTTCATCGGAAGCCGCGTCGAATTCCTTAAGCCAGCCCCGTACGTAGCCCACCTCTATGCTCGGATTTTTCAGCAGTATACTCCTGATATCTTCCATGTCTCGGGGCCGGCCCGCAAAAATCTTATGTATGATTACGTCCTCGGGCGCGGCGAAACTGATTTCTTGTCCAAGGATCCGAACCTTGTTTGCCCTCTTTATCGCACCCAGCTCGTAAGGGGTCAGTGAGAAAATGAAATCGACCCTTATACCGGTGGTTTCGTCCACAGCCGGCAAGACCATGGTCTCATTCACAAATCCATCCAAATCTTCGGGCAGATGCCTGAGTCCGAGCTCTTTGACCACAGTCACAACCCTGTCGAGCTCGTCAATATCAATTCCCAGTACCATATCGATATCACGAGTGAGCCGAGGTTCGCCGTAGAGCAGTAAAGCCTGCCCGCCTATTATCACATAGGGAATGCTGTTTTTGTCGAGACAGGCGCCGGTTCTCGCTAAGATTTCTTCAAACATAAGTTGATCACCCCCGCGATCCTTACATCTACATCGATACCATCCATTGGGTTCTTCAGGGGAAGCGTTCCAAGCGCAACCCCTTCCTTCCACATGGCGGTGAAAATGGCCATTGCCCGATCGTACGGAAGTATTCCTTCCGCTCTGATGAATGACTCTTGACACTTCTTTAGGAGCCTGTAGTTAGTGATCAAATCCCTGTCCTCCCTTAAGTGTAAATGGGTGCCGAGGAGCTTGTCGGACTTGGGAGATCGTCATGACCCACCACTTTCCGCAGTAGATCATCCTAAGTCCAACAGGCACCTACAGCTTGACTGCCATGCCCTCACGGGCAAAAAAGACTTCCACATCCCCGGTATAATCGGACCTGCAGAACCTCTTTGCCAGTTCGTCGATCTCGGCATCGGTTCTGACCGGTTCGTGGTGAAAAAGGGCAAGGCGCTTAACGTGGGCCTTTTTGCCTGTCCTGATCGCATGTTCAATAGAGCTGTGGCCCCACCCGACCCTTGAGATCTCGTATTCCTCCTCGGTGTATTGAGCGTCATGAACAACGAGATCGGCTCCCGACATGAACTCCTCGATGCGACGGTTCCCCTCCCGGGCCACCTCTTCACCCTCCAAGGCCAGTGATTGGTCAAAAGCACTTTCCTTTGAATGGAATACATTGCGAAAAGGCTCCGTATCGTAGGCCGTGCAGAGCGTTTTCCCCTTGTACTCGAAGCGATAGCCCAGGCACAATAGCGGGTGATTGAGATATCTTGTACTGAGACGTATCCCACTGCCGATATCAAAGTCCCCTTCTCTCAGACCGATATACTCTATATTTGCAGCAAGTTCCGCCTGCCGGACAGGAAAGTATCTATAGCTGAACTGGCCTCCGACGACACTCTCCAGAGTCTCCTGCTCATAGGTAACGGGACCGTATATTTTCAATCGGGTGCCGGCGATATAGATCGGCGTGAAAAAAGGCAGTCCGATGATATGATCCCAATGCGTATGGGTGAGAAAGATTTCCGTGCTAAGGTTTGTCTTCGATCCGTTAAGAATGTGATTCCCCAGCTCTCTGATGCCTGACCCGGCATCGATTATGATCGTCCTTCCTATTTCCGGAAAGCGCACTTCAATGCAGAGGGTGTTTCCGCCGTACTTTATCGTGTGAGCGCCGGGACAAGGGATGGATCCCCTGACTCCCCAGAAACGGACTTCCATTCATCTATCCTCATTTGACAATCTGAAGGAAAACCCTGGCCTTTTCCATTTCGTTCAGCACGGCATCCTGGACTTCAGAAAACACGGATTCATCAACTCCCACTGCCCTAAGAATCTCGTCTGTCTCGGACGCGTCAGGTCTCGCTTCCATTGAGGCGCCGCTTTCGAGAATATTAACACATTTGTTGGCTAATGCCACAATTGAGACCAGATTACGGGTCTCATCATCTGCTCCGGCGGGGTTATGATGATGATAAAGAACAGCTTTCAAGACGTTCCCGAGTTGCCATTTCTCGATGATCATTTTCCCGACCTTGCAGTGGTCAATCCCGAACACCTCTCTCTCCGCGTCCTGCGGGGAAGATCCGTCCAGGGTTATCGATCCCAGTACGCGCGAGTATTCATCCGGAAAACTGTAGTTGATCGGGATTTTGCCCAGATCGTGCAGCAACCCGGCAACGAAATACTCTTCCCGGTTGATCGCTTGCACACCCTTCACCCCCGCCAGGTATTTGGCAGCTATCCCTGTACAAATGGAGTGGCTCCAAAAATCATCCGCAGAGATGGCCTGAAAGGACTCCTTACCACCCATACTGGCCAGAACGGCTGTGCTGAGCGCCAGATTCTTCACCGTATTAATCCCGAGCATCACAATTGCCCGGGTCAATGAGGTGACCTTGTTCGGTAGGGCATAGTATGCCGAATTCACCATTCTCAAGACCATCCCGGTAAGTACCGGGTCCAGAGAAATAACCCGGTTCAAGTCGTTGGGAGATGTCTTGGGACTGTTGCAGATCTCGACAACTTTCGTCACCGTAGTCGAGAGACTCGGCATCTGGGAGATATAACTTTGAATCTGCTTCAAATAGTGCCCTTGGTCTTGCGATGCCCCCATTTCCAATTACCACTCCTAATAAGAATACTATAGACTTTCAGATAATGTTTTTGGGAAGGCAGCAGGGAGGGGATAGTACCTGTTCGTACATCCCCGACCGATAACGCACCCAAAAACTTTATCTGGAAGTCTATATACCTTGATAATCTCATCGGGAAGTAATTGCAAAATATTAAAGGCTTATGAGCAATAAAAAAGGCAGGGAGCCAATTCCTGCCTTGAACTGAATGGGTAATTCCAGAAGTCTGTCGGACTTCACAGGCTCCTAAAAAAGGATTAAATGGGCTACTTTGAAATAGGTGAATACCCCAATCACGTCAACCATAGTAGTAATGAACGGGGCCGACATTATCGCGGGATCAAGCTTGAGCCGGGAGAAAATAAGGGGTAGAGCCCCTCCGGCAAAACTGGCCAGGGTGGAGATAACTACGAGACTGATTCCGACCGTAAGAGAAACGGCCCAGTCGCCCTGCACGGCATGGGCCCAAACGGTCACCAGGGCGCCGAGCATTATGCCGAGCAGGAGCCCTATTCCAACCTCGCGTGCGAGCACTTGGAAATAGTTTGCCATGGATACCTCTCTCAAAGCGAGACCGCGGACCATAACCGTCGACGACTGCGCCCCTATGTTTCCCCCGCTGCCGATGAGGAGCGGTATGAAAGCGGCAAGCGAAACCACGGACCGTATAGTATCGGACTGGCCGATTATTATGCTGCCGGTGAGTGTGTTCGTGACGAGCAGCACGAGGAGCCATCCCACTCTTCTCCCCACAACCGCAAGGACCCGTGCCTTGAAGTATGTCGTCTCGGGCACTTCCACGCCGCCCATACGGTATATGTCTTCCGTAACCTCTTCCTCGATTACGTCCATCACGTCGTCAACAGTGATTATGCCGACAAGCCTGTTTTCCTTGTCGACAACCGGAACAGCCAGGAGGTCGTATTTCTGAAGGTTGCGGGCGACTTTTTCCTGGTCGTCCTCCGTCCCGACGGATATCGGATTTGTATCCATAATATCGCCCACGACACTGTCAGGTGATTTGATCACCAGGGTTTTCAGTGAGACGATACCGACTAGACTTCTTTTCTGAGTGACCACGTAACAGTAATAAACCGTCTCCTTTTCGAGACCTACCCGCCTGATCTTCGCGAGCGCCTCGGACACGGTCATCTCTTCCCTGAGGGCCACGTACTCCGGCGTCATGATCCTTCCCGCAGTGTTCTCAGGGTACCCGAGGAGCGTGCTCGTAATCTTTCGATCCTGCGGCGGAAGGAGCTGGACGAGTCTCTTGGCCACTACGGCCGGTACCTCGTCCAAAAGCCGGGCAAGGTCATCCGGGGACATTTCGTCGAGTATATCTTTAACCCTGTCGTCCTGGAAGCCCTGCAGGAGATGCTGCTGATCGGGAGAGCTCAAGTTTTCAAAGACATCGGCAGCCATGGCCTTGTCCAACAGACGAAAAATGATTACCTGCTCCTTTGGAGCCTGGTGAGCAACCAATTCGGCAATATCCATTGCATTGCCGTCCGAAAGCACCTTTTTCAAGGCTTCAAATCGGTTTTCTTTCAGCAGTTGCTCGACTTCGTCCCGTGATATTCTTATCAACTCTTCCATATTCGCCCCAGTTCATGCTATCAGCAATACGAGCAAGATTTGCGCGCCATCTACCCTTGACCCAAACTCCCCCCAATGTCAAAAACTTTTTTCAGCTTTGATGCGATTCTCCGGGGTGTCTCTTCTCATTCCGCACTCCGCACTCTTTGTCTTTCCGCGTCTTTCTCTTTTCACTCCGCATTCCGCAATCCGCATTCCGCAATCCAAAGGTATTCTCTCAGAAACTGCGCCGTATAAGAACCGTTCCCCGATTCAAGAATCTCGTCCGGCGCGCCCTGTGCCACAATGCGGCCTCCGTCCGCCCCGCCTTCGGGACCGAGATCTATGATATAATCCGCTTCCTTGATGACCTCGAGGTTGTGCTCGATCACCGCGACGGTGTTGCCCTTGTCAACCAGTTTCTGCAGCACGGACATAAGCTTTTCTATATCCGCCAGGTGCAGCCCGGTTGTTGGTTCGTCAAAGAGATAAAGGGTCTTTCGCTCCGTCCCCTTGGACAGTTCATAGGCGAGTTTTATACGCTGGGCCTCGCCCCCTGAAAGGGTGTTGCTCGGCTGCCCCATCCTCAGGTATCCGAGGCCCATGTCTGCCAATATTCGGAGGGGGTTGGCGATCCGGGGAAGACTGGAAAAGAAATCAATGCTCTCCTCAACGGTCATCTCCAGTATTTCTGAAATATTCTTCCCTTTGTACTTGATATTAAGCGTTTCTTCGTTAAAGCGACGGCCTGAGCAAACCTCGCAGTCGACATGAATGTCGGGCAGGAAACTCATCTCTATTCTCAATCGCCCTTCCCCCTGGCAGGACTCGCACCGGCCCCCTTTCACGTTGAAGGAGAACCGTCCCGCACTGTACCCGCGTGCCCGTGAGTCGGGCAAGGCGGCGAAGAGCTGCCTGATGGTGTCGTAAAATCCTATATAGGTCCCGGGAATGGAACGGGAGGTTCTGCCGATAGGCGAATGATCGACTTCGAGAACCCGGTCGAGGCCCTGCCAGCCGCTTATCTCCGTGCAAACCGCACCTGTAAGTCTTCCTGTCGACAAAAGCTCCTTGACACCCGTTAAGAGAGTCTCTTTCACCAGGGTGCTCTTTCCTGATCCGGAGACACCGGTAACGCATACCAATGCCCCAAGGGGGATGGAAACGTCTATGTTCTTCAGATTATGCAGGGCCGCACCCTTCATCGTCAGGAGTTTATCGTCAGTCCTGCGCCGTCTGGAGGTAATGCGGCGCCGTTCAATGTTGCTCAGGGACTTCCCTGTTACCGATTCGGGATTCTTAGCGATCTCCTGCGGGGGGCCTTCCGCAATAACCCTGCCGCCCTCTCTCCCCGCACCCGGACCCAGGTCTATGACCCAATCGGCGTTCAAAATCGTCTCCTCGTCATGTTCGACAACTACTGCAGTGTTTCCCCGCTCCTTGAGCCCGCGGATCGCCCTTATCAATCTCTTGTTGTCTCTTGGGTGAAGACCGATCGTAGGTTCGTCCAGTATGTAACATACACCGCGAAGATTCGAACCTAACTGGGCAGCCAGCCTGATGCGCTGCGTCTCTCCGCCGGAGAGCGTGTCTCCGCTTCGGTCCAGGGTGAGATAAGAGAGTCCGACCTCTTCCAGGAATTCCAGCCTGGCTGTAATCTCCGGCAGGATCAACGCAGTAATAAGCCGGTCGGAACCGGAAAACGGAAGCGAAGGGAATTGACTGAAGGCATCTTCGACGCTCAAGGACGTGAAGTCGGCAATACTGTACTTCCCAAGCTTTGTTCGAAGCGCTTTCTCATTCAGGCGTGTCCCGTTGCACCGGCGGCAGACGGCCCCATCCTCACCGGTTATCCCCAGGCCTTCACACTCCGGGCACGCCCCGAACCGGCTGTTAAAAGAAAGAGTCCTGGGGTCTGGTTCCTCGAAGGATGTCCCGCAATCAGGGCAGTAACCCTGCCTTGAGAACCTTTTCTCTTCCTTCTTTCGGGGATCAAGCACGTAAAATGCCCCCTTCCCTTCCTCCAGGATTCTTTCAATCGCGACTTCGATTACTCGCTGATTTGCAGGCGATATCTTGATTTTTCCGGTTATGAAATCGATCGTGTGCTCTTTGTATCGCTCCAGTACGGGAATCCTCACCAGGGAGTATATCGCGCCGTCAATCCGCACCTGATAACCCTTGTTCATGGCCGTTCTAAAGAGATCCTTATACGTGCCCTTCCGGCGCTCCACTTTTGGAGCGACAAAGAGCACCTCCCGTCCCTCGAAGCGAGAAACGATCTGTTCCAGCATTTCTTTCTCGGACAGCGGAGAAATCGGCTTCCCGCAGAGGCAGTACTGTGTCCCGGTCTTGCTGAACAGAAGACGCAAATAGTGATAAATCTCGGTTATGGTGGCAACGGTCGAGCGCCGCTGCAGTGCGGACATGCGCTGTTCAATGGCCACGGTGGGAGGTATCCCGGTAATAAGGTCGACGTCAGGCCGCTCCATCATACTCAAATATTGCCGCACGTAGGTTGGAAGGCTTTCTATGTATCTTCGCTGGCCTTCAGCGAAAAGAACATCAAAGGCCAGAGTCGATTTTCCGGAGCCGCTGATCCCTGTTATGACCACAAACCGGTCCCTCGGTATCGAGACGCTGATCTCCTTTAGATTGTGCTGTCTGGCCCGTATAACTTTGATGAGGTTATTGCCGCCGTGTAATGAGGAGGCTTGCTCAGATTTTGTATCCTGTCGGCGATGCGACTGATGGAGGTATTCCCGCAGGAATTCTCCGGTATGGGAGTCTGCAGATCGCGCGAGCTCTTCCGGAGTCCCTTGGGCAACTATCCTTCCCCCGTCTTCACCGCCTTCGGGTCCGAGATCGATCACGTGATCGGCGCATTTTATGACGTCCATATTATGTTCGATTATCAGAACGGAGTGCCCGGCCGACACGAGTTGGTCAAAAGTATGAAGCAGATTCTTTACGTCTTCAAAGTGAAGCCCGGTGGTCGGCTCGTCCAGTATAAACAGAAGAGGCTTCCTTGTGCCGGCTGAGAGATGCTTCGCGAGCTTCAGCCTCTGTGACTCCCCGCCTGAAAGGGTGTTAATCGGCTGTCCGAGTCGCAGGTATCCGAGTCCGATCTCGATCAGGGGCTTTAAGGAATTGGATATGGCAGGATGGGCCGCAAAGAATTCTACCGCCTCGCTTGAGGTCATCCGGAGGACGTCGCCGATGTTTTTGCCGCGATATTCCACCTCGAGCACGTCTTTCTTGTAGCGCAACCCGTTGCAGTCGGGGCAGGTGATGTATACGTCGGAAAGAAACTGCATTTCCACCTTTTCGAAGCCGTTCCCGTTGCACGTGTCGCACCGGCCTCCGTCCGTATTGAACGAAAACGTGCCTGGTCTGTAATTTCGGTCCACGGCAAGGGGGGCTTTTGCGAAGAGGTTTCGGATAAGGTCAAAGGCCTTCATGTAGCTCACGGGATTCGAACGTGGGGTCCGTCCGATCGGATTCTGATCTACAAGGATCGCGTCCTTCACCAGGGCAGCGCCTTGAATAGACCCATACTTTCCCGGTTTTTCCGCTGGAAGACCTTTTTCCTTGCGAATGCCCCGGTAAATGATCTCCTCTGCCAGGGTGCTCTTTCCAGAGCCGGAAACGCCCGTGAGACAGACAACCATGCCCAGGGGCAGGGAAATATCGACCCTCTTCAGATTGTGTGCCTCAGCCCCCTCGATCCTCAGCTCTTTGCCGGCAACCGGCGCCCTTCTCTTTCCAGGTATACCGATCTTCCTTCTCCCCGCGATATAGTCGATTGTACGAGAGTCCACGGCTGTGGCGGCCTCGGGAAACGGCCCCCAGTAGACGATATGCCCCCCGTTTTCTCCCGCACCCGGGCCGAGATCCAGAATATAGTCAGCGCCGTTTATTATTTCAGGGTCATGTTCGACCACGACCACCGTATTTTCTCTGGAAAGCTCTTTGAGAAGGCCAAGCAGGCGCCTGCTGTCACGGGCATGAAGGCCTATGCTCGGTTCGTCCAGTACATAAAGCGCGTTCACAAGAGAGGAGCCGAGCGCCTTGGTCAGGCTTACCCGCTCGACCTCGCCGCCGGAAAGGGTGCGTGATTGCCGGTCAAGAGTCAGATACGAAAGCCCGACTTCATTCAGGTACTCAAGGCGGCTCGATATTTCATTGAGGATCATTGCCGAGGCGTCGTCCGGACTCTCGTCTTCCAGCGATTTGAAGAACTCGAGGGCCCCGGCAATGGAAAGCGAGTATATCTCGGCTATGTTCAAGCCTTTGATTCTGTAAAGGAGCGACTCGTGTTTGAATCTTGTGCCATTACATTCCGGACAGGTAAAATAGCCCCGGTAGTGGGAGAGGAAGATGCGCACATGCATTTTGTAGCTCTTTCCCTCGAGCCATTTGAAGAATCCCTTAACGCCGTAGAAGTCTTTCGTCCCGCTGATGATCCCTGTCTTCTGCTCCCCTGTTAATTCTCTGAAAGGAATGTCCGTGGGTATATGCTGTTTGCGACAGAACTCCAAAAGATCCGAGTACTCTTCCCGCTCCGCACCCCAGGGTTTTATCGCACCTTCTTCCAAAGACATGTACGCATCAGGTATCACCTGATCGAGATCGATATCAATAATGCGCCCGAACCCGCGGCAGGTCTCGCAGGCCCCGAGCGGGCTGTTAAAAGAGAAAAGACTCGGCAGGGGGTCTTTGTAGGAAATATCGCAGTAGGGACAGTGGAGACCCGTACTGAAAAGACGGGTTCTTGCCCCTGGAATCCTCACAACCACCCGGCCGTTTCCAAACCTCAACCCCTGTTCTATCGAATCAAGAATTCTTGTCCGGTCTTCAGACTTGAGGATAAAACGGTCTGCAACAATGAGAATTTCCTCGGAATTCAGGCCGCTTTCCTGTACGTCGACTACGATATCTTCCTCGAGTACCCGGGAAAAACCGAGACGAAGGAGTTCTTTTCTGACTATCTCCGGATTGGCCTCTCCCCGGACATAGGGAAAGGCAAGGATCATGCGGCTGCCCGATTCCTCCTCGGTCAGGGCCTCCCAGATAGTGTCCGGAGTGTCTCGGACCACTTTCCGGGAGCACTTTCGGCAATGGAGCTCGCCTGTCCTGGCAAACAGTAACTTCGCGAAATCAGTTACCTCCGTAATAGTTCCTACAGTAGATCGTGAACTTCTGACTTTATTTCCCTGCTCAATCGCTATGGCTGGAGGTATGCCCTCTATTTTATCAACGTGCGGCTTATCCATGCGATCCATAAACTGGCGCGCATAGGGCGAGAAGGTCTCTACATACCGCCTCTGGCCTTCGGCATAGAGCGTGCCGAAGGCCAGGCTGGATTTCCCCGAGCCGCTGACCCCCGTTACCAGGATAAGACGGTTGAGGGGTATATCGAGGTCAAAGCCCTTGAGATTGTTCTGCCGGGCGCCCCGGACAGCTATATGTCCTTCTTCAGTTTTCATTACAAAAGTACTTAATAATGCGATAGTTTTACCTCACTATAACATAATTCCTCCAATGCGGCATTACGGATCTTGCTTGGGAAGGGGCTCACAGGAAGGAGACGAAGGCACAGAGACAAACCAGAAATTCTTGGAGCTTGCTGACGACTGGGAGTTGACAGGGGAAGGCGCTCATCCGAAGACAGCTTTCTCGGATGAGAACGGGTGCAAGTGGAAGTGGGACTTGATGCCAAGTTCCCTTCCCCCATAGATTCTGGGCAGGGTTGTGTGGCACAGCCGCCCTCGGCTGTGAACCGGGCCTGATTTCACAGCCGGAGGCGGCTGTGCCACACGGGATGTTTTCTCGACGCTGACCTAATTCAACAGCACTGCTATCAGCCCAGTCCCACCTCTACTTGCACCCGATGAGAACGCCACGCTTGACACCCTGGATCTCGGATGTTAAATAGAACTTAAGAGTCGGGACGTGGCGCAGCCTGGTAGCGCACCTGAATGGGGTTCAGGGGGCCGGAGGTTCAAATCCTCTCGTCCCGACCATAAATTGCGAATTCAACAGAGCCTCTTGCAAAATGTTCAATTTTGTCCAAGGTCAAGGAAGGCGAAGGTTTTAACCGGCAAAGGCTGGAAGGCTTGAAGGCTGGGACGCTGGGAAGCCGGAAGGCTGCGAGCCAACCCCAACGATTCAGGTTTCCGGCTTTCCGGCCTCCCGGCTTCCTAGCTTCCCAGCCTGGTGAGGATTAGAATCTGAGCCTGACGCAGAGATTGGGCAAAAGAGGACGTTTTGCAAGAGGCTCAAAGGTGAGCAAATATGACGGAAAACGAAGGTTTCAGTTGTAACGCGGCACGAGATGCAGCCCTGGACATGCAGGACGAGATGATTAAGGGCTCCCTGGAAAAGATTAAACATGTCTTGCTCGTGATGAGTGGAAAAGGCGGGGTCGGTAAGAGCACCGTAGCAGTGAACCTTGCCGTCTTTCTCAGCAGGCATGGATACAAAGTGGGCCTCCTGGACGTGGACCTGCACGGGCCGAATATCCCGCGTATGCTGGGAGTCGATGCCCCGCCCGAAGACCTTCCCGGTCATCGGGTCGGCCCGGTGAGATATTCGGACAATCTCAAGATTCTATCGATCGAATCGGTCATGCCCGATAAGGATCAGGCCGTCATCTGGCGGGGGCCGCTGAAGATTTCGGCCATACGCCAATTCATGTCGGATGTAGACTGGGGGGATCTGGATTACCTCGTTATTGATGCTCCCCCGGGGACCGGAGACGAGCCGATGACCGTAGCTCAAATAATGCCGCAGGCAAAAGCGGTCATTGTGACTACCCCTCAGGAAATCTCGCTTGCGGACGTCCGGAAGTCCATAAGTTTCTGCGGACACATACAAATGCAGATACTGGGGCTGGTGGAAAACATGAGCGGGCAGAAGTGTCCGTGTTGCGGATGCGACGTTCCATTGTTCGGCACAGGCGGCGGTGAAAGGATGGCCGGGGACATGGGAATAGCTTTCCTTGGCAGGATACCGGTTGATTCCGTTGTGGCTCTTGCCGGCGATTCGGGAAAGCCGTTCATATCAGCCCCGGAAGACAGTCCGACCGGCAAGGCATTTGAAGCGATAGGGAACAAAATAATCTCAATGACCCAAAATTCGTGAAAACACCCTATACTGACCGGTAACCAAGATCCGACGCAGTCTGATGGGATTACTGGAAAGGCGGACCACCTGCGTTCATATGCTGAGATCCACGTGCCAAGGTTGATGGTTTCGAAAAGAAGTCGGAAGAATCTGCTTTTTGTCATTCCGGCGGAAGCCGGAATCCAGTCTATTCAAGTAGTTACAGAACTCCTGGACTCCGGTGCCTGCCCCGGACTTCGATCCGGGGTTCACCGGGGCGCCGACTTCTTACGAATCCATCAAGGTTGGAGCCTGTGGCTCCCGCACAATAACTGAGTACAGCCTTACACAAATGAGCACCCAGAATCGACATACTTGTAGGGTGGGCTCTGCCCACCGGAATGCCTGCCCGAAAAGGCCAAAGCAAAGATGGCGGGCAAAGCCCACCCTACGACTGCGGTAAGAGAAGTATGGACGCAGCCATACGCAGATTTACAGCGTTAACCCGAAGAAACGAATTATCTACGTTCAAAACCAACGAGGATAAGTTCCAATGATTGTTTGCATAGCCAGCGGCAAAGGCGGCACAGGGAAGACCACGGTTGCCGTGAATTTGGCCCTGGCACTGGAAGAGGAGGTCGTTTTTCTTGACTGCGATGTTGAAGAGCCGAATGCCCATCTTTTCCTTAAACCTGGTTTTGATGAGACTCAAATAGTCCATACTTTTGTTCCGGAAATAGACTCTGCAAAATGCAACTATTGCGGCCGATGCGCCGAGATTTGTCAGTTTAATGCAATTGCCGTATTGAAGGATTTCGTCCTCACTTTCCCGGAGCTCTGTCATGGCTG
>JAZDGK010000169.1:0-20235 GCA_043806955.1 Pseudomonadota bacterium | reverse complement strand
ATTCCAATCCGAGCTCAGGGCATCGATGAGCAGTTGGTCATATTTCAGCGCATTGCAGGCATTGTATGCCCTGAACTCGCTGATATGATAATCCCCATCAGTGTATTCTATGTTTACAGGCTTAGGCGCTTCAGGATGATCAGGCCCGTAATCGGGAAGATAATCCCTGACCGCAGTCGTCCCTTCCTGAAGACCGCCGCCCCGGCAAAGGCCGGAAGTGGAGATATCCAGCACCTTGTTTGCGCCTTCCGCCCCTGCTCCGTCCTCAAGAATCATTCCGCTTACATCAACATACTTGGCGAACGGCTCAGATCCCGTCCAGATAAGCATGTTGCCGCTTTCCATCCACTGCTCGGCAAGCGATCCGTCCGTCTGTCCCTGGAAGACTGCCGCCGGACACATATCAATAATCAGCAGCAAGTCGGATTTCCCGTCCTGCATCCGGCTGTTCATCCAGGCAACCAGTGAATCAATTGTCTCCTGACCACATCCGGCAAATTCAACTTTTGAAGCCGGGCTGATGTTATAGTTAATGTAAAACGAGCACGCTTCCTGCTCTGCACTGGTCATGGCGCCATCGACGTTCGGGCGGTATATTGCCGCATCATTCAATACGGCCCACGCGGCTCCGGTAATCATGAGACTCAGAAACAACGAACACGAAAGCAAAAAGAGCCCCGACTTGAGAATTCTTCTCTTGCTTGATACACCTTCTGGTTCTTCCATCAATGATCCTCTCCTCTCGCAGGAAACGAAGGTCATAGGACCGGTGGGAACTGTCTGAACAATTCTCAACTTCTGACGTTTTCCCCGAGAGTCAGCTTATGGTCTCAGTTGATAGTGCAAAACAGCTCTCAGACTTCCATATCCATTTCCGTTCAGTGATGTCATCCAATCGTCACCGTCCTATCACCTTCTGATGTGTTGTACCGGCCACCTTATCGGTTGACCAACCTGGGGAAATCCAACAGTCATCACCTCCTTCCATATCTTCTGAAGGGCAAGCCGGGTTCTTCCGATCCTTGCCGATTGAAAAGGCGTGATTATCGGTTCCCATCATGCGAGTCATGGGAAGGCCTTTCCCGATCGGAGGGCCTCCGAAGCGGCCGGCCGCAGAAAATCTAGTCCAGGAGTCTGCCGGACACAAAACATCGTCACGTCCTGCCGCTTCTTGCGGTAGACCATGATAAGTCCGACAGGCGTCCGGGCAGTATTGCCGGTGTTCTTTCTTTCCGCCGGTTCCATAATGGTCTTTCAGACTGAGTTCCTCTTCTCTCATCATGCCGGCGGCAGTCCCTTCAAGTAAATTCTCACAAATGCCGATAAGTATTAGTTTGTCCTGTATATGACTTGGAGCAATTTTCATGCCGGTAGAAGGCCCCGTGTCCGGCATTTTCCCGCAATCGGCGCGCATTTGTAACCAATGCTAAATGAACGTTCAGTCATATTAAAGAGATACCCATTTGATCTTTGGCCAATTTGTCACACACCGGAAGGCTCAGCCGGTTGCCACAGGGACACCCAAGGTCTCCGGATGGACCAATCAGTTGCCGGCAGTCAGCTTAACATGTTGTTGTGTCTTGAGTTGTTGGCCGATCCGCCGGAGGGGGAACGGATGAGGGATTGAATCCGGAGGCAGCAGACTCCGGATAAAGACCAACTAATTATGATGACTTCGTATAAAGTCGAAAAGTACTGCTTTTTGTCATTCCGGCGGAAGCCGGAATCCAGTCTATTCAGGTAGTTACGGGGGAGCTGGACTCCGGTTTTCACCGGAGTGACGACTTTTTACGAACTCATCAATTATAGACTTCCAGATAAAGTTTTTGGGTGCGTTATCGGTCGGGGATGTACGAACAGGTACTATCCCCTCCCTGCTGCCTTCCCAAAAACATTATCTGAAAGTCTATAGCTTGCATATCCTGTGTATTACTGTCGCACAGGCTGACGTACGATTATCATACAGCCTGGGCAGTGGGCAAATGATTGCGCATTTGGTATCGAAGTTCCACTTTCTGAGGAACAATACTTCCACTGTGGTAATGGTTTTCACACAGAGTACAACACAGGGAGAGATCACGGGCATTCCGTTTCTTCTGGCAGGAGATTAGCTTTTCTGCTAAAAAGATCTATCCGGAAGCTTTCAGTGGCCGGCACGCACCTGTCAGCTTAAGACGGCCTTTGTGTTCTTGTCTGGATGAAAACTGAAGGACTCATCCGTGCCTGTTACAACATGAGGCAACACTGTCTTTTGAGGAGAAAAAAATGAAGTGCAGACTCATAAGAGCCAGATCGGTGCTATTCTTCGCAGTATTACTTATTCTCTGGGCGAGTATTCTGGAAACCAATGCATTTGCCAGGTTCGGACGTGGAGGTTCGATGGGGGGCCGGGGATCGCGTTCCTTTTCCATGCCCGGACGGTCATCCTCTCCCAATCAGGGCTGGTCCCGTCCCGGCACACGGGAAGAACGACCTTATCCGGGTGGCCCCGGCCAGCCCGGCGGTGGCTTTTTTCGTAACTTCGGCAGCGGAATCTTTGGCGGCATGCTGGGCGGTATGCTCGGCGGTATGCTTTTGGGACGCATGGGCGGCGGTCTTGGGGGAAGCGGAATCGGCCTCCTTGAGATCGTTCTGTTTGGAGCAGTCGGTTACGGTGTTTTTAGAATGTTCAGAAAGAAACGAGAGTATGCGCATGATGGTTCCAGTTGTTCGCCACAGTATCAGTATCCCGATGACGAGTCTTCGGGCGCTCATGGGGAAGGAGACAATGGTCTGACCTCGATAGCCCGGACGGATCCGGCTTTCAATGAGGAGCGGTTTAGAGAAAATGTAATGGATCTTTTCTTTAAGGTGCAGGCAGCCTGGATGAATAAGGATCTACCCGGTGCGCGTCCCTGCCTGACCGAGAATATGCAGGACCTTCTTCAAAAGGATCTGGACGATCTTATTCGTGAAAAGAAAACGAATCACCTCGAAAACATTGCCGTCCGAAAAGTCGAAATAACAGAGGCATGGCAAGAGGCAGGACAGGATTTTATTACGGTCCTGTTTTCTGCAAATCTCCTGGATTATACGACCGATGACACGAGTGGTGCGATTGTGGAAGGCAGCAAGACCGACCCTGTCAAATTCGAAGAGTACTGGACGGTCTGCAGGGACACAGGCAACAACACATGGAGGCTGTCGGGAATAAACCAGGCCTGAGTCCGACAGACTCCTAGTTGTTTAAAAGATATCGCCTCTGATTGTTGGGTTTCGCTCCACTCAACCCAACCTACGATCTACGAACTTGATGGTTCTGAGTTCACGGTTCACAGTTCCAAGTTTAACCGTGAACCCTGAACCGTGAACCTGGAACCAGCTCCAGCAACAGCATGTAGGTTGGGTTGAGGTCACGAAACCCAACAGAACATGGCCGGCAGGATTTGCGACGTTTTCGAACCTGTCTCTGTGGGGCTTATCTTCGCGGAAGGTCTGTTCGAAAGAGTACATCGACCACATTTCGCACGTACTGTTCGTCCGGGATACCCTCTGTCGCTTCCTGCGGAAAAGGCGCCAGGGATCGAAAATGCGCTGCAAGTTTCTCAAAGAGATCTACCCTGGCCTGCGGGTTTAGCTCATCCCGGCGAAGGAGGGCCTGCAAGGCAATGGAAGCCTCCCGGCGTGATGCCAGTTGCCGGAGACGTGCCGCCAGATGGGGGTACTCGCGAAGGCAATTGAATTTCGAGGAAAGGATCTGGTCCAGATTCGGTTCAGTCGTCTGGGGGGTTCTGATCACGATGCTTCCTGCGGCAATATCGCCAAGACGCTGCCCGCACCGGGTCAGAAGGCACGCAAGACCACCCACGGAATAGAGCAACGGCAGACTGTCAATCGGGCGCAGCAGGTTGCGGATAACGATCTGAACGAAGTGCAGTTGAAGGCCGCGCTCATCCATGACGCGCAAGCGCAGCAAACGTTTGCCTATGGTCTGACCGCGCCAGCGCCACTCAAAAAAAATGCTGTATCCAATGGATACTATGAAATAGAAGATGATGCCGACAGCGGTCGAAAAATCGGGACTGACAAAATGCAGGATCTTCAGAAGGCCGGCAATTGCAGTCCAGACAGCCCAAATGCAGGCGAGATCGATGGCCCAGGCAAGAAATCTCGTGACCGGTCCAGCCAGGAGCAGAGGGAACGTAATCCCTTCGGGAGTCCTGATCAGGATAGTGTTCGTTTTTTGCGTTCCGATATCCAGGTGCATTTTCCCTTCACGTTACGTAACCCGTCATCTCTGCCTGAAAGACCGAAGAACCACAGAAGATATAAGACCTCGGCAAGGCCGAAGCCGATCTTTAGGGGGTACGGTATTGCCGGCTCGTGGCATTGTGAGAGAAATGCCTCGACCAAGCCCGCCCAGATCAGCATTAAGGCTACCCCGGCGATGAGGGTCACGAGATCTTTTGAGATCTCTTTCAGCCGGTCTCTTAGAGAGAGCGGTTTTCCCCAGCCGATAAGTGCACTCCCAAGCAGCAATCCGGCCTGCCCCGCAAGAAGCACGGCCGGGATCTCCAGGGCGCCGTGCGGGAGAAGCCAACCCGCCAGAAACTCGGATTCCCCTGCCAGCACGTAGTCCACAATAACCGCACCAAGAATCACTCCATTGTAAAAAAGCATTATGATCGTACCGACTCCCCAGGTCATGCCCAAGGCCAGGAGGAAAATCGAGACCCGGGTATTGTGCTGCACCAGAAAGGCCGAGAAGGTGGCGCCCCCTTCCATCTGCTTATCCTTCCTGTCTTCCTGAGGCGCCTGCGACTCAGGGGCCCTTCCTTCTTCACGGGCTACCCGCTCCGAGGGGTCTGACATGAGATGAGCAAAAGGAAGGAGCACCTCTCGCGATTCCGGATCGAGTGATATTGCCAGCCCCCCGAATACGACCCCTGCCGTCATGACGGCAACCGCAACCCAGAGTATCCGGATATGGCTTCTTACAACATGAGGAAAGGTCCGGAAGATCCATTTGCGCAGGTTGGGCAGACCCCCCCTTTTCTCTCTGGTTTCGTGTACCTCGCTGTATGCCCTGGAGACAATCGATTCGAGGTACTTCCGGATCTCCGACTCGGATGCAAAGGTTGTAATCCAGGCCAGGTCGGACGACGTTCGCTGATAGAGGTAATGAAACCGCCTGATCTCCTTGAGACTCATGGTATGAAGCGGGTCGCCTTCCATCTTTCCCAGAACCGTCTCCAGTTCGGTCCAGAAAGGCCGCTCCGCATTCACGAATTTTTCCAGGCTTATGATCATAAAGAAGCTATCAGCCTTAACGCATTATTGATGGTCTCGTAAAAAGCCGGAAAGAGTTGCTTCTTGTCATTCCGGCGGAAGCCGGAATCCAGTCTATTCAAGTAGTTACAAAGAGCCTGGACTCCGGTGCCTGCCCCGGACTTCGATCCGGGGTTCACCGGAGTGACGACTTTTTACGAATCCATCGTTATTGGAGCCTTCAGTCCCTAGCTGAAAGCTGAAAGCTGATAGCTGAAGGCTGTCTTTCATAGTATTTGTCTCTGCTTCACTTCCATATACTTGGAAACAAGCTCCGGGCACATCCGTTCGTTATCGAGGAGTGTTAATCCGACTCCTCGTTTTCGCAGCACTCTTTCTCTTTCCTGGAGTTCAGACCACTGTATATGGCCTCCCAATGATCTATAAAGATCGTCAAGGGAATTTACATCGGGACCGGAAAACAGCGGTCTTGCAAACCGCGGCCTCAGCATGTTTACGAGCACGACATGCCTTCGGCAGATCAAGTCTATATTCCGTACGAAGTCTTCGGAGAGCGCCGGGTCATCCAGACTGGTCAAGATGATAAGCAGTGCCCGCCGTCTCATCCGGGTGCCGATAAAGGAGAAGAGATCGCCGAAATCAGGGGCAACTATCTGTGGCTCCAAAGTGAAGAGTATGTCCCGGCACGTGGAGAAATGGTTTCTGCCGTTTCCGGCCCGCACGAAATGATCCACCCTGTCTGCAAAGGAGACGATGCCAAAATGATCCCCCTGTTTTTGCGCGGCCAGGGCCATAATGAGCGTGGCGGTTATGAACCGTTCCAGGACGGTCTCGCCGGCGCCGGTTTCGGGTTGATGAAGATTCGTGCCTTTCCCCGTGGCAATGAGGCTTATCGGCTTCGCACTCAGCCTGGAGCCGTCTATGACCAGATAGACCTCCTGCGTCCGTTCGATCTGAAAAAGCTTCGTGACCGGCCGGCCCCTTTTCGCTGTTGTTTTCCAGTAGATATCCTCGTAGCTGTCACCCGGGGCGTAATCCCTCAGTTTTTCGAACTCTTTTCCCTTGCCGACCGGACGCTGGGCATGCAGGCCATACCAGTTCCTGTTGAGAAAGAAGGCGGCCAGGCCTTTGCGCTCGTTCAGAAGGTTGGGGTATACCCTGATCTCGGTATCGAGGGGCCGGGCGCCGCGACCGCTCCAGAAACCTGCCGGGGAGCTCGATTCCAGGTAACATCTGTCAAGAAAGTAACGGCCCCTCCGTCCGGCTGTACAAGGCCAGTTGAGGCGAAGTGATTCCATTTTGTTCATCCGGGCGGTCAGGAATTCGTGAGATGATTGGAAGTGAGGGGGTAATGACAGGCCGAGCCTTACAGGTCTGTTATTTGGCCGGGAATTACGGAGGCGAATCTCAATTTCACCCTCGCGGCCTTTATAAAGGCGAACCACTCCCGGTGATTCGACTTCGAGGCCGTCAAGGGTCCGGCAGGCCGCAGCCGCGTCTACCAGCACCAGTAAAAACAAGCCCGCGACCACAATTCCCGCCGGAACTGCCGCCCCGGATACCAGTCCCCCTATGGCCGCCAGAGGCAGAACGACCAGACCGACAGATACGAGGAGTCTTCTTTGTGGCACTATCATCTCGGAACGGCAATGTCCTTAAGAATACCCTCAATTACCTCGGAAACCGTGAGGCCTTCGATTTCGTATTCCGGTCGTAGTATCAATCTGTGTTCCAATACGGAATGGGCCATGGCTTTTATATCGTCGGGCGTGACGAAACCCCGGCCTGCCAGAGTTCCGGAGGCGCGGCTCGCGAGAAGAAGTGCCTGCGTGGCCCTCGGTCCGGCGCCCACCAGTATGCTCCGGTGCCGGCGGGTAGCACGGACTATGTCAAGGATGTAGGCAATCAACTCCTCTCGCACGAGAACCTCTTCGAGCGCTCTTCGCGATTCAAAGAGATCATCTGCGGTAATGACTGCCTGTACTGCACCGTTTGCCAGGGTGGCTTCAGGGGACTCCCTCCCCAGTGTCCGTTTAGCCAGCATCAGCTCCTCATCCCTTACCGGACAATCCATGCTTATCTTAAGCATAAACCTGTCTTTCTGTGCCTCGGGCAACGGATAAGTCCCTTCGTACTCTATCGGATTCTGGGTGGCGAAAACCGTGAAGAGCGGAGAAAGGGAATACGTCTGCCTGTCAATGGTTACCGAACGCTCCTGCATGGCCTGCAGCAGGGCCGCCTGAGTCTTGGCCGGCGCTCGATTAATCTCATCAGCGAGAAGAAATGTTGTAAAGACAGGACCATTCACCAGCGTGAACTCGTTCCTCTGCATATTGAATACATTCGTGCCGGTTATATCCGCAGGCATGAGATCGGGGGTGAACTGGATTCGCGAGAAGTCGCACCCGAGAACATGGGCCAGCGTCCTCACGAGGAGTGTCTTTCCCACACCGGGCACGCCTTCAATGAGCGCATGGTTTCCGGTAAAAATGGCGATCAGGGCTTTGTCTATGACCTCGACCTGTCCGATGATTACTTTCGAGATTTCCTGTCTGGCTCGATCCAGAAGGGCTAATAAGTGTTCTGCTTTCATGGCGTCGTCCTGAATAGTTGTTTGGTAATCGTTCACCGTTATCCGTTCACCGTTGACCGTAAGAACCTGAAAAGCCTTTTTTCTCCGAACAGTCAACGGTGATCGTATTCTCCGTTAACTGTCAGGCGTGAGAAGCCCAAGAAACATCCTTTTCGGTGAACGGTCAACGGTCAACGGATACTAACCCTTAAGCAACGCAGAATACGGCCCAAAAGACTAGCAAGATGTCACAGTTATTTCGTAACGCATCCTAAGAACCACAAAAGTATGGAGTATCATTCGGCCACTGTTGTTGCTGCGAAACGACTTTTTCGGTGAACGGTCAACAGTGAACGGTAAACAGTTACATGAGCCGCTGCCGTTTATTCAATATGCGGCTTATGGCCCGGTATCTTTCGACAATGGCATTTTCTCCGGCGCCTGCCGCACCGTCCTCTTTCAGAATAATCTCTGCCCGGCCCAATTTTTCCGCCATATCCTTCTGATCCGGGCCGGCAGTCTTTCTCCATTCCTGCACAGAGATCGAAAGGAGATGGCGTGGCGAAATATTCCTTCGCAGGAGGTTGACCAACCCTTCAGCATAATCTCTCTTCGCAGACAGCTCGACCACTGAATGGCCCTCCGTCCCATACGCAGGCACAAAGCTGCTCGAATTCTTCCAGACAAAAAGCCCTGCCAGGAGCAAGAGGCCGGCAAAGAAACCGTGCAAACGATACTTGCGGGCGAGTAAGGCTATCCCGGGGTTTTCGTGAACGCCGAGATGGGTCTCGTCGAAGATTACCCGAGTGCCTTTCCCGATGAGCCAGACGAGCAATTCCGGGTGCCTTTCCCGGCTCATGGCCTCGTTGCTCAGCAAGAATGGATCTCCACAGAGAACGATTGTCCCATTCCCGAAGCGCCGTTCGACCACTACGGGCAATCCGCGCGCGGACGAAATCACGTTCCACTCCCGGCCAAGCTTCTCAAAGTATAAATTGCCGTGCCACGGAACCACAGACCTTGAAGGGCCGGCTCCCGTTCCATGGAAAACAGCAGCCGGCGTACTCTTCTCGGGATAAGGCTCTTTGCGGCATGCGACCTGAAATCCCCAGCGCCTGGCCGGCTGAAACAAATCATGATCCTTCGGAGGTCCCTTTCTGTCACACACAGGTTTCTTTCTCCCGGATTGCTTAAGCCCCGCGCCTGCGGGGTCTTTCCGCACTCAAGCCCCGACTCCATCGTGCAAGCCTGTCAATACCGGAAAAAATGCGATAACCAGCCTGCCCCCCCTGGAAACAAAGCTCTCGATATTCCGAACCGACTCGCCCCAGACGTCATCCAGCCGGGCAGGATGCAGGCCCAGAAAGAGAAGAGTAGCATCTTTGCGTGCCCCAAACCGGGCAAACGAACGATAGTTTCGTTCGGTCGCCAGCGTGTCGAGACCGTCTATGCTTTCGTAAAGAGCTTTCGTCCCCAGTGGGTCCGCGCGAAGAGATGAGTACGGTGGATATATGTCTCCTGCCTCGAAACGCAGGCGAAGGACGTGCATCGTACCGAGTATAAACGCCACACAAAGGACTGTGAGGACTATGATCGGACCTTTTCTATTTTGCAAGGCAGCCGGCAATCCTTTTCTGATTTTCTCTAAATTCTTCTATTTCCTCACCTGTCACGGTTTGATTCCCGTACCAGGAACGATCAAACAGATCAATGTTCAACGAAAATGCCTTTATCAATTCCGGCCGGGCATGCGATTTCCGCTGCAGTTCGAGCTTATAGTCGCGGTTTGATTTGAACCGGGCGATGGTTATCACACTGTGCTCGGCCAGGAACACCAGACTGGCCAGATACAAGGCGCGCAGTGCCGGACGGAAATCTCCCTTCTGTACGAGTTCCCCGGACAGGGCGAGCCAGGCGTCCAGCGATTTCTGATCAGCGGTAAGACGATCGTCAGAGAGATCCGCCGTCTCTGAATTTGAAGGTATTCCACTCGTCTGCGTTGTCCGCCTTCTCAACCGCTTTTTCCAGGCGCTTCCGAACAGTGCCGCAAGCAAACCGAGAAGGATAGCCAGAAGCGCCCAAATGACCCCTTTTAGAAATCCGGTCCGGCCGGTTCCGGACTTATTCAAAGCCCGGTCCGGAAACAAACCGTCCAGAATCTCTCCAAGCCATTTCGCCAGAGCCGCCAACCACCCGGCGACGGTTTCCAGGCAGGTCTTGGTGATATCGGCAAGCCAGGCCACAAATGCGTAAAGCGCCCCTTTTCTTTCTTCCGGAACCGGCTCTTTGCGAGGTATCCGCCAGGAATACTCCCGGCGGGATATGATTTCCGAAATGGACCGGTCAAGTTCTTCGGGCGATACCGGCATCCCGGCATCCGCCATCGAAACCGGTCCCGCATTCATGTTCGTTTCTGCAGCGGCATTACCCGGATCGAAGGGACCGCCCGCGATCAGCCAGAACATGAGCATTCCCGATGCGAGTCTTCTTACGAATTTAAAAGAGTTGAGCTCCGCCTTTAGATCCGCACCTGATTCAATGGAATCACTGTAGAAGGATCTTAAAACATAAACCGTCTTGATCAGAGGGTCCATACAGAGATAGGTCAACGCAGCGGTTATGACGAGAAAGGTGGTGTTCAGCATACCCCAGAAGCTTCGTGTGAATACCGTTTCCATCCCGAAGAGTGTTTTCAAAAGCCAGGGTAGACAGAGTATGATCGTGGCAATATTGAGGAATACAACGATTCCGAAGAGGCTGAAATAAAAAAGCAGGAAGTGGTTTTCCCTTGGCCAGGCGCATGATTCATGACGCGCCTTTTGAAACATCGCCCTTAGACTGCCGCTTTCCTGGCAGCCAAGGACCGTGACGCTCTGGAAGAAGGCATAGACCCAGCCGAAAGGAAGCACAATGAATGACGCTACGGGCAAGGCTATCAAACCAAAAGGTTGAACCGCGCTCTGTGCGGAAACCAGGTGTCCTATGCGCCCGGCAGTCCAACGGGGAGGGGGCTCTCCCCCCAGGCGACCTCTTACTTCGGAGGCAAAAACCGACTGCCAGCACTTCATCCAGATGAACAGTACGGAAAGACCCAACGCACCGGCCGCACAATAACCATCATCCGGAGCGCTGCGGCTCATGTCGGCCCAGAAATAGATGAGGCCCAGAATGAAAGGCAGGCTCCCGGCATAATAATAAGCAAAGATGGCGGCCGGTAAGAGCCGGATGAGCTGAACGGCCTCTTCAATGATCTCTATGGCTCCTTTGGAACGGAGGCCTGTTCTTGATTCGATCTGCATCAATTTTTTGCCCGGTGGCACTCTGTATTTACCACGAAGAACACGAAGAAAAGATTGGTTTCATCAAAATAACCAACTGTTACCACGGCAGAGATAAAAACAATTCTTCTTGTCTTCGTGTCCTTCGTGGTGAAATCTTTTGTTTGCGGCTTTGCCGCGCTGCGATCTCTGTGTCTTTGCGGTACAAAGTTATCATTGCCAAATCTTGCCTTCATGAAAGGAAACAGGCAAATGCAACAGAGCCTGCCCGAGATAGTAGAAAAGGATCCACAATGTGAAAACACCTGTCGCAACTTGCGCGATCCCTGCCACGGTTCCCAGACGGAATCGCTTTTTCGACGGTTTCCCGGCAAGAGCCTTGAGGCATGTCGCACAGACCACCCTGTCCTCATGTTCCGTTATGCATTCCCGGCAATAGTAGCGCTCGCAGCAGGGGCATCGGGCTGCCGCCTCCCTGGAACCGTGATGGAAACAGCGCTTGTCCGCAAGCCTGGCACAGCCCTCCCGGCTGTTTTCGCTATCCACTACCCGTTCTCCCGGGAGAACGGATCGCGAGGGCCTTGTTCTTCTGTTTCCAGACCGGGATCCGGCTGATTGCCTGTAACCGATTTTGGGATTGGGGGAGGGAGCGCCGGGACAGGGGGAGGACCGGCCGGGGCCGGGCCTGGAGCCTTGCGCAGTGACGCTTTTCCCAGAAGCAGACCCGTGGAACCCAGAACGAGAGAAAACAAAACCGAGAAGATATGATACCCCAGGGAAAAGCCGGAATCAAACGGTGACGCGTCTGCTACGAGCATGAGCAGCGCCCAATGATTATGTGCAAGTTTTGGGTGCTTCATCACCAGGTGCATAAAAGTGAAATACCCTATTATGAAATCCAGCGATATACATGCCAAGGCTATCCAGGTCAAGCTCCGAACGGCCTCTTTCACATTCTCTTCAAGTTGCCTGGCCACGGCGATGATGCCCGAAACCAATGAGCCGCCGAGCAGGATGATGCCCGGAACGGAAAGGATTGCGTGGCTGAAAAAGAGATCTATCGTGCTTAGCAGGCCATATACTATGAGGAGGGCAAAGAGAATGACGTACACTTTGGAAGGCTCGCGGGCCGCCTCCCTTTTCACAGTGGGATGAAAAAAGGCGCCGCCCATGGTTCTTGCCGGATCTTCCTGACCGCTTTCCGGTAAGATCGCGATCCGCGGACCGGGCTTGAAAGCTTCAGCGACAATGTCCCTCTGGGCCTCTTCGATTTTGGGTATCACCATATTCAAGGCCTTTCGGGCGGTACGCAACCGATGGAGCGAGGGCAATTCCTGCCTTGTCACAGCCGTGCTTAAGACGCACCGGCATGTGGGACCGCGAAGCCAGTTGATGAGCAATAATAAAGGGGCCGGCCAGGACACTATCCAGAGCGGAATTATCCAGTACCCCGATACTGCGGGAATCGAAAGGAGAAGAGCGACTATGGTCAAAGAGCCCCAGACAATACTCCAGGTCTTCCGGCGGGAAGTATCGTGAGTAGCAATTGCCCGGATGTCCTTAAAGTAGAAGCGCTTGTATGTTTCAGAAAAGCCTGTAAACTCCACATACAACAGATGGTCTTTGCCCATCCAGAGCGTATGCTTCCCGATGAACTTTTTCCCCTTGCCGGGAATTCTCTCGTACTCTTTTTCGCGCTTACCCATCCTTGCTACACACCACCAAATACGTAACCGTTCACCGTTGTCCGTAAAAACAGTAGCTACTCAGGTTCAGGGTCCCAGGTTCACGGTTCAGAGTTCACGGTTAAACTTGGAACTGTGAACAGTGAACGGTTGCGCGACTACAGGCAGAGCAGAAGCAGAGTCGCCCATCCCCCGATCTCGATGAGCGAGAATACGGCAGCTATGACAAATCTCACTTTGGAACCCCGAAGTATACTGGGGGCCGCCTTCCAGTATCGGACCGTAACGTAAAGCGCCATGGGCGCAGTCAAAACCGTCAGCCAGAACACAAGCAAGGGGGCGACGGCCAGGGCCAAAGCAACCCTGTCATACAAAACGCGGTAGTTATCCAGGCACTTCAGCGTCTTCTTTTCCTGCCCGGTTTCGACACACAAAGGGCAGAGGTGCCGGCCGTTCAGGTCCATGTCACAAAGACTGCATAAGAACCGGCCACATCTTTCACATATGATGTCGGCCCTCTTCCCTGGGTGATAAAAACACGCAGCTTCAGTCTCGGTCGATTTTTCGCCCGATGCTGTTGATGACCCGGACCCAGACACGGCAGGGAAAAAACGTATGTCGGCCCCGCAATGAAGGCATCTTACGCGACTGCCCCAGACTGAAGCAATTGGCGAGACACGGTTATCGCAGATAATGCACTTTGACAATAAATTCATTCCTGATTGATCGGATGAAAAAGAATCCCACTCGCGTCTCCGGCCGAATCATGATCGCACAACTCTAGTGGAACAGATCATATCATGAAGCGCACGTTTTTCTCTAGTGAAAGCTGCCATGATGTAACCGATTGACATGGTAAAGCCACTTACCAACTCGGCAAAATACCTGCCCAGTGCCCGGCCATAGGTAATCTTGCCTCCGTCTGCGGTAACCACTTTTAATCGCAGCGCCATTTTTCCAGGAGTCGCACCGAATCGGCCCAGAAAGAATGTCGTGAAACCGGCGCCAATCGCCACCTGAACTGTCGTGATTACGATCTGGTATGCCGTTAAGAAGGACAAGGCAGCAGCTCCCGGTGCATACTGTTCCGAAGGGTCTAGAAAGAGACCAATCAGGGGAACCGGAATAAGACTCATGATTCCCAGGATAATACCGTCTATCAATTTGGCGCCGAGTCGAATCCAGAATCCGGCGTAGCGAACGGCATGCCACACCATAGCGCCTTCCATGAGTCGCTGGGCCAACACGGGTTTGCAGTTTGCGCATACCCATCGTCCCCCGTAACGGATCATATCCTCGGAAGGCACAGATTTCCCGCATCCGCTGCAGACTTCGGTCTTTGGCCCCTGCGCCATTTCCATGACGGCCGATTTCTCGATGTGCACTTCAGACAGTTGTTGCCATTGCGCCATACCTTCGTGCCAGACCAGGGTTTTCGGTCCTATCTTTCCATCCCCAATCAAGTCGTGCATTTCGTCCTCGGATATCGGACCGACTTTATCCCCATCCAGAACATAGTACCATTGCATAGGCTTCTCCTTGTTCAGGCCGGTATTTACTTTCAGCTTTTCGGTTCCAAAAATCAAACAAATTCCTACCGCACAAAAAACTTATCGGAAACAGAAGAAAGCCCATGAGAGAAAAGCCCCATTCTCCCTCACACCCAATGCACGGTGCCGGAAAACCGTTGGTCTTCGTCCCCGAATGGTGTAGATTGCAGAAAATCTCGGTAAGGGGTTGCTCAGAAATAAACCGGCATTTTAGGCGCTCAGATTTAGGGCCTGTTCAAGAATAAACTGGACAATAGTGCGCTCAGATTTGGATCAGATTTGGTTGCGGCAATTGAGCAAAACCGCAGGCGTAGCGGGGCTACGTCGAGGATTTTGCGATTGAGCCGCGGCCAAAGGTGGCCCGAAGATGAGATGCAAGATGTTCAGGTTATTCTTGAACAGGCCCTTACAGAACGCCTGATTCTTGTGTCTCGGACTCAACTCGAACATCTTCCCGCAATGGCAGCACAGTCCCTCGGCCATAACCACCTCCGCATCAAAAAGGTGGCAATAGCCCACAATGCAATCACGAAGCAAGCGGAAATAATATAATTAGACGAATTGTAAGGAGCTTACGCGCATGAAACTGGAAGGAACAAAAAGGCGGGAATTAAATCTGATAGCTGATGTATAGAACTCAAAACATAATCAAACTCGCGACATAACGTTATATTGCGGTCAAAAGGAAGAAGACACCTCATACGGTAGCATAGAAAAAAATAATTACTCAGATACCAAAAAAAGCGTCCTCCTGTCCCCTATGCTTTCCGGAAGCCATGGGAAATCGAGTTCGATTGTGATGTGGCCTCCGAAACGAGCTACCCATACGTAATTCTCAGGCAGGCCCGGCCATTTTGGTTTAACTGCTGGTTCTCTGTTCCTTTGGACGCACGAATTCTGGGAGAAACCGAATATTGTGCAGTCATGAACGTGGCCACACACCATTTTGGTTCCGGCTTCGCCGGGTTAGGAATAGACCTTCCTCCAACCCCAAGATCGAGATATGCCAGAGAGAATGTCCTTTAAACATCCCGTCAAGAATCCCCGAATACTATAGTCTGTAGATCTATAGTCTACAAAGGAATACCATCGCCCAACTCTATAAATACGGAGTACCCAATGGTGACCCTTGAGAAAGCATTTGGCGAAGTGCTCCAGGAGATCCGTCAGGAACGCGGCCTCTCGCAGGAGCAACTTGGGTTTGAGAGTGGTTACCACCGGACCTATATCAGCTTGTTGGAGAGAGGAAAGAAGAACCCGTCTCTTAACGCTATCTTCCGGCTGGCAAATGCCCTCAAAATCAACCCGGCAGATATCCTGCGCCGCGTTGAGGTTCGAGTTGCCGAGATACCACATCGCGAAAGAAGGGAACATGACCTATGAAGATTGTTCGAATAGAACGACTGATCGATGCCGGCGGGTTTTCTGCCTCGAAGGAATGGAGAACGATCGAAGGCCATGTTGTGCAGGCGATTAAGAATATTCAATGGCCACCAGATTCCGGCTCGTTCACACTTCATGATCAGTCTGGGAAGGCTCGGGGTGAAGGGAACGGTGTCAAACCGATTAAGGATGCTTGCATGCTTCACCTGGGGTCGCTTGGATGGGGTCTTGAAACTCAGATAGATATTGCAACCCTTAAGCGTCCAGGCCCTATGGATGCAACATATCCAGTCGGGAATCAGCTATTCTGCGTGGAATGGGAAACGGGCAATATCTCCTCAAGCCATAGAGCGGTAAACAAAATGGCGCTGGGCATACTGAAAAAGCTTCTGATCGGGGGGATTCTGATTCTGCCAACCAGGAATATGTACAGATACCTCACGGACCGGGTTGGCAATTTTCCTGAGTTGGAACCGTATTTTCCGCTTTGGCGGGCACTTCAGGTCAAAAATGGTTTGCTGGCCGTTATTGCTATTGAACACGATGCGGTAAGCAAGTCAGTGCCTCGAATCCCAAAAGGCACAGACGGTCGCGCTCTCCAATAGTTTTATTGTCGCTGCAGCATAACTATAAACTCGGTACGCATGGTATTAGCCATGCCGGTAATCTGGCGGCTGAGTTTTCGGACCGGCCGTAAGCCGTGGCGTCCGCCAAGTTCTATCGAAAGCTGATCAATACCGGGAACATCCTCAGGAGATACGCCGAGAATTTTGCTCAACTGATTATTATTCGTCCCGACTACGATGGTGCATATTCGACCTGGGCGGAGTACACGGGCACACTCTGAAATTACCTTTTCCATATCTGCCTTGTACAGGTCGTATTTTTGCCGTAAGGTCCTACCGCGAAGGCCAACCATAGATTCTCTTAGTTTATCGATTTCCACACCCATAAAGCCTAGATGAAACGAATCATTTTCCAGATAGTCTACTGCAAAACTATAGGGAGGCGAAAACAGTATTCCATCAATAGAAGCATCCTCCAATTTCAAACTGCGGGCATCCCCTTCAAGTGGAATGGCTTCGGCGAGTTCCGATTCCGCTCCGGCCAAGACCTTTTGGATCTTGTCCGCCACAAACAAATAACGTTCCAGGATAGCACAGAATTGCTCATAGGGAGGTTTTCTGTCACTTCTTTCCGAATATCCTGCACTGTCCAGATAGGCCAGAAGTAAGAAGTTATAGACCTTTTCATCTTGAAAGCTCTCGGGCAGACCACTATTCATAAGGGATTTGGAACCGTACTCAGCACTGGACTCCCTGAACAAGAATAGATTCTTTTGTTTTGCGTCCAGCCGTGTTTTGCTGCCTTGCTTTGGTTCACCAGCCAGCGATCTAAAATGTCCGAAGAGCTTTTCAGAATCACGTAAAGCCGCTCTTATTGGCAAAAGCGGAACTGTCAGCCCGTCAAGTTTGGCTTGAACCATAAAGTGGCAAAACGGGCTTGCATCCACGCCAATCGACTTTATGCCCATGAGACATGCTTCAATAAGTACCGTCCCCGATCCCATCATTGGATCTAATACCGTATCTCCCGGTTTCAAACCCATCACGTTAAGCAACCCTTTTATCATCTGGGGATGAAACTTCCCCCGGTACGGGAATAAACCGTGGGTTGCATATCCCGTTTTGAACTGGTTTGTTCGAAAGAATGAACGTAGTCGTGAAGACGAATGGTGCGGCAGTCGGACCGGCTCTCCACTGCAGATAAGAAAATGGCGTGTAAACTCATCGCCGACACGAGCGAAATAAGCGCCGTTTCTAATGATCTCCTCATCAGAAAGCATCCTGCTTTCATAGAAGGCGAGCTCAAGTTCATAAACCTCAGTCAGTTGAGGAACCACTTCAATGTGTTTGGGAAACAACTTGAGATAGATGTCCTCTGACAAGACATCGGAGACGCTATGAAAAAAGCTTTTTTCTTTTTCTGCTATAAGCATTTTGATTCCTCACTGTGTTTCAAACAACATCCGGAATAATATACCGGAATACGTGTTATTGGATGCGTTCTTGCCTGGTTGGAATCGTGAGATTCCGTGTAAGCTTCCTCTCTGTTTACTATGCGAATAGTTTTTGTTCAACTTAAAAGTCTGGACCCAGACATAGGCGGCAAGAACTTTGGGCCGACCATTACTGCTGATGTCCATACATGATCAATTTTGTTTGTATCCCAACAAAACGCGCAGAATCTGTATCCCTGTCATCCCTCTCGGTTTCTAGGGCAATCGCATGAAATAGTTCAAGGATATAGCAGCTTGAGGAGGTAATCGTTGTCCCAGCCTGCATGTTTGCGTTTGGCCTTGATACCGACCTTGGCTGACTTTTGTTGTTTGCATAGACTTAGAGCCAATCGGCGAATTATGGCAAGATTGGCGGCGGCGTTGTCGTCCCGCACCCGCGAATCGTCCTCACGGAAAGCGATGTCGAGAATCCAGTGGGCACTGTTTTCTACGCTTCAATGACCGCGGACGGCTTCGGCGAAGCGTTTGGCGTCATTAGGCAGGCTGGAAATATAGTAACGGGTTTCGTGAGTGGTGTTGCCTCCGACTTCGCGTTCGGACTGGACCATGCCGATTAGATTGAGACCTGCCCATTTGGCTTTGTCTGCGATCCAGTCGGTATCGGAGACGGTCCAATAGCGGCGAGTTTCTATCCGGCCGTGGTCGCCATCAATCGTTTCATGATAGTTATGGGCAATATCCTTGAACTGGCACTGTTGGGCATCTTCGAAGAATAATTGTACGTCGTCGTGCAAATTTCCCTGGTTGCCCTTGAGAGCCAAGACATAATCGGATTTTTGGTCAATGATTTGGCAAGCAATCTCTTTCTGGCAGCCCATAGCGTCGATGGTTACAATGCAACCATTGAGTTCGAGCATCCTGAGGAGTTCAGGGATGGCTGTAATCTCGTTGGATTTGTGTCTAGTCTTGACCTGACCCAGCATAAGTCCGTTGGCCTGAGACCAAGCGTTGACCATGTGGATAGGCGCTTTCTCGGAAGTACGGTCATAGGAGCGACGCAGTGTTTTTCCATCAATGGCAACGATTTGCGACTTGGCGATTTCAAACACAGCCTGAATCCAGCTCTTGAAGCACTTTTCGAATTCTTCAGCACCGATTTTCGCGGACGCTTCTTTGGATAATGCAGCTACTCCACCTAAGACGGCGTCGGTTTGAGGTAACATCCTGAGTGAGCGTTTTTTTCTCCAGTACACAGCGTACGCTGTGTTTCTTTTCCATGTTATTATTTGTGTCGGTTATGGTTCATCTAAAACACTAATCAAAACTGAACCCCCTTTTAGGGCCACGATTGCGACTGTCGGACTAGCCTTTCGATATCGACAGATTGGCCACTTGACCTGGCTTCGCCCCTGGATGTGTTGATTTGTTTGTCTGTTGTGAGTTTTTAACTTGACTATTATATTCGACATCAGCTATAACTTCGGGCATGAAAGATGCTACCTTTTTTACCCGGCCCATCGCCGACTGGCAGCGGAGGTACGAAGCCTTGCGGGCCTCCTTCGTTGAACGACTGCCGGACACCCTTCTTGCTGAGCGCTTTGGTTTCAGCGTTGGCTATCTGCGGGTTATGCGGCATCAGTTCCGCCACGGCAAGGTTGACTTCTCCGAACCGCCCGCCGAAGGTAGCAGCCCCCGACGGAAAGTCTGTGCCGAGACCCGACGGAAAATCGTTTCCTGGCGCCGGCAGAATCTTTCCGCTGGCGATATCGCGCAACTGCTCAGCGAAGAGGCTATAGATATTTCCGTACGAACCATCGAGCGTGTCTTGGCCGAAGAGGGCTTCCCCAAGCTTCCCCGCCGGACCCAACTCAAAATAGGCCGTACCGTCAAAGGTGCTGCTCTTCCCGAGCGCTCCGAGCCAGTGCAGCTTATCATGCTTGAGGGCCAGCGCCTGGAGTCTGCCGGGGCTGGGGTGTTCTTGTTTGCTCCCTTCGTGGCTCAACTTCGCCTCGACGAGGTGGTCCGAGCTGCCAGCCTCCCGGAAAGCAAGAGCATTTCGGCCTGGAACTATTTCCTCTCCTTTCTCGCCCTGAAGCTCCTCGGCACCGAGCGCTATGCCCATGTGGGGGAACACGCCTTCGATCCCGGCCTGGGGCTTTTCGCGGGACTCAACGCCTTGCCGAAATGTACGGCTCTCTCCACTTACTCCTACTCTCTGGACAACGTCCATCTCGTGCGCCTGCAAGAGGAGTTCATCCGCCAGGTCCTGCGGCTTGGCCTTTGCGATGGAAGCATCGTCAATCTCGACTTTCACACAATTCCCCACTTTGGCGATGAGTCGGTGCTTGAAACCCATTGGGCCGGTGCCAGAGGAAAACGGATGAAGGGCGCCCTTACTCTCTTTGCCCAAGACGCCCAAAGCAAACTCATCCTTTACTCCGCCGCGGATATCCAACGCGATGAGGCCGATGACCAGGTG
>JAZDGK010000168.1:0-2415 GCA_043806955.1 Pseudomonadota bacterium | reverse complement strand
CACCCTGTACCCTCTCTCCTTCAATCGAGCGATCACCTTTTCCAGAAGGGTCGTCTTACCGGTGCCTGACTTTGCCACAAACGAAACCGCCTTGACTGTCATAGGGAACCTTCCTTTCTGATTTTTTCAAAGTCTTCCGGTGTATTGACGTTCACGAAAGACCTTCCGTCCCTGTCGAGACGGGTCAGTTCTTCATCTTTCACATATCTGACCCGGACCTTGGGGTAATAACCGTACGCACAGAAATTGCCGCTTTCCAGAAGCGCCTTCATCGGACCGAGGCAGCTCTTTGCATAGAGAGCAAACAGAGGCTCGTAACCATACTCAAGGGTCGGTACAACTGCATCGAAACCGGATTTCAGCGAACAGAGATGCCTGACTACTGCCTTGTTGGGAAACGGCAGATCGCACGAGCTGACAAAGACATGCTCCGTCGCCGAGTGATAGAGACCGGTATAGAGTCCCCCCAGGGCGCTGCCGGGGTAGATGTCCTGGAAAACGGAGAGACTGTAACCGGCGAAACGCTCCGCCCGGTCGCCCACAAGGACGATCCGGTCGAAGCTTTCCCTGAATACCTCCAGCACCCTCTCGAAGAGGGTCTTACCGGCTATCTTCAAGAATGCCTTGTCCCGTCCCATGCGGCGGCTTTTTCCGCCGACCAGGATGACCCCGGTGATATCGTGGAGGTTGCCCTGATTCATGGATGCCTGCTTCGCCTTGTCGGCGCCTCTCTTTTCGACCATCACCGCTCGACCCAGTTCATCAATGTGATTGAACGACATCCGGACATCCATCGACAAAAAAACAATGGTCTTATACCAAATTCGCATAACGATAGGCAACAAAAAATTTTTGCCCAAATCAATTGATTCTTTTATTGATATAATAACGATAATGGTGTAGGGGCGATAAGCACAATCATGTTTGCCCTATGCTAACTATCACGAACAGTTATAAGGGAGTTGTGCTAAGTTCTTGAAGGATCGATAAAATTGGTGTATTGGTTCGCTATTATGATGAAAAGGATTATGATTATCGGCGCCGTGCTTGGAATGTTTATCATATGCGCCATCATCGTGATGCTCATAGCGAGACACGACAAAGCTCGCTCAGCGCTGTGCATGCAATGCCATATAATAAAGACTACCGTTGAACCGTGGAAAAAGGTAAATAGTACAATGGGCAGCCACGGCAAAATCGAGAAGTTGGCTGTCTTTTTTGTTGACAAAGTCCAGTAAAGTCTTTTAGTAGATATTGAAAGATCGGACGACAGATGATAGACTAATTCAAGGAGGGACAAGAATGCAGATTAAGAGAAGAGATTTTCTGAAGGCAAGCGTTGCGGTAGGGACAGCGGTGGTATTAACCGGGCCTTCGCTCAATGCCTTTGCCGCAAAGCATGCCACGATTGCAGGCGAAAAAGTGAGCGGTGGGACAGCCGCGGGTAAATGGATACCCACGACATGCCAGGGCTGTACCCAGTGGTGCCCCGTTGAGTTTTTTGTCCAGAGCGGCAGGGCGGTCAAGGTCCGGGGCAACCAGTTGTCCAAAGTCAACAACGGTTACTGCTGTCCGAGAGGTCATTTGATGCTTCAGGAGCTGTATGACCCTGACAGGGTGAAGGTGCCGATGAAAAGGACGAACCCCAAGAAGGGAAGGGGCGTTGACCCGAAATTCATTCCCATTTCCTGGGACGAGGCGCTTGGCACGGTTGCCGACAAGTTACTGGAGCTCCGGAAAAACAATGAGCCTCATAAATTTCTGTTCATCAGGGGAAGATACTCGTCGAAGACCTATCCTTTCGGTTACGGGACGCTGCCGAAAATGATCGGATCACCGAATAGCATTTCGCACAGCTCTATCTGCGCGGAGGCGGAGAAGTTCGGGCCTTTCTATACGGAAGGCTACTGGGGATACCGGGATTATGATCTGGCGAACATGAAATGTCTGGTGGCATGGGGCTGCGATCCCCTGAGTTCCAATAGAAATGTCCCGAATACCATAAACAAGATCGGAGACCTGATCAGCAGGGGCACACTGATTACCGTTGATCCGCGTCTCAGTTCCATAGGCGCGAAGTCGCATGAATGGGTTCCGGTAAAGCCCGGCGAAGACGGCGCCCTCGCCACGGCCATTGCCCACGTCATTCTTGTACAGGGGATCTGGCATAAGGAATTTGTCGGCGACTTTAAAGACGGAAAGAACCAGTTCAAGGCCGGAAAGTCCGTTGACGAGGCGGCCTTTGCCGAAAAACTGACCAGCGGCCTTATCAAGTGGTGGAATCTTGAACTCAAGGACAGGACGCCCGGATGGGCGGAAAAGATCTGCGGCATCCCCAAGGCCCAGATAGTGAGAATAGCCAAGGCGATGGGCGCTGCCGCTCCCAAAGTTGCGGTATGGATGGGCCCCGGTCCT
>JAZDGK010000167.1:0-10095 GCA_043806955.1 Pseudomonadota bacterium | reverse complement strand
GAGAAAGTCACAGCAGAAACCTGCTCCAAGATAATCGCAAAAATTCGTAAAGTTGAAGATGAATTTTGGGCAGATGATTTACAATTTGATTCGCAAGAAATTGGGTAAAATTGGTATCAATTCATCTGCTACGAACTATAGGATGACCGTTTGCGCCACATCCGAGCATCCGTATTTCTTCGCGGTCACGAGATAGCTTCCCAAAGGGATGTCCGAAAGCCGGTAACGGCCTTGGGCATCGGTCGCTACAGAACAGGTTCCATTAGTTACTGTAGCTCCTTCCACAGGACCGCCGCACCCTGTAACTGTGCCGTAGATTTCACCCAACAGTCCACCGGAGCTGGTGCAACCGAGCAAGAAATCGATCCCGCCGGCCTGTTCCCCATCAGCAAGATTCACTACCGTTGGCGACCCGGTACACAGGGCCTTGCTCGCCGTAACCGCGAATACCCCGGCAGGGACATTCCTGATAATATACTCGCCCATGAGGTCGCTCGTGGTCTGTCTTACTCCGTCTGAAACCACTGCTCCTGATACCGGCCCGTTCTGGTCCGCTACGGATCCTGAGATCAGTCCGGAAGGATACCACACGGCCACCCTGATTGTCTGCTGCGGAGCCATATAACCGTTTCCGTTTTCCGCGTTCACCTTAATGATATATGTTCCTGCCCCGAGCAATCCGCCATTATTGTCCCGGCCATCCCATATTTCCCAATTTTCCTGCCGGCCTCTCAGTTCCCCGCTCACGAGGTCCCGCACAAGCTCCCCATCTTCGTTATATACCTTGATTGTTACAGTTGCCGGTTCCGGCAATCGATATTCTATGAGCGCGTCATCTTCAAAGCCGTCGCCATCAGGGGAAAACGGGGTAGCGGGTCCGTGGATGCCGGTGATAAACTGGGTTACGTCGTATATCTGAAGCCTGTTGGTATTGGAATCGATGACATAGAGTCTGCCGCTATCGTCGAGTGCAACCTTCTGGGGAGTAAGGAACTCTATGAACCCGCCTATGGAATTGCGGTAGTTCCCCTGAAAGTCAAATTTCTGGATACGGTAATTCCCTGTATCTGCAACGAATATGTCCCTCTCCTCGTCAACGCTCACATCACGAGGAAAGGCAAACAGACCGGGATCGCTTCCAAGAGACCCGAATTCAAGGAGCAGGTTCCCGCTGGAGTCAAGTATCAATATACGATTATTGAAAGTATCCGCCACGAAGATATTGCCTTCATTATCGATATCGAGGCCGTACGGATTTACCATAGACGCTGCCTCGCCGATCGTGGAGAGCCACTCCCCTGAAGGGCTGAACTTTTGAATTCTCCCATTACCCGAATCAAGTATGTAAAGGTTCCCATCAGGACCTATGTCCATGTCTCTCGGCAGATAGAGCTGACCGTCAGCATTGCCTTCGCTTCCAAAGGCCAGAGAAAAGGTATAGGTATTTCCGTCTATTGTGAATTTTTGAATGCGGTGATTTCCGGTATCGACCACGTAAATTACATTGTGTACCGCATCAAACAAGACCCCCTGGGGTGCATCGAACTGCCTGTCCCCGCTGCCATTCGCCCCGAAAGACTCGAGGAAATCCCCGTACAGGTTGAACTTCTTGATGCGGCAGTTCCCGGTATCTGCCACATAGATGGAATCGCTCGCGGTATCGACCGATATGCCGTAAGGCCGGATTAACAGCGATTCCCCTGATCCGGTGGTACCGAATGAGGCAATCTGAGGGAAAGTCTCATCAGCAGAAAGCACGCCAGGGGAAGCCATGATGCACAGTAGAATTGACAAGCTCTTTAGGAATCGCATAAGGTTCCTCTTCCAGAAGCCACTCTATTTGATCAACTCACTTGTAAAACCGCGTTTAGTACTGAAAGATCTTAAGCCAGAATCGAATTTCTTATCATGAGAAGACGCACCAGTCTTCTGGAAATTATTGCAAATCCAATATCGAACTTCAAAGGCAGTGCCTTGGGCTATTTGCCAACTTGGCCAGCTCCCCGTTTATTGACTTCGAGTCTTCCCCCGGATTTGCGAAGTGACCTTTAACCCGTCGCCAGTTTCAATTACAATTTTGTCCGATTCCCCAGCGCGGCTTTCTTTTTTAAGTACGATATTGATACTGTTCCCAATAGACGGTTCTAAAGACACTTTGTGGTATTTTGTCCACGGGATCCTCAGATCAGATGCTTCAAATATATTGCTACTTGAGTTTCTCCGGAAAAATAACACAATGGAATATTCCTCATTCTCCTCGGTGAGCTCATTTGAACGAAATACCAGGACCACGAAGTGTTCGTTGTGGGACTCGGAGAAAGCCAAGTTCTTAGAACCAAAATATTTGATTATGTCTGGATACTCCTCAAGTTTCCCATCGACAGCATTAACCAACGCACAAGCAACATTCTTAAATAGGCCATAATCCGCTCTTAGGGGCGATAGTGGCATTGAATAGGTCTGTTCAAGGGAAATGCCCTTCCTTATGGATCTCAGTACGCTGCTTTTTTCGTTACATTGATAATGAGCAAGTGCTTCCAGATATAGAACCTGGGTCATAAGATAACTCGTTTGGCTTTTCGCTTGTGAGTCCTGCAATTCCCAAGTATTTGTGAACTCTGATATTTTGTATAATGCCATTTTGGGCTTATCTTCTCTGAGATCATTCTGAATATTGTCAACATTCTGGCGTTCTATCTCGTACGTTTTTCTAAGAAGAGTCTTCTTTTCCAGATTCTGATTTTGAGCAAAGGTCGTGCTCGCAGCAAATAAGATTACGAGAATGACAATAAAGGACATGAAAACGAAACGTATCGCTTCCTTCCGCAACATTGAAAACTCCTTTACTCGAGACCAAAGGTCACATTCGAATAGCACTGTGCCAAAGGGTTACAGTCGCCAAGTGGATACACTTTCGTAGTCAGTGGTTTGGAATCTCTTTCAGTGCTTTGCAGGCTGTTCACCCTGCCTCAGTCCATAGGAATTTTATAAACCTTCTCCTCTCGTACATAGTGTCTTGTATCCTTCAAGAGCTTCGTCGTGGTATATTGGAGTTCGGCCTTTTCCTCGTCGTAAGCGAAATCCCGCACACCCGACATCCGTGTCCAAAGCTTTTTGGCACCCCATCGATTTGTTTCTTTGTTGTAGGAGTATATGTATATATCCACAAAGGCCCCGCTCCCATCCGGTCCGTAGAGTACCGCTATTCTAGGCAGGTTATTCGACTGGCTTTCAAGAAAGCCCAGAAAACATACTGGATTACCGAAAAACGAAATAGTTTTTTCCGGTAGCACGGGATCAAACTGAGATAGCTTCGCCTTTCCATCCACAAGGGTTATAGAATATAAGTTTGCCTCTATTCTGCCATTTAAGTATGTGTTCAAAAAAGAGTTTGCCAGCAAGTAAAGCTCTGTACCCGCCTTGTTTTTCCAATTACGGTAGATTATGCGAATTGCTTTGTCAGATTCGTCCATTCTGGCCCGCTTATTTAGAGTAATATTCAAAGGCCATTCACACCACTTGAATACGTTCTTAGTAAGGGACTTGATTGTCTCGAAATTGCGGTGCTCAAAAAGTCCGGCAATCGCCGCTTGTATGTCCTCATCCAAGCTGACTACAGCCTTTTCGATCGGTTTGTAATCATGCGTTTCTCTGAGCTCAGGAAGTCTCTTCATCAGTTCATCGTTTTTTGCACGAATAGGAGGCCAATCGGGTTGTTCCGCGGGGACGTCGTTGGCAAGGAATAAAGACAGGACCATTACCCATATACACACAAATGTCTTCACATCCATTCCTCCTTAATGGGGTTCTTTACTCCTCACCTGGTCAGCATAGTATTGAGCAGATGCATAGCTTTGGTCGTTATTCCAACTATCCTCACCATCAGGTATACAGAACGGGTTGCCGTCACAATCTTTGACGCCATCGTTGTTGAAGTCCTCAAAAGCGTTTGTTCCCCCTGCGCCTGGATCCGGTATGCATCCGAATTTCTGCCAACCTATTGTCGCTGGAAGCTCGCCGCAGCCCTCCGGCACATTGCAGACCCCGTCATTCCACCAGTGATAACGATTGCCGCCGCCATTATAGCGGCAATAACCTTCCAATCTTCTCATTACATCATTTACTGCTCCTTCAGGGTGTGTACCAAGGTATTCTATGGCTTTGTCATGACATTCACTCTCTATGAACGCCATACCCTCTGCAATATTCCTTTTCCAATTCCACACTGTGTCCCTGTTTTTCAACTTTTGACTGGTCAATTGCATCACGCCGACACCGCCATCTCCGGGCTCAATCAATGGATATCGGAAATGACTCGCAAAGAAATGGCTCCCGTCAAAGTAGTGCGTGCCGAAGCTTTCATGCACAGCTATAGCCTTTGCCATAGTGCGAATGTTTTCACAGTAACTCTTGAGACTGTCTATGTATCCATTCCTAATCTCACCAGTGAGCATGCCGCCGACAACGTAAAAATCCCTCTTGAATGTTACGCAGTTCAGTATTCTCCCGTTTTGCTTAATCCACACGGTAACATCCGTAACATGTCCGCCGTAAATGTCCCCTCCAAAGTTTATATTCCAACTTGGACTCGAAACCCAGCCTGAGTTGATTCGTGCGGGATGATTATATAGTTTCTCATCTGCCATAATCTTGGACACGTCTTCGTACTCAAGCGCCCTTCCGGTCTGCCGATTTCCAACTCGGAACCAGTATTGGAGGCCCGACATTGCAGGAGTTGCTTTTACCTTCAACTCCACCTTCGGCATTGTCGGTCCCGCCATGTCCATGGGGAAGTCTTGATTCTGTAACGGCTTCTCCAGTTCCACTTGCAAAACCGTCCCTTTTACCCTCTTGCGGCGCACTTCTGCGTTCTGGCCCGTTTTGAGCACCAAATCCAGAGAGATTTCCCCGGAACCACAACCTTCAAGGTACACCAATTGCGGGATGGCATCCTTCCCAATAGTATAAGTTTTTGGCAGGATTATTTGTCCGGTGCGCGTCGGGTAGCTCCAGACCTTTACATTAGCAGCACCATTGCTCGCCTCCAGACAAAGCTTATAACCCTCAGGCCCTCCGCTTTTCCCAATCTCCACGACTGATAGCGCTCCAATACTCGCCGGTTGCCCTGTTGCACCCCGCGCAGCATTTACAGCGAAGATTTCTGGAGCTTCTTCCTCGCCAATCTCTCCATCACCATAAAGGATTATTACGCCAGAACCGCTCTCGTGAAATGCCAGGTCTGATTGAGTTATGATGCCATCATTATTTGAATCAGCATTGAGGTCCAATCTACACATGCCGACACTGTCCCCCTCTTTGACTCCAGGCCCTTGTGTTCCGCTTAGCTGACTGGTACCAACTACAACGTCGGTTGCAGCCGTTAATCCACCAAAACCGGCCGTCTGAACGCCGGTATCACCCGCTGCCGTACCAGTAGAAGTGCTTCCGGCCGCAGTACCGCCGTTGACCGCACTCATACCCGCTAAGGGACCGGGGAGGAGGAAATCATACAGTATGTAAACGAATGTCGAATAGTATCCGGCAGGTACAGGGTCACCGTTCATGTCCATGCCATTCCAGGTAAAGACGGGATCGTAGTCCCATGAAGACGGGCGGGGGGTGTCATCGTACGATCTGTAGACCACATATCCGTCATCGTCGAGTATCTCCAGACACACTACCACGCCCAGCCCGGAGTACAGCGACATATACTCGGGGCTCAGGTAATACTTGATAATCAGATTCTCTCCAGCCCACAACAATGCAGGATCTTTGCTTGTCGGCGATACGACATAGAGCACGCCTTGACCGATCATTCCTGAGACCTCGTTGCTGTTCTCGCTCTCCTGTCCGTATTGATCAACTGCCCTGACGATATAGTAGTATGCTTGGCCGGATGCGACATCTGTGTCTGTGTAAGTCAAACCGGTCAAAATAGCACCGTTCAAAGGAACCGGAGAATAGCTCCCGCTCGCTGTCCCCCGGTACAAATTGTAACCTGCAAGATCAGATACATGGACGGGGGCCCAGCAAAGCGACAATTCCGTTTGCTTCGGTGTGATATTTAGATAATCCGGAGCAGGTGGTGGGTCGTCTTTCAAGGCCGCACTCACCTGATTTGAAAACGAGCTCTCGTTTCCGTTCTCATCTTCGGCCGTCACGACGTAATAGTATGTCTCGCCGCTCACAACGGCTGTATCCTGATAATGGCCGCTGAAGACCAAAACCGGGTTGATCCTTGCGTACCCACTTGTGGCTGTACGCCTGTATATATTGAATCCGGCAAGGTCATAGAGGAAAGAACCATCGGTATTCTGGAACGGGCAGTCCCATTGCAGGTCGATTGCGATTGACCCGGACATAGCGGAAATGCCTGCAGGCGGTTTGGGCGCCGGGGTATCTCTCGGACTGCCTGAGACTATATTAGACAGCCCGCTTTTGGTCCCACAGGAATCTACCGCCCGCACCACATAGTAGTACGTATTATGGTCGCTCAGCCCTGTATCCCTGTAATCTGTACCTGAAATGCTTTTAGGGAAGCCATAGTCATAATTGTAAGCAGAGACATTCGGGTCGTTTGTCAGCCTGTATAATAGATACGTCGGAGAAACTCCGCTGTCATCGGTTGATGGCGTCCAGCTTAACCGAAGCGCGGTCCCGGATGAGTTTGCCGGGATTTCCAGATAGAGAGTCGGCACTGTCGGGGCTTGATCCTGTGCGGGCATTGTGCAAGCTTTATTAGAACGACTGCTCGTCAAATACTGGCCTTCGATCTCATAGAGGGCCGACAGCGTGAAGCAGTATGTAACTCCAGGCGTATATCCCGGCAGCGTGGTTTCCGTTCCGGCAGCAGCGGCTATTTCTCTGAAATTGCCGGGCGACACCTCTTCATAGACGATATAACCAATCAGCCCCCAGGTATAGGAAGGCGGGTCCCACTTCAGCCGAATCGATCCACTGCTTGCGCCGGGACCGGCTGTGAGATTGGACGGTGGGTTTACATTTCCTTGCCATGTATACGAGGCCTCTCTGTAATTATTTGATTCGTTGGACTCCTTAACCTCCAGCGTGTAATCAGCTTCAAAACCGATGTAATGAGTACCCGGAGTCAGCCCGCCGGCTATGGTTATCGAAGGTGCAGCGATAACGGATCTAGCCCCAATGCCGGGCACGTACACTGCATCGTATTCCGCGCCATCCACATGGAGCATTACCCAGAAACCACCGGCGCTATTGTATCCTATGTTACTGATTTGGCAGTTGACAGTTGTATCCTGCCCGGCCGCCAGACTGGATGGCCGATAAACAGTGGTAAGCTCAAGATCCACTCCGGATTTCCAGGTAAAAGTATTCTCTGCGGAATTGTCTGCGACATTCGAATCGCTGATATTTGCCGTGAAACGAATCGTATGAGACCCCACTGAAAAACCCCCGGCAAATATGATCCCCAGCCGACCGTGAGCCGTCGCAGGAATGCTTGGATAGGTAACGCTGCCCGCATACGTGCCGTCTACGTAAACCATTACCGCCAGATTCAGCGCATCGGCATTGCCATAGTTCTCCATTGTAAATTCTACAGCACAGTCTTCCAATGCCTCATCAGTCGAGATGCTGTCTATACTGTGTGACTATTTCAGGCGCCCCCGTCCATGTAAACGTATTCTCGGCGGAGTTGTCTGCAGAATTGGAATCGCTGATATTTGCAGTAAAACGAAGCGTGTGAGATCCCGCTCCAAAGCCCCCTGGGAATATAATCCCCAACTGGCCGTGACCCTTAGCCGGGATGTTGGGATAGGTAACGTCACCCGCATATGTGTCGTCTACGTAGACCATTACCGGTAGGCTCACGGCGTCGGCATTGCCGTAGTTCTCTATTGTGAACTCTACAATGCAGTCTTCCAAAGCTGAGGTAGTGCTGACTCCATCTACGCTGAGTATGGCTACATCAGGTGCGCCGGCCCACGTAAATGTATTCTGGGCAGAATTGTCTGAGGAATCGGAATCGGTGATATTTGCTGTGAAACGAATCGTATGAGCTCCGGCCTCAAAGCCTCCCGGAAATACAACCCCTAATTGCCCGTGGGCCCCGGCAGAAATACTCGGATAGGTGACGGCGCCTGCATATGCTCCGTCTACGTAAACCACTACCGGCAAATTCAAGGCATCGGCGTTGCCGTAGTTCTCTATTGTGAACTCTACCGTACAGTCCTCCAAAGCGTCAGCAGTACTGACCCCGTCTACGCTGTGTATAGCTATGTCGGGTGCGCCGGTCCAGGTAAACGTATTCTGAGCAGAATTGTCCGAGGAATTGGAATCGCTGATGTTCGCCGTGAAACGAATCGTGTGAGATCCGGCCTCAAAGCCTCCGGCAAATACGATCCCCAACTGGCCGTAACTCTCCGCCGGAATGTTCGGATACGTGACGCTTCCCACATATGCGCCGTCTACATAAACCATTACCGCCAGATTCAGCGCATCGGCGTTGCCGTAGTTCTCTATTGTATAATCTACCGTACAGTCTTCCAGAGCCGAAGTAGTACTCACGCCGTCCACACTGTGTATGGCTATCTCAGGCGCGCCGGTCCAGGTAAACGTATTCTGTGCAGAATTGTCTGAGGAATCGGAATCGCTGATGTTCGCTGTAAACCGAATGGTGTGAGATCCGGCCTCAAAACCTCCGGGAAATGTAATCTCCAACTGGCCGTAAGCCCCCGCCGGAATGTTCGGATAGATGACGCGCCCTGCATATGTGCCGTCTACGTAGACTATTACCGGCAGATTGAGTGCATCGGCGTTGCCGTAGTTCTCTATTGTGTAATCTACCGTGCAATCTTCCAAAGCATCAGCAGTACTGATGCTGTCTACGCTGTGTATGGCTATGTCAGGTGCGCCGGTCCAGGTAAACGTATTCTGTGCAGAATTGTCTGAGGAATCGGAATCGCTGATGTTCGCTGTAAACCGAATGGTGTGAGATCCTGCTTCAAACCCTCCAGGAAATGTAATCCCCAACTGACCGTATGCCCCCGCTGGTATGTTCGGATAGGTGACGCTGCCTGCATATGCCCCGTCTACGTGAATCATTACCGGTAGATTTACGGCGTCGGCATTGCCGTAGTTCTCAATTGTAAAGTCTACATCGCAATCCTCCAAAGCTGAGGTAGTACTGACTCCATCTACGCTACGTATGGCTATGTCGGGCGCGCCGGTCCAGGTAAATGTCCCCTGTGCAGAATTGTCTGAGGAGTCGGAATCGCTGATATTTGCTGCAAAACGAATCGTGTGAGATCCGGCCTCAAAGCCTCCGGGAAATGTAATACCTGACTGGCCGTACCACCCCGCCGGAATGTTCGGATAGGTAACGCTGCCTGCATATGCGCCGTCTGTATAAATCATTATTGGTAGGTTCTTGGCATCGGCGTTGCCGTAATTCTCTACTGTAAACTCTACAGTGCATTCTTCCAAAGCTGAAGTGGTGCTGACTCCGTCTACACTCCGAATAGCTACTTCCGGTGAGCCTGTCCAATAACCTCCAAAACTTCCATACCCGCTGTATTGCCAGCTTCCATCGTATACATAGAGATGGAACTGCACAGTATGCGAACCGGCGCTCAAGGTGGCAGTGACTGCGAACTGAGCGGAATCATATACGGTGAAAATATCGGAAGTCCCTTGGTATGCCCCGTCGAGATAATAAGCCAAGTAGCAATCGTAAGCATAATCAGGATCAGAGTTAGTAATATCTACATATATGTTGACCGGAGAGGATGCGACAAGTGGTCCACCGGCATAAGTATTGACAATTCTAACGTCGTAGATGCTTGCTGACGCCGTCCGGACCAATCCGGTTATGGCCGGAACAGAAACAAGAAAACAGAAACAACAGTACAAAGCAGCTTTCTTCGTACTCATGGAATTCCTTTGAATGAGGGCGCCTTTCGTCTTTTCCTCAGCCCAGGAGGCTGTCCGACAACTGGGATCGTAGCGAGGAAGTGGAGGAACGAGACCAAATATTCACGAATTTGAGGCGCATAGTGTTGCTATGTAACGAAAATTCGGGGATATTTGGGCCGTTCCCCCCACTTCCGTAGTAGATCG
>JAZDGK010000166.1:0-10653 GCA_043806955.1 Pseudomonadota bacterium | reverse complement strand
ACCAGAAATGAACTGGCCATTTACTGATTGGCTTATGACGCGTATCGCCGATTCCACCTCACCCCTGAGATCGTCCGCTGGATCACCGCCGAGTTCAGCAACTATTGGATCAAAGAGACATAACGAGTCTCTGAGAGCCTCCGCGTTCAGTCCGACCGGTGTTTCAATACTACCAACAGTCAGTCGGTGTAGGCTGAGCCCGTGGATAATCCTCTTCGCGAAATCCTTGTTTCTTCCTTTCGGGTAGTTGTTGTCCACCAGTCCTTCGAGCTTCAGGCTGCAATCAATGACCTCCCTTATATCGGGGATTGCTCGATAGGCCGAATTATCCTTCAGAGTCGTCCAGTAGCCGTCATAGGCGATGACCCCGGGCCGGTCGTCCGGGACGTTCTGGCCGAGCAGTTTCTTCATGGCAAGCGACAGGGTCTTGAGCGCCTCGCGCTTTTCCACTGCGGAGACCCGTTCGAAGGTGTCGATGTAGTCTGGGTGCACGGGGAAGAGACGCACAAACTCGTCCATGCGCTCATTCATACGACCGTAGAATCTGGCAAAGGGAGTCAGATAGTCCCGGATTTTCACCTGCTGATCGGTGGTCTTCTTGAGCAGACGCTCGGCCACTACGAACTTGACGTCCTTGCGGGCGATAAGGATTTGCTCGAAGCGGTCTTTTACCCGGCGGATGCTGTCGGCCACAAAGGAAAAACGAGGGCTGTCGAAGATGGCTTCCTGGACACCGGCGATGAAGCGGAAACGCAGGTCCTTGCAGACCTCGCCGATTTCGCGCAGGAAATTAAGGTCGAGGATCAGTTCCTGGTCCTTGCGGGTGCGCAGGTAGTCGAGGAGCTCGTCCACCACCAAGAGCAGGCCGTGGTCGGGATGCTCCTGGTGGAAAGCGGCCATCATCTCTTCGAAGGCGCGTTTGTTGTTGGGCGCCTTGTCCGCGGGCGGGAAGGAGTAAGACACGCCCATTACGGCAAGGCGCTCCTCCAGTTCGGCCACGAGGATGTCGCGCAGGGACATGGTGGTCGCGCCGATCTCGGTTCGGACCACCTTGAAGCGCCCACTGATCTTGCCCGCGCCACTTGCCACGCTTTTGTCGTTCAGATGCGTCGCGAGCTCGCCGTTTTCAGCCAGGGCGGATATCACGGACATGAGATGCGATTTACCGGTGCCATAGTTGCCGACGACCAACAACCCCTTGTTATCCATGGGCTGGTCGAACTGAAGCTGAGGAACGACGAGGTTGACCAGCTTCTCGGCCATCTCCTCGGAGATCACGTAGGTCTGGACAAGCTGCCGGGCGGCAGCGGCCACGTCGGCGTCCCGCAACTGGACCACTGACTCGATGGGCTCGAACTGGATCAGGTCTTTATACTTCATTCTATCCGCCTCATAAATTCCCGGTTGCAATTACATCGAGATCTCCGAGCCAACTATCATAAAGTCTCGAATCTGGCATTTTCTATATTCAGCATGCTCAGGAGAACCATAAATAACGCAATCATTCTTTATCAACCCGTTCCAGGCGACCACAAGGGTTTTGTTGCGAGATAGTCCCTGCAAGAGCCTTAATGTATCCTGTTTCAGCTCCACGCTGAAAAGCATCTCAATATTATCAAGCAGCACGGTATCACTATTGCTTTCGCTCAGGATTCCATTCAGAAGCTGAGAAAGCTGGAGTTGCCTCTGACGTTGCGTTAAGTCAAGCATTCGTCGGGAAAGTTCCAGATTTATGTTGATTAAGGGGACGCCAGTGGACCTTGCGATCTCTTGCAAAGCACGAGTTTTCCCTTTTCCAGGAGGAGCCACGAGCAGAATCAATCTATAATACTGACTCTGGGCATGCGGAAGAAGAGAAAGTACCTGTTCAGTTAATGATTCCGCCATAATCCCTCAGATGGGCATGCATTTCAGCTCATCGTACGATAATACCTATAAATATAGACTTTCAGATAATGTTTTTGGGAAGGCAGCAGGGAGGGGATAGTACCTATTCGTACATCCCCGACCGATAACGCACCCAAAAACTTTATCTGAGAGTCTATAGCAACCTGAACGTTCCCGATGGCACATTCTAATTGTCATTCGACCCGCCGTTTCGAAGACAGGACATCTATCCTTTCATCAACAACACAACATGCCCATCAGTACTCAGTGTATTTCTTAGAATTGCCGAATACTTTATCCTTGGGATACCTCTGTTCGCTGATGCTGATTTTCCTGAGCGTAGCATTGATGAGTTCGTAAAAAGTCGAAAAGTACTGCTTTTTGTCATTCCGGCGGAAGCCGGAATCCAGTCTATTCAAGTAGTTACGGGGGGGGCTGGACTCCGGTTTTCACCGGAGTGACGACTTTTTACGAGGCCATCAAGTCTGACTACTCAACCGAATATCCGAGGTTTCCGGAGAGAAACCGGCTGGTCGAAAAAACGAGTTATGCACACAAGCGTTTCTGCTTCCGGTCCAACCGGCTACTCCGCCAATCGTTCGGCAGGCACATCATAGACCGACGCGGCTAAAGGGTCAAGTAATTGTTATCCGGCTAGTTTCCACGCCGGAAAACGGATAGTATGTAATGAGAAACAGAGGATTGATGGGCAAAAAGGCAGACCCGCTTGCCAGAAGTACCTCTGGAAGTCATTTGCTGAAATCTGCCGAAACTGCTGACTAGGAGTCTGTCGGACTTAGGGGATCGTAACGAGGAAGCGGATGGACGAGACCAAATATTCACGAATTTGAGGCGCATAGTGTTGCTATGCAACGAAAATTTGGGAATATTTGGGCCGTTCCACCCACTTCCGCAGTAGATCATCCCTAAGTCCGACAGGCTCCTGGAGGGGGACAGATCCAACCATATCCGGCCCGTATACCTTCTTTGCCCTCGTCAACTTTCGGAAGCCGAAAGTCATAATCATGGGGCCGAGCAAAAGGGCACCTGTTCCTGGTAACGGGACAGGGGTCGTCCCCTGGACCTCCATTACGAAGATTCGAAGGCTGAGACGGTTCCAGTCGCTGGACGAAGAGGGACATTTGAGGCTGGGATGAGCCATTTGCCGGCAAGAGTCTAAAGTATCTCGACAACGTTGTTTGTGCCGGAATAACGGGAGTCTTTCTTGAGAGTTTGATTGCGTTTTTGGTATGCTGGGAGTACTGTTCGAGTCAAATATGCACGCAACGACGAGGACAGAATGCCTTCAAAACCCAATCCCGCAGATGCAAGAGACTTCAAGTATGGCGAAGGGAAATGGTGGGGAGCCTACGTTCAGTCTTATGCGTCTTTGAAAGCCAACCTCCGTGGTGAGGGGCTTCAGCAGCATCATTTGATCCCTGACCCGGACAAGCCGGAAATCCGAAATTCTAAACCCGAAATCCGAAACAAATTCGAATGACCAAAAATGGAAAATTCAAAAACGCTAGAAAACAAGACAACGCCGCGTTAATCAAATTAAAGTCTTGCCATATAATGCGTTAGTATTATGGCTTAGTGACTAAGAGCCTGCTGCTATACGGCCATCCGAAAACGAGACGGCTCATCGACTATATCCCTTCGGTACCGCTATCTGAATCCGAGCATCTTAAGACCCTGCATCCGGTCCTCAACGAGCACCTGGGCAAGAAGGGCCTCTGGCAGCGCAATCTTTCAGCACCCGAGTTGGAGAGGGCCTTTATTGAGATTGCACGGTTCTATGAATCGCGAAAGATACCCCATTTTGCGGCGGCAGTCCGCGAATTCCACGACAAAGTGTACAAGCTTCTCAGAAGTTCCGATTGGATTGTTTTTCTTTTCGTGCTTTCGTGCCTTCCCGATTAAATAATCACTGTTTGAGGGGCATATGCAAATTAGAATCTTAACAATCATTCTTATTTTGATTCTGGTAGCGGGATTCCGCAGTAAAGCGGTGCTCGGAGATACGGCAGCATCATCCGAATATGGCGAGGTCTTTGACTTCGGGCTCGTTGAGGCGGATTCAGAGGTCAGACACTCGTTCACCATTCCGAATAAACGAGGAGATGTTCTAATAATTTCCAAGGTGAGTTCTTCTTGCGACTGCCTGCATATCCTGTCCTATCCGGACGAGATTCCGGCAGGGGGGAGTGGAAAACTCGAAATCAGGTTAATCCCGTCCCAGGCGGGCGATGTCATGCACGAGGTATCGGTCGAGACGGAGAATGCTTCTGCTCTGCATTACCACGTGAAAGGGCGTGTCAAAGGAGAGATATCGAAGACCGGAAAAGACAAGATCCCGGCTGATTTCTTTACGAGGAGGGTTCGCAAACGGGACGCCGGACTGGCAGTCAGTGTGGAAAATGTCCTCGAAAAGAAGGAGGCGAAAAGAGATGTGCTCCTGGTAGATGTGCGCGACGAGGCGGAATTTGAACGATTCAGTATCCCCGGATCTATAAATGTCCCTCTTTTTGCCCTGAAAACAAACACATTTCTGAAATCGAGGCCTCTTGTCCTGATAGACAAGGGGTATAGCTACAAACAATTGGAAGAGGAATGCAGGAAACTGCGAGGTGCAGGGTTTTCCGTGTCGATTCTGAATGGCGGGCTGAATCGCTGGAGATCAAAAGGGGCTCGAATTGAAGGCGATCCATTCGCTCGGAGCGATCTGAAGAAGGTTCCTCCCCAGGTATTCCATGCAGAAAGGGAGTATGAAAACTGGGTCGTGGTAGATGTTTCGCAGCCGCCGGTAGCCGTTGGCAAGTACTTAATCCCGCAGGCCATTCGGGTTCCTTTCAACAGAGATCCGAAACGGTTTATTCCGGAGTTGAAGACCGTCGTAGGCAAACGAATAAAAGACCCATTTCTGTTCATCCTTATCTGCGACGAAAAGGGCGAAAACTATGGGATGCTGGAAACAGCATTTCAGAAATCCGGCATCGACAACGTCTACTATCTGCAAGGGGGGATAGAAGCGTATAGGGGGTTTGCCCGCCGGCAGGTCGCCATTTGGAAAGGGGTAGAGAACAAGACCGACAAGAAGGTGATCACTACGGGCCAGCCAGTGCCCAAATGCCCCACGTGTCCGAAATAGTGATTGTTGCGGGATGAGCGTGTCCCGAAAAAATCTCTCGATTTGGTTATCCACTTTGCTCCGGTTTGCGACACTGTCTTCAGGGTTCCAAGTTCGCAGTTCACAGTTTCTTCAGTTCTTTAACCCTGAACCCGGAACCGTGAACCTGGAACCCTTTGGCCAGAGAGGCAAACCGCCGCTAAATATGGACTTTCAGATAATGTTTTTGGGAAGGCAGCAGGGAGGGGATAGTACCTGTTCATACATCCCCGACCGATAACGCACCCAAAAGCTTTATCTGGAAGTCTATAGAGCCTCTTGCAAAATGTTCAAAAAACACAACATGTAGGGGGCGCTTGCGTCAAGTGGATACCCCCCTTATAGGTAATTTTCATCGCTTCCGCGTGTCCGGAGAAGGCATGGACGTGAGAATGAACGACTGACATCTCTTCCTGTCCGGGAATGCCGGTTTCCGGTCATCCGGCGATTCTCGTTCACCAACTACAGGCACTCCGCACCCAAATCATATCCCGAATACCGCAGCAAACACTCCCGGGCAATCGGGGCCGAAATTTGCAGCAAGAAGAGCCAAGTCCGATCCGTCTAGATTGCCGCAACGGGAATGGATTGGGCAGATAACGTGGGGGGCAAGGATTGCTCGATCAGGCAGATCACGCCGCCTGGACCGACAGGTATCTTCAATTTTCCCAGCACATGGAAGTGCCGGACGTCATCCTTGCCGGGAGATGCGGTTTTCTTGAACTCCAGAGGATAGATGATTCGAGGAAGTAAAGCCTTGGTGTCTTGACCAGACGATTGGTCACATTATTGTGGTAAGGTTCCAGCAGGTAGACGATTCCGGAAGCCTGCAGGATCGAAAGCCGGTTTCTTGCAGTGTTGAATGCGACATCAGTGTCCCGTGCCAGTTCCGCGATATTCAACATTTGCCCCGTCCGGGCTGCCGAAGCACGAAGAAATCGCAAGAATGCCATCTCGTCGCCCACCCGCGCCAAGTCACGGACGTCACGCTGCAAATACGCTTGGACATATGAGCTGTAAAACAGGTTCCGGTCCACTTGATCGTTCAACGCAATCGCAGGGAAAGCCCCCCGCCAGATCAACCGGTGGAGTTCCTTCAAGGTAAGCTTCCCACCCGTACCGATTCTGGTTTCGATTTCGCCGGGTGTGGGCAGAAAAGGGTGGGAATCCCGGCCTTGTCCGGCCAGCTCCCTTCTCGACAGACCCAGAAGATGGATCACCGCCACCCGACCAGCCAGAGATTCCGACACTCCTTTCATCATATGGAACTGTGCTGGGATCCGGTAAGCCAGAAAATACCTGGTTTGCGCTCCCGGTCCACGGCCATCTTGATGTGAGGTAGAAGCTCCGGAGCGTATTGGATTTCGTCGATGAGAACCGGCGGCGGGAACCTCTGCATGAAAAGAGCCGGATCTTCCTTACCCAGGCTCAGGACCAAGGGATCGTCAAGGGTGACATAGGTCCTTTCGTCTCCGCTCAAGTGTTGCAGGAAGGTGGTTTTGCCGACCTGCCTCGCCCCGGTCACCGGTAGCACGGGAAACTGTCTCGCGGAGGTCTTTACAAAGTGTTCGAGGGTGCATGTTTTATACATGGCCTCATTTGTCGTCTATCACACAGTTGCATTGCAATACAGCCGCTCACATGCATTTGTGCAACCGGAACCGAGAACCCGGCGTCGCTCGGATCCATGGGCTGGCCGGTTTCACCGGAATAGGCGCTTAAGGGGAAATACTGCTATAATCAACCACCTTCCCTTTTTCGAAGATAATAATTCTTGTATGTTCCCCTTTGGAACGGTCTCCTATGTAGTAATATTTTTTTACGACAACGGTTTCTGCCTTAAAACTGACGCCGGTACTTGTCCCTCCTGACTTCACCTCATCTCTTTCTACCCTTGTAGGAGGACCAAATCGACTTAGAACCTCGGCCTCAGTCATTCCTTTTTGGACGTATTTGAATTTCTCAAATGGTATATAACCGGAAGAAGTCGCTCGCTTTGCCTCTTCTTTCTTCCTTTCCGCTTCTCTCCTTTTCTTTTCAACACTTTCCGATACCTTCTTTGATTGCTCCTCCAACCTCCTTATTTCGGCTTCATTTTCTTCTCGTTTAAGCCGCCCCCTGCGCCCGGCATCTTCTTTCTTCTTGAGCCTTATTCGTTGCTCAAGGGGCAAGTCTTCCTTTGTGGTTCTGGTTTGAGTCTTTTCCCAATATTTCTCTGGTATCGTTGAAGGATCTTGAGTGAAATGTACAGTCCCTTCTTCATCAATCCATTTATGAGTCTGCGCATGTGCGAGTGGGGTAACCCATAATGAAGCAATAACTACTAACGAAACTACAGTTATGTTTCTTGCTTTTTCCATAATTACTCTCCCGTACCGCTTTGCTCCATGTTCTCCAACGGATCCCCGCTTACGTCCTTCAAAATGAAAAGCGCGGTTAGACACAAAATCTCCCCAACCGCCCGCGGCAGATTCGTAAGCCAAGCTTGGTTTTCCTTCTGATACCTGCGCGACTCCTCGTGCCATTATCCGTTCTATAGACTTTCAGATAATGTTTTTGGGAAGGCAGCAGGGAGGGGATAGTACCTGTCCGTACATCCCCGACCGATAACGCACCCAAAAGCTTTATCTGGAAGTCTATATTTGATTCCTTCGGCCGACAAACAGATCTATAGGCACTGGTTGACCAGGATAGAACGGGCTTTTACCTTTTGTGAGGTCCGCCATATCAGCCTCCACTCCGGCATCCTGAAAAGGGCCCGTGCCCCATCTGATACCTTTATTCGATTGTCCGGTCAAGCAGTTTCAAAAGGTTGTGATCTTTTGCGGCCCGACTTACAATACCCTTGTCTCGTGGCCGGGCACCAGGCGTTCTCTTCATACGCGAACATCTCAATTTCTGCGCGGGCGCCCACATCGGAAATCCCTTGAAACCGGTTGACTCAACGGTTATCTTGAAAATGCCAAAGGACTGGATGAGAGGAAAAAGAAATCAAGCCGCGAATTCTGGAGAGTAGGCGCAATGGCTCGAATTCAATATGTCTTGGACGAGCATCATAGAGTAGTAGGGATTATTCTACCTATCAGACTCTGGCATGAACTTCGATCTGAAAGAGAAACGGCTTACCTACTCAAGAGCGAGAAGATGAAAGAACGGTTGTTGGCAGCCAAAAAGCGAAAAGAGGGGATTCCGTTTGAAATGGTATGTGAAAGACTCGGAACCTGATTGTCACTTCTTGCGGTGGGACTTCATATGAAAACCTTATCAAAACCGCTTGGAACAAAAAGTGCCGAACACGGCACAGACGGCGCGTCCAAAAACGCAGGCCCGGCTACAACTGAAACCAACCCGATTGCTGAACAGGTCACGCCGATTTCCTTTGAAGAGGGCATGGACGCAACAGCATACCTGCTGCGTTCGCCGGACAATCGTGCTCATTTGGAAAGATCATTGAAAGATGTCAAAGAAGGCAGGTTGGTGACGTTGTCAACAGAGGATCTGTGCGAACCGGACGAAGATCGCCTTCTGGTGCAAGCGGCTGCCAGACTTGCCGAAAACGTATTCCAAAAGGTTTGGGATAATCCGGATGATGCAGAGTACGATCATGAAGACGAAAAGAGCTGAGAAGACGAGGCCCTCCGAATTCGATGCGGATTGGTCCAGGCAAATGCGCAAGGTGGTCGCAGAGTTAAGAAAAGGAGCTGAGGAGTATTCGGATGAGGAGATTGAGGCTATTATCGATGAGGCGGTCCAGGCTGTTCGAGCCGAGGAGGCTGCAGAACCACGTGAATAGTCGTTCTATTTCGAGTGATTTGCAGTTGAGGATCGGACGAATCTAAAGTTGGGATGCATGGAGTGTTAATTTATTCCTGAGCGAACCTTAAGTTCTGACTCTATTGAAGGCAAAGGAATTATGAAGCTGAAGGGAATCCTGAAGGACTATGACATTGATCTGTCCGACTTGAAGGAATTCAAGAAAGAGACCTGGAAGCATGTGGACGAAGAATTCTCCGGTGAGCAGGAGGATAGCTTTGGCGAGTCAGGCATAGAACCATCTACCAGAGGTGTGGAAAGTGAAAGAACATCCCGCGATTGAGCGTCTCAGGGAAGTGAGGCGCAGGATATCAGAAGAATGCGACCATGACACCACGAAGCTGATAAGGCATTATCAGGAACTTGAAGAAAAGACCACACGCAAATTCTTCCGACGGGATATAGCGGAAAGACACTGATATGAAGCGTCATTGCGATCAAATAACGAAGCCACAACCAGAGAAATCATGGTGCCAAAGGTTCAGAGAGATAACCGACAGGCTTGCAAAGGGAGTCCAGGATTATTCCCAGGAACAAATTGATAACCTCATCGAGGATGCAGTGGAACCGGTTAGACTGTCAAGGAAACAGATGATCAGATTCTAAGAAAATTCAGCATACTACCCGCCTGCACATCTCATTGTCCCTCTGGCAAATGCCTTAGGCATTAGTACGGATGACCTCCTTGGGATGTCGGAGTCTAAAGAAAATTTTGACCCGAGCAATGCCGCGTTATGGAGAAAGCTGAAGATAGTCGAAAGGCTTCCCCCAAAACCACCAAAAGGCAATTTTGCATTACATCAATATGGTGGCTAAGATACAAGACAAACGAGGTCGAGTATGAAAGCTATAGCATACAGTGCCGCAAAGAAAAACTTGCGCGCAATTATCCGGGACGTCTGCAAGAATGCAGAACCGACCATCATCGTGGGCGATGAAAACGAGGAGCAGGCCGTTCTCATTTCCCTTGAAGATTACCGAAGTATTGAGGAAACAGCGTATCTCCTCCGCTCCCCGGCCAATCGTGCCCATCTGGAAAGGTCATTGAAAAATGTCGAAGAAGGCAAACTGGCAACGTTTCCGGCCGAGGATCTATGATTATTCAGTTTACGGAAGAAGCCTGGGAGAATTTCGAGTGGTTCCTTGATAATGATAAGCAAATAGTGAAACGGAATACGTAAGCTATTGAAAGACATATCGCGGAATCCGAAGACGGGCGAGGGCATAGGGAAACCCGAAAGATTAAGATTTGAGCTGTCCGGTTATTCGTCCAAGCGTATCAATGACGAACATCGGTTGGTTTATAAAATAATAGGAAAAGACACACTCCTCGTCCTAAGCTGCCGTTACCATTACTCTCATTAGCCCAATAATAGCCACCAACAAAGGAATCCGTCTGCGGGCTCAGGCTTCAGCCCGCAAAAAGACGCGGTCTTCCGCTTCCTGTGCGCGCAGCCGGTCGATTTATAGCCCCCGCCCACCCATGCTCCGAGGCGCCTACGCCGACGAAAGACTCCGGTCGCTACGATATGCGGGAAGTCGTCTCCGTTCGGCGCATCAGATAAGTGGCCACTTATCTAACGCGGTTGCCGTCATGCTGCCTGCACCTAAAGAGAAAGCAGGCACCCTGCCGGCAACTTCCCTCACTCCGCTGGACATAACGGCATTATGTCCCCTTCCCGCATATCTCCGCTCCCTACGCCTTCCGCCACCTCCGGCGCCTCTCCGCATGCCCTTCCGCCCCCAGGGGCTCCCCTTCAAAATGAAAATGGCGATTAGAGAAA
>JAZDGK010000165.1:0-2816 GCA_043806955.1 Pseudomonadota bacterium | reverse complement strand
AAAGATTCGACTATATCCGCGAAAAATACGGGCGCAACGATCCGGTGAGACTGAATAGAATAAGTCTTATTCAAGAAGAAACTGAGATGCTCGAGGCGAAGCTGTTTGAACGTATTCCCATAAATCCTGAAGATGTGGAGCCGTTACTGCGGGATAGGGAGTGTACTTTCGATCCTGTCTAGGAGCCTGTCGGACTTAGGGATGATCTACTGCGGAAGTGGTGGGAACGGCCCAAATATCCCCGAATGTTCGTTGCATAGCAACACTATGCGCCTCAAATTCGTGAATATTTGGTCTCGTTCCTCCACTTCCTCGTGGACGATCCCCTAAGTCCGACAGGCTCCTAATGGATGGGGAAGGTAATCGTTCACCGCTGACCGTTCACCGTTCACCGAACGGAATGCTTTTCGGGTTTTGTAATTACTCCGGAACTTTGAACCTGAGTGGTTGCCGGATTTTCACGGACGACGGTGAACGGATACCGGGGAAGCAGATATATAAGCTTTAGGAAGAGAGGTACTACATTGAAGACTAAGATTAGATTGGCTCTTATAGCCGGAGGCGCTTCTTCAGAACGAGAAATCTCTTTGAAGAGCGGGAATCAGGTCGAAGATGCTTTGGATAAGGCTAAGTATGAGATAAGGCGCTATGATCCCCTGTACGACATAGGCCGGCTTGTGAACGACGCACCTGTCCTGGACGCAGCTTTAATCATCCTTCACGGGAGATTTGGCGAGGACGGTACGGTACAAGGCTTGCTTGACTTATTGGGAATACCTTATCAAGGATCTGGTGTCCTGGGCAGTGCCATGGCCATGGACAAGGCGATAGCTCGAACCCTTTATGAAAAGGCCGGCCTGAATATTCCCAGGGGCGCCGTCGTTGGAAGAGATGTTCCTTGCGGCATCGATGATATCATTGACCAATTTGGGTTACCGCTGGTGATCAAGCCGGTGGATCAAGGATCCAGCGTCGGAATGAGTATCCCGTCCACAAGGCAGGCTTTCGAATCGGGTCTTTCCGAGGCCTTCAAGCACAGCTCTCGGGTGCTGATCGAGGAGTACATACAAGGAACAGAAATCACATGTGGCGTAATCGGGAATTCCAACCTGATGTCTCTTCCTCTTGTTGAGATTATCCCGGGTCAAGGGCATGTGTTTTTTGACTATGTAGCGAAATACGAGCCGGGAGCAACGAAGGAAATCTGCCCGGCACGTATCGATGCCTCCCTGACCGAGACCGCACAGAAGTATGCCGTCATTGCACATAAGGCGCTATGTCTGAAAGGATACAGCCGCACCGACATGATTGTTCGAGATGGAAGGATCTATGTCCTGGAAACGAATACTATCCCTGGAATGACTAAAACCAGTCTGCTCCCACTCGCTGCACAGCATGCCGGAATAGATTTTTCTTCTCTTCTCGATAAATTGATTGCATTAGCCTTTGATGCTGCGGGCAAACCGGCGCCGTTCTAAAACTGTTCTCACTCCCGAGCACGCGGGAGCGCAGAGGAGTAGCCGGTTGCGGATTTCGGAGTATTCCGCCCTCCCCCCCCGGCGTGTCAACAGGCAGGGTTGCCAAGGCGAAATCCGCATGTGACATGAGGGATTGCGGAATGAGAGATGTCTACTTGCTTATCCCCGCGTCCCCGCGTCCCCCCCTCTCCGTGTCATGCTTGCGGTCGTTTATTCCCATCAGTTCCTCTATCGCACATCGCAGTTTTTGAGAGAGCAATTCTTTCCTTCCCGCTCCCAGGCCGGTCGTCTCTATCCTTTGGCCGATTCGTATCTCGACACGTCCGGGTTTGGCCAACAGACTCCCGCGAGGAAGGATATCCCTCGTACCCATTATGGCCATGGGGATAATGGGGCACTGGGATTTCAGCGCCAGGATAATCCCGCCCGGCTTAAAAGGCAGTAATTTTCCGTCATGGCTTCGTGTGCCTTCCGGAAAGATCAGGACCGATTTGCCTTCAGTTATCCTTTGTGCAGCTTCTTCCAGACTTTTCATGGCATTTTTAGGATGAGAGCGGTCAACGGGGAGATATCCCGCCCGGCGCATGGCAAAACCGAAAACCGGTATCTGAAAGAGTTCTCTTTTTGCGAGCCATCGAAACTGGATCGGCAGGTATCCAAGAACGGCGGGGATATCAAACTGGCTCTGGTGATTGGCTGCATAAATACAGGAAGTATCTGGTTCAATATTCTCCAGCCCCTTTATCGTGACCTTAACGCCGGCCGGCCAGAGAATGCACCTGGCCCAGATACGCCCCACGATGTGCGCCTGGTTTCCACTTTTGCCGAGTATGGATACGAAAATGGCCATGCAGCTTGAGAGGAAAGTGACGATCGGCACCCAGACCAAGATGAAAGAGCCCCGGATTAGATGGAAGATGTTCATTGATGCGAATCCGCCTCGGTGTTTTCTGATGGCAATCTAATCCTTTCCGGTCCCAAACTCAAGTCATTGGAGAGGACACAGTGATTCGATCCGGAGACAATACATCCACCTAATCATGACAATGAGACGCCTTTGAGACCGGCATCGGACTGTAATCTTTTGGTTGACAATCGCAAAACAATTCTATTATGGTTAACGTTATTCGCAGTTTTTGAAGTGTCCTCAAGAGAATCGAACCGTCCTTTTCACCCCTTCTTAAGGAGATACATGCATGGAAGACCTGAAGAAAATGTACAAGACGATAATGGCTGACAGCTTCCCGGAAGACATGACTATCAGCTTTGGAGATCAAACGTTGCTGTATCGCAAACGGACCTGGAAAATACCGGATGAAACGGGGACTTTGATAGAGA
>JAZDGK010000164.1:0-7401 GCA_043806955.1 Pseudomonadota bacterium | reverse complement strand
GATTTGCTATTGCGCATGGTCGCTGTCAACTCTGCGTCGGCGGGATTGGTATAGACCTTCTTTCCGACGGCGATTTTGATCAGGCCTTCTCTGACCATGGCGGCGATCCCGATGCGGACGGCGTTGGGGTCCCAGCCATAGGGAGGCGTTTCAAAATGGTCGAGCATCTCCTGACCCAACGTGCGCTGTTTCTTGTTCTGTCGGTTCGTCAGATCGATGCGAATGTCATCAACCAGCGGCAGATGGGTGTCCAACTGGCCGGCCTTGTCGTAGAGTTTCATGGACTTCACATCCTGAGACAGGTTCTTGGCGCCGGCCAGGACATCGGAGATATCCTGTTGTTCCGATTTGATCCGGATGGGCAGTTTGTCATATTTCGGGTAAAGCGAGCCGAAATAATGGCCTATTTCACTGCGGACAGCCTCTCCCGGCGGTTGTCCTGTTTTGCAGACGATAGCGCGGCTGCTGCCCAGAAAAATCAGATGCCCCTGCCTCAATCCCTGCCGGATGGAACCCTCCACGACGCCTTTCAGTTTCGTAAGGTCGGACGTGGCCTTGCTGTTGGCCAGTTCACGCTCTGTGGCCGACCTGTTCGGGTCGCCCTGCCATTTGTCCACAACTTCTTTCATGGCGATATACCGGTCCAGTTGATCGCTGAATTGAGGGACGCGGTCGCAGAAGATGTAAATCGTCCGGTGATTCTCCGGCTTGAGGCCTTCGTTTTCGTAGTCCGTGATGGTTCTTCCTGAATAGTGACCAAAGGGAGAAATGATCCGGATATCGACATGGCCATTCTTGATCAGCATCTTATTGTCAAAAAACAGGCGTACCTGAAAATCGTGTCCCTTAAAGGGGATGGTGTCGAATCCGAGAATGTGGGCGCTGATGAGTTTATGCAATCCCTCTTCCCGGTCCTGAAATTTAAGTTGTGTGGCGATGGTGTCCACAGCTTCTTCAAAGGTCCGCCGCTCCCCCGTCAGGAATTCCCATTCGTCACCGATTCTGGCAACAATCTTGGCTTTTCTGAGTTTTTCCAGTTCAGCTTCGATGACGGGCCGGCGGGATGCCAGGTCCTGCGAAGCGTCGGCAACCAGAAGTCGGGCAAGGTTATCCGCCGTCTTGGGGAGATAGTTCAATTCCCCGGTGAGAAATAGAACTTCAGCGAGTTTGGGGGTAAGATCGGTAGCGGCAGGCACGACGTCACGAATCTTCGAGATTTCACGGCGGATATCCGCGGATATTTCTCCTTCCTGGAGCAGATTGTAGTAAATCTCGTCAAAAGACACCGTTTCCCCTACGGGCGACTGGAGATAGTCCCTGCGTCCCGCCCGGATGACGTCCTGGGTGATGGCCAGAAGCGTCCGCGTGGAGCCGGAAAGCGAGTCGGAACGCCCCCCCTTGGCGCGAAGAGATTTCACAATTTCAGGAATCAGGTGGATCTGATAGGGGAAAAATGGATAGAATTTGATGAAATTGACATCGTTGCACGGGGGTAGATTCTGCGACACATTGGCCAGATCGCCCATGCCGCGGATGATGCCTGGGTTGTCCTGATAAATCGTCTCCACCTCCTTCTTCCCGTTCAGCGTTTTTTTGAAAATGCGATCTTCCAGCACAAGTTCGATGTTTTCTGTCGTCAACCCAAATTTGAATCGAAAACGTCCTTCGATTTTCTTAAAATCACTGTCCAGGGCGTGGGCGTTCTTATAAACAGACCCCATATCCTCATGGGTGGTCACCAGGAGCCAGATCCTCCCTTGACCTTGAATGGCCGCCTCTTCCACCAGCGCCTGCAATTGGGCCAGGCGACCATGCTGATCTTCAATCCATTGCCCGGATTCATCCAGAACAAAGAAGACCCGGGCCGGTTTCCCTGTTTCTTTTTCCCGTTCTCTCGTATCTTCGATGATCGTCCGGACCAGAAATTCAATGTTGAAGATTTCTCCCTTTTCCGCGTTGCGCAGGGCTTCTGCGACCTCATCCGGCGTTGAGAACAGCTCCGGAGCAATGGTGCAAACGGCCGCATAGAGATGCGTCCGATAGAAATTCGGATTGGACTGGATGCTCCCCCAGGATTTCCCCGATCGTTCTTCCACTTCCCGGTGGAAAGTCTGCAACTTGTCGAGTTTGTCCAGCTCTGCTTCGATGACCTTGGCAAAGATATAGTTATTGCTGAATCCCTTCGCCTGATAATACTGAGAAAGAAGAAGCGTGGGCAGGGGGGTGCTTCGGCTGTCTGTGAGGGTATTGAGATTAAAGGCCAGAACGGTCGTTGCGCAGTTATTCAGAAGACTTAAGGATCGCTCAATGGATTTCTTTCTTTCCGCTGACTGGGGAACGCGTGCATTGAACCGCTTGGTCGCCGGAATGCCGTCCAGTGTGCGGTTTGCGGCAACCTGAGCCAGCATTTTGGCCAGGTGCGATTTGCCGGAACCGAAATAGCCCGATATCCAGACGCCGATTTCAGTGGTCTGCTTGCGGATCGTATCGGTATAGTGCTCAAGGAAGGTATCCATGTATTCTTCGATGTGGGGGGTGACCACAAAACTTCCGATCTCCGAGGCGAGCTTCTTTTCATCCTGAACCTCGCCCACCTTGATCACGGGTTCGATTTTCTCTGTGATCTTCGTTTCAAAAATCTCGCCGATTTTCATGAGTGGCGTTCCCCCTGTGAGACGTTAAAGAATGTCGCCGCGATACATAAATTCCTCTTTCGTGTTCAAAAAGAGGTAGACCCGCTGCTCCAGAAGACGGCCGGGAATAAAGACGACCACAGGACAATGAATCATCTGACTATGGATGTCCCACAACTGCTGGAGCAGAAATCTCGGTCCTGTTACCGGATATAAAGCGGCCGTCTTCTCAATCACCATAACCGGCGGCTTTCCCTGGTGCTCCGAAAGCTTTATCTTCATCGTCTGAATGATTTCGGATATCCAGAGACTGGCCAATTCGGCTTCAGGATTCGCCCCCGGCATGGGGTCCTCCTGCGCGGCGATGATATTCTCAACACCCAACTGATCAAGACACCGGGTGGTAATCTCCAGGATGTCCACATAAATCAGGTCATACTGATCGGCGAAGATGCCGGTCTGGGCGCGCCATTCTTTCATGGTCCACATTTCCGCCTCCTGGGGAAAGACAATGGCCAGAAACGGCGCCCCTGTCTGGTGACCAATAAAATGATAACGTTCCTTGATGCGTGATGCCGCTTCCTTGATTTTCCAGGCGATGTCTTCAGTCATGGGGTTCTATCCGTGCTTCATTCTCGATGAGTTCGAGGATAATGACCTGACCCGATCCTTCGTATCTGATCCATTGTTCCTGAGCGAGTCTGTTCAGGCTCCGGGATATATCGCTCTTATCCCAAAGAAAGAGGCGCCAATCTCTGGCATCTACGACCCCCTTGCCTGAGAGGCCCTCAAGCTTGAGAAGTCGCACCAAATGAAACGCCGTCCGTAGAGCAACCGCCGGACGACTGATGCTTCGGTGTCTTTCCCTTGTAACGAGGCCGAAGTTTTTGAGGGTAGAAACTGTGTTGCGGATCAATTTTCCTTTTGACTCCGCAGTGATCTTCCGCAAAGAATCATTTTCTTCTGACAATCGACTATAGAATCGGCTGCAATCTCCGCTGCCGATCGCGAGATCATGGTTCAGCCATTTTTCCCAGATGACGTCCACAACGAAATCAAACGCCAGCTTGTCCCTCAGAACGAAGTAAAGATAAAGAAGAGAAACGAATTCCGGCGATTCCGGGCCATGCCGACTTGCAGAGATCAGTTCGGAAAGCACCCAGGGGTCGGAGATATTCAAGTAACGTGTACGAAATATCTTCCATAACGCAGTGCGGGTACTATAGGCATATTTGCCGAGAAGTTTGCCGTCGACCAGGGCGTGCCTTACTTCCTCACTGCCGGCGCCCTTCGCCATTTCATTGAAAAAGAGCCAGGATTCGTGAATGCACCCCGCCCTGATAGTGTTTCGGAGTATATATTGACTGTGTTCACGGATCGCCATCAGGCCGTGTTCCTCAAAATAGCTCATTTGGGGAGTGGGAATCTGAGTTCCCGATTCAGCACGAATACCCATTCTGTAGAAATCTCAAGCGCAAGCCGGTTTGGGCAAACGCCAGAAATGCAATTCTGTATTCCTCGTGCTCAGACAAGCAGTTTAGCTTTGCTCATTATCTAAAACACATCCTGAACTAACACGGAAGCGGACCTGCGGTCAAGGGGTTATTCCGATTCTGGCATAGGTATATGCGGGTACGCTTGGTTGCTGAAAGACGAGGGCCACATGAAAGATAAAAGGATCAAAAAGGGTCACAAAAAGGGTCATATAATGACTTGGGGAGTATTAATGGGGATATTGGTGCAGACTGTGAATCTCCTGCGTTACCTCCGAACAAGCAACTGGTCGGTCAAGGTCAAAGCTTCCACTGGCCGGAAACATTCGGGACGAGGATGGCGCACACCTGGATATCCGGCCGCAGGACGGCAAGACAGCAGCGTACTTGTCCATTCAGCAGGAATAGATTCGAGTCCGTATACAGAACCCAGAAGCGCTCCACAAATGGCGGCATTAGTGTCGGTATCGCCGCCTCGATCACCGTATCCACAACACCTTCTTCCAGGTTTTCAGCATGCAGGAGTTGCCACAGGGCATTTTGGAAAGCGATCAAGACCCAGCCTTGATGGTAGATGTAGTCGGCCGGCGGGGTTTCGGCTGCCGCAGCAACGGCTTTCATGAGCGAATCATGCACATCCATTTCGGCGGCCCAGGATACAAGCTTCTTGTAGAGTTCCTCCGGGTCCGGTCCAGTACGGATGGAGTAGGAAACGGCCATAGTGAATAAGGCGCAGTCGGGCTCCTCTCCTCCTCGGGGTCAGACCAAGCTAACCTATTGTTATTGAAGGCTAAATGTGCCACAAACGGGTGCCTTCAGAGCTTAGAGCGTCGTTTTTGGGGCCAAAATAGGCACGATAAGCGCTCTCAGACTCTCGAAGCGCATACACGCCATCTTCCTCCCCTGGTAACCTCCCCGTTAATTTTCGATATCGGGCCTTTCTCAAAGCCACGAATCCAGGTCGGCGCCTGCGGCGTCGTGATTATGGCGGATCAGGTTTGTGGATGGGTTTATGATATTCTGGCCATGTCTGTAGGTCATGGAGAGCCGGAACTCCTTCAGTTCCGGATAATCCTGGGCGAGCCTTCCTATGCTGCCGTTGGCACCTCTCCAGCCGTATATGGACTGGTTCGGGTCGCAGACCACGAAGAGATTATACTGCGGTGCGGTAATTATAGCGCGTACCGTAATGCTTGATACTACAAATAACTCTTGAAACGTTTCTGGGGAAAGTTGTTTGCCTTGAGATGACATATGTGTGATTCCCCCGAAAATTGGCAACATTTCTGATTTTCAAGGGTGTTTTTATCATACGGTGGCATAAGGCAAGAACGATGTCAGTAGATGTCAATAATGGTATCAAGCATTACGGTATATGCTATAGTTTCACGATTTCAAACTGGGCCTTGGAAACATCCTGGGCCTCATCAATAAGGATGGACTCGTAGCGGGACGAATACCTGTCTCTAATCTCATGCCTGGTAGAAAAGAGGTTGAAGATGTCGAGGAGCATATCCTCGTAATCCATCGCGTTCGCATCTTTTTTGCGCCGCTCGTGCAAGGCGTAATGGGTCGCAAGTTCCGGGTTAGTAACCGTTCACGGTTCACCGAAAGAGAAGACTCCTTGACACTTGCCGACAACCGTGAACGGATAACGGTTAACGGACTTAAGCGTTGACCGCTGCGGGGATGACATCGGGCAGCATTTGATCGTCCCTGGAAAAGATCAGGTCTGATTCATCTTTAACCCTGGCAAGAATGTCAAGGGCCTGCTGCTGGGCTATGGCTACCTTTTCGCGGCAGAGGAAGAGATCCTTTTCGAGCATGTCTTCGTATGTCTTTACGGCCTTTCGTGCTCTTTGCACGCTCTCCATGAACCGGGCTGCCACGCCTGGCCTGATCGACCGGTTTTCTTTGAGGACCTGAGTCGCTTCGGCCATAAAAGCATTTATCTGGCCATCGGTCTGGGTTTCAAAGTGCTTCAGAACCATTTCACGATGTTTCTCCGAGTCGAGGACTCCGATGTGTTCGAAAGTCAGTGTCTGATCTTGGACCGTGCCTTTGATATTGATCTGCTGGACGATACGTTCGAGTTTTTCAACCTTGCTCCGGTGACAGGCCGGAACAAAGTAGACCGATCCGGATGGACGGATCAGGGTAGGTGAGGTTGAGTCCATGATGTTCTTCACCAGAACTCTCAGCCTCTCGCCGTTATGCCTGCCGTTCAGGAGGTCATAGTTCTGCAGTATCCGGTTTTTCGTGTTTGTGTCCGCGCCGGCAATATCAATATCCTGGGTGGTTTTGTTGAAAGTAATGTCCGCAGTCTGCTGGTAGGAAAGCTCCTTGGCCGCCTTGTCGCGGATCTCGGTGACAAGTTTTCTGAAGATGTGGGTCTCCGAACAGTCCACTTCGCGTACGAAAATGCTTTCGTCATCCTTGCTCTCGGCCTCATCCACCGGCTGCAAGTATTCGCGTAGCCAGGCGAAATGCTCCGCACGGTCTGATAGGCTTTGGAAGGTACCGGTCGAGGTTTTCGGCCTCCACTATCTCCTTTAATGTAGCGTGATCGATGATCTGGTTCCGAATCGTCCACCAGCAAAGACAGCCAAGAATCGGGTCAGTATCATTGCCGGTAGCACTTTGTTGCAGGATAAAGCTCTTGTCTAACATGGTTTTTTGCTCCTTGTAGTTTATTTGTTCACCGCCCGCTTCGCTAGAGCCGCGGAGTTCGCAGAGATTTGTTTCTTTTCTTTTTGCTTTCCGGTGAGAGGCCGGAAAACAAAAAACAATAGCCGTCGAATACTGATTGTCTTATGAAACCCTGTGGCGGCGAGCACGAGTTTCCCCCTACTTCCTTCCAAGAAGAAATTTCTTTCTCTGCGTTCTCAGCGTGCTCTGCGGTGAGCTCTTCTTTCTTAGATGGTGCTGAAGGGGTTTTCACCTATGGTTTGGCTTTCTTGAAGGAAATTCTGGACGGGAATGACTTGATCGCAGAATGTGGTGAGCCCTTCTCGGTCTTGGTCCGAACCTTCGATCAGAATTCCATAAATCACGGTCTTCTTTTCTGCTTTTGACTGCAGGAACTCCTCCAGGAATTCGTCGCTGACTTTGCACTGTCCATCACTGATAAAGACGACATCTCCTTTCTTGAACTCATCCCGGGAGAGGATGCCTCTTGCCTCGGACAGGGCCGTTTCGAAGTCCGTGCCGCCGCCGAAGAAGTACTCGGCAATCGCTATGGCCGTAAACGGTTCGCATTTTCCTTTCGGGCAGAA
>JAZDGK010000163.1:0-4713 GCA_043806955.1 Pseudomonadota bacterium | reverse complement strand
CGGAAGGCTGCGAGCCAACCCCAACGATTCAGCTTTCCGGCTTTCCGGCCTCCCGGCTTCCTAGCTTCCCAGCCTGGTGAGGATTAAAATCTGAGCCTGACGCAGAGATTGGGCAAAAGGGGACATTTTGCAAGAGGCTCTACAATATGAACAATAAAGGCAGGGCTCATGCCCTGCCTTTATTGTTTTGAGAGTCGAGCTATCAGGAATTGTCCGGGCTGTTTCACGTATTCACGAACGAATTGACTGTGTTTCTGGTTATGCGGCCTTGGTCAGGGTTTCTCCTGTTTCACCGCCCAGTAACTTGTCGGTGTTCAGAAGGATCTTCACGCCGTGGTCGGTCTTTGCCACGCCGATGATGTATTCAGTATTGTATTCCTTGCCCAACTCGTGGGTCTGCTCGATATCTTCGCTTTTGACATTAAGGACGTCGGACACCGAATCCACTATCAGGCCTATCCGGTTGATGCCTTTTTTCATTTCGACTTCCACCACGATAATACATGTCCGTTCATCATAGCGGGCTTGATCCATCTCAAATTTGAGCCGCAAATCGAGAACAGGGATCACTTTTCCGCGGAGGACAATCACTCCTTTTATGAACTGCGGCAATTGAGGAAGTGAGGTGATCTCTGGAACTCTGACTATCTCCTTTATTTTTATGATGCGAATGCCATATTCCTCTTTGGCCAAGGCAAAGGTCAGGTATTTCCCGGCAACGTCCGTCTTGGGCTGGTTCCCCTGTTCCGTCGTTTCAGGCTTTGTCATTCCAGTCCTCCGCGTGCCGTCCGAGATTTGTTACGTCCGCTTTCAAGGCCAGAAAACGCCCACTCTACTTATCGGACACCCTTTCCCTGCACGTTAATACTTTTTTTGAGCCACAAAGACACCAAGGCACAAAGAAAACCGAGCTGGGCGTTGTACACAGTTGACACAGCGGGTATATGCTGGTTGAGTCTCAACTTAGGGACTTAGAAGTCTTAGGATCAATGTCCAATGCTCAATAACCAATTTCCAATCAGGAGAGCTGCTCTTGAACATTGAGTATTGGACATTCGACATTGAGAATTGACCCATGCACGATTATTGGAGGGGTGATTATGTGGTGTGAATCATAATAACGGCCCGACGGAGGCGAAGGTGTGCTACGAAATAATCCCTACATCTGCGTGTGTCTGCGCCCAAAAATCAGACTATTTCAGAGACTCTTTCAGCCTCCGGTAATCGGACTTTCCTGTGCCCAGGACAGGGATCTCTTCAACCCTGACAATTTTCCGGATGTTGTGAAGCGGACTTAAACCGGCATTTCGAATCTGATTGTTCACGGTCTCCCTGTCGGTAGCCCTCGTTGTGAAAAGCACGAGTTCCGGAGTCTCCTCATCCGGCGTGGATTCTACTGCAAATGCAGGGCGTTCGTCGGATTCGAGGCTTAGAAGAGGTGCGAGAGCCTCCTCTATCGCAGGCAGCGAGATCATCTCCCCACCAAGTTTGACAAAGCGCTTCAGGCGTCCGCGGAAAGTCAAGACCCCCTCCTTGTCCCGGCTTATCAGGTCTCCCGTGGAATACCACTCCTCCCCTTCATATTCTACAAAGGGCGATTTGCCCGTGTGATGCAGGTATCCGCCGAATACGCTCGGCCCCCGAACCAGGAGCATCCCCGGCTTGTCGTTTTCTGCTGGCAGTCCGGTGTCAACATCGACGAGACGATACTCCAGAGAAGCAAGAACAGTCCCTATCTTGTAGGGCCTTGGGTTCGCCTCGCTGTTGACGGAGATGATCGGAGAACACTCGGTCACGCCATAGCCTTCGAGCACCTTCATTGCCGGGCATCGATCCTGTAATGCCTTGTATACGTGGTCCGGGCATTTTTCCGCCCCGCTGATGGCAAGTCTTAAGGGCTTCAACTGATCGCTCACGGAGGCCCTCACGATGCCATTGAGAAATGTGGGCGTACCTACCAGGAGCGTCGCCTTATATAAATCGATTATTCGGGCAAGCGTTGGCGCTTCCGTGGGGTTGGGATAGTATACGGTCCGCAATCCCATCAAGAGCGGAAGTATGATGGTTGCGGTTATGCCGAATGAATGGAACGGGGGCAGTATCCCGATCATGATGTCACTTTGTCTGAGCGTGAACATCGATGAGACGTCTCTGATATTCGTGAGGATATTTGTATGCGAAAGAGGCACCACCTTGGGCAGGCTTTCGGACCCGCTGGTAAACAGTGTGACTGCTGTTTCGGAAACCTGAGCACGCTTCAGCGCCCCCCAGCGGGTCCGGCTCCCGGCAAACGCCCTCAGTTTGTCCCAAAAAGAGATTCTGCCCCGTATCTCCTCCAGGAAGACAAATCTATCGGTCAGCTCGCTGAGCTCGACTCCTTGACCCTCGATCCGCGAGATCAGAACCCGCGACGTAAGGATATGCCTCACACCGACGAGGTCCAGGGGGCGGAGAATATTCCTCGGGCCCGTGGTCCAGTTGATCATGACCGGTATCTTTCCTGAAAAGAGTACTGCCAGGTATGAGACCACAGCGGCGACCGATGCGGGGAGCATGATTCCAAGGTACTTGCCGGGCATTTTTTCAATCTGCGGCCTTAGTGCAAGAATCCCGGCAATAAGGTCGCGATATCTCTTCTCGCCACTGATCTGGTCGGCAACTATGATTCGATCCGGTCCTGACCCGGCCTGTCTCAGAAATACATCCGCTATCGTACGGCCTTCGGGGACGAAGAGAGGTTTCTCGCCGTCTTCATATCGAAACCACCTCGCACTCGGAGGCTTCACCCGGGGCGGGCCGGTGGCAATTCCCCTGCCCGTCGCTGCCAGCAGCACATCGCCGACCGTTCTCAGTGACTCCGTATTGACCCCCGAAAATCCGAACTCCTTTTCCACCCAAAGGATGATCTCGGTCATTGCCAGGCTGTCCAAGCCGAGATCATAAGTGAGACTGTCTTCCTCCCTGATTCTTTCCCTTCCGGTGAGGTCTTTCAGGTATTCCCGCACGAGGCGGCGCGTTGTCTCCGGAACTGACTTGACATCGCCTTCCATCCTGAGTGGCTCGGGTTCCGGAATCACCCGGATGCCGCCCTTTTCCCAGAACTTATGCGGCACAAAGGTATTGGCCCATGCGCCTGCATTGTAAAAGTCCTCTATAAAGCGGTTGATTGTCGCACGGTCCTTTCCTCGGGGGAAATCCCCCGGCTCCACAAATTCAATCTCCACCGGACGGCGCGGCATAAAGAAGATGCCGTTCATGAGGATATACTTCAGATTCTTCTTCAGGACTTCCACCACGTCGGGAGACTTTCCGGATGCCCAGCTAAAACTGCTCCCCCAAAGGCCATTCTGCCGTATGAGTACGACGCGTACATCAGGCACACTCTCCAGGATCGTTTCAACAGCGCTCGTAGCGCCCACTTCCTCGATATGTGCACGCTTCATCCGACCTGCGGGGTATAATAAAAGGTTTTCCCCTTTCCTCAGACCCTCTATAGTTTCCGAAATCACCTGCCTGGTACGCGCCACTCCCGCCGCACCCTCCCGCGAGATATCCGGGATGACCCGCACCCCGAAGCGCCTGCTGAACCGTCCAATAAACGGCCGGTTTATGCGCAGCTCATCGCCAATAGCCCTTGGAGCGAAATCCCTGTGCAAAAGGGTCATGATAATCACCGGGTCAACAAGGGCGGGATGACTGGAAAGAAATAGAATCCCCCTCCTTCCCTTCGCCTCCACCTCCGAAAGTCCTGTGACCTTGACACGGTAGCGCAGGCTGATAAGAAATCTAATCAGAATTCTAATAAGAGCATTCAAGGACATATCTCCTGAAATCGAGTTTCTTCTGACTTCTCTTAATTGAGAAATGCAAACACAATCGTACGCCATATGCGGTCACTGGTGACGCTTTGCCAAAAAGACGCTTTTCAGGTTCTTGCGGTCAACGGTGAACGGATAACGGCGAACGATCACCTCAATAGTACCCCCAATCCGGGCAGTCAGGCAATGTTTATGGATGGATGGACGGACTGCCTGGTCCCTGACAATCCTCTTCAAAGGCCAAACTGTTGCGTTTTTTTCTTTCATTTTCCCGTGAGGTTTCATTACAATCTCCTGATGAGGCACTCTCGATTCAGCCTCCGTGAACACAAAGTGGAAGTAGTTTTCCTTAATAGGGGAATTGTATTACCCTCATAACGGAACTATATTTCCCTCGCATAGGAAGTGGATTGCCGATCGCACAGTCAACCGAATCGGTCTCCCAACGTAGTTAACTGAGTTATCGTTTCTTTTGATAGTCATTGCGTGCAGGACATCGCTGGCATGTGCTTTGCGTGTTCTGGCTACTATTCTTGATTGCTTCTTTCGCGGCGCAATCTGACTACAGACCTGGAGCTTATTATCTCATATCTCCTCCAGGGATACTTCTTCGCCAGTCTAACGCAGATCAGGCATCCGAAAGGAGGTGAGTATTTCACGGAAACTGCCTGAGATACAGAGGGCAGCAATATTGGCAAAACAACTGGTTCAGGCATTTTATTTAATTCAGGGGAGGTGCATCATGCTCTCGAAGTTTTCTTTGAGAATCAGCTTGCTGATTGGTCTTTTATGTCTTTCAGCTTCGGCGGCTCTGGCCGGGGATTTGCAGATAACGGTCAACCAGCCGGATCACACCATGACCATTTTCAATTCTACGCCATGCAAGGTCCAGATC
>JAZDGK010000162.1:0-2068 GCA_043806955.1 Pseudomonadota bacterium | reverse complement strand
TTCACCGTCAATGTGCTCTTCAGCTATCACGAACCGATGCGGCCCATTTACGGGGAATACGTTCACCGCATACTGAACAAAATCTGTGCACGTTCTTTCGGTGAACGGTGAACGGATAACGGTGAACGGGTACTGGCCGTTTCCCCCACTTCCGCAGTAGATCATCCCTAAGTCCGACAGGCTCCTGGAGTTACGGTTTCGCATCCTGCAAGAAAACAGTTTTTCTCTACGTTCTCAGCGTGCTCTGCGGTGAATCTCTCTTGGTTGCGGCTGGAAAAATCTCAGGAGGTAAAAGATGAAGTTTAGATTACTTAGTATTCCGACGTTCGTGGTTTCAGTTATCGCTTTATTGTTGCTGATGCACCCGGCATGGTCATGGGCGGAGGGCAACCGGGTTCTGATTGTGGTGAATTCGGCGCTTCTGGACGATATCACGCCGTCGATCGATCGTTATGTGAAGGACCTGAAATTCCAGGGGTACAGGCCTGTGGTCGTTGATATGGATCCGGCAGACAAGGACGCCGAAGACCTTCGTGCTCTCCTTCGGTCATACTACAATGCGGCTGAGGGCCTCGCCGGCTGTGTAATGATCGGCGAGCTGCCGGTCGCCTATTATGTGGGAGACAGGGCGTATGATCCTGACGACATCGATTGCCCTGTTCGCTTGCCGGGGTCTCCGTGCGACCTCTACTATCTGGACCTGGACGGCTCATGGGAGAAAGTGGATATACCCCACTTCCGCCCTGACCTGTCCGGTTATTCGATCTTTCAGAAACACGACAGCGGTGAGGGGGACAAGCAGGCGGAGATCTGGGTCGGCAGGATACCCTCTTCCTATGTGTGGGAGTTCTTAGGGTTTGAGAACGAAGCTGGTTGCGTCGCAAACTATCTTGCCAAAGACCATCACTACCGGACAGGGCAGCTCACTGCCACCAGATTCGGAGCTCTGGCCTTTGTGGAGTTTCAGCCTGAAGCGTGGCGGGGAGATTATCCCATGTTCATGAATTACTGCGGCTATCCCCAAGAAGACCTGACGATACAGACGACCAATAACACAAGGGCTGCCTACCGGCAGGCGCTCCAGGAAGGCTACGAGCATCTGGTGCCATGCGCCCATGGCCTGCCCGGAATGCATCAGCTTGAGGATGGAATGTTCCCCAGTATTGATTTGAGGAACACCACCGCACGATCCCTCTTTTACACGCTACATAGTTGCTCTACCGGTCGCTATACAGATACGGCATGCATCGGTAGCACTTATTTGCTGAGCAGCGGTCCCGATCCTGCCGATCCAAGCAGAGGCCTGGCTGTCGTTGCCAGCACAACATGGGAAAGTACTAGTTTTTTACTGGGAAACTTCTGGTTTCCTTTCGGTGCCGGTCAGTGTTGGGGAGAGTGCCTCAAGAATTTCTATACGACATTGGTTTCCCCATTTGAACCCGGCGGTTACCACGACTGCTTCTGGACCGTCCTTGGCGACCCCACTCTCAAGCGGTCCGACTACATGGACACCATTGCGTTTCAGCGGGGCGCGAATATCTTTGCCCCACCGGGAGATGTCATTGCCGGCTATACCTCATACGATCTGCTCAAGGATTTGGGAGCTGATTCCGTAACCAGCATACAGTGGATGGACCCGGCCTCAGGAAAGATCAAATCCGCTTACTGGTTTTGGTCGGCGCCGGCCGGGGACGACTTTGCTGTTCAGGCCGGCCAGGCCTACGCCGTATACATGAAGAAGACCAGGACCATTCCCTTTGCGGGCATATATGCAGCCGGCGGCTTCCTGTATGGCGCCCTGCCTGAGCTCACCGCCCCTGACATTCAAAGCAAGGCGAATGAAGCAAGAGCTGAAATCGTTGCCGATAAGGAGTTGACTCCTGATTTACGGATGCGGCTTTCTTGTCTGATTGACGCTTACGTTAAAGGGACTTACGAATACCCGACCGTCACTGTCAGCGCCGTTGACCCGGACGCCGCAGAGCCCTTCCGAGGTCCGGTCAACAGGGGCACATTCAGGTTCACCCGGACCGGGGATACGGCCTGGCCGATGACCGTGAACTTCAGC
>JAZDGK010000161.1:0-25918 GCA_043806955.1 Pseudomonadota bacterium | reverse complement strand
GTCGATCTGGAAGGCGGCCGTGATCGCGGTGTAATCCTTGTTAGAAAGAATCACTGTCACATAGTCATCAGAAGCGCTTACCGGCGCGGCGGCTGAAATATCGAGTTGCGCGGAGCCCGCCAGGGCCTGCATATACGTATTACCATTGGAGGTGTAAATGGCCAGTTGCTGCACCACCGTCATTCCCGCAGCCGTAACCATGGCTGAGAAGGATGAGGTACAGATCTGCGCGGTCGTCGTTGCCGTACCGGTATTCCAGGCAGAATTCAGGTAAGAACCAGCGGAAGCTGTTCCTGCAGCACTGAAGAGGAGCACGTCTCCCGCACCTGCACCGATGATCGTATCAGCGCCTCCAACAGTGCCGACCGAAAACTCCGCATAGTTGACTACCGTGTTGCCAAAGGTGATCGTATCCTTGCCCAAACCGCCGTTCACCGTCATCGCACCCAGACCGACTTGGATAATATCTGCACCATCGGCACCCACATAACCGCCCGAAGCCGGGCCCAAGAGCGCGGAAACTACCATACCGGTGTCATTCAAGTTCGACAAATCGATTGTGAGGCCGGAGCCGGCTGTACCGTTCACAAGGAGGTTCAGGTTCTCAATGCCGGATATGACCGGGCGGATACAGCTCCCCGTCAGAGTTGCATTGATCGTATCAATACCTCCACCTCCGGCGATGATGTCGCCGGTGTTCCAGTCCGCAGACAGATTAAAGGTGTCATTCCCCGCTCCGCCTGCGATGTTGATGTCCTTAGAGGCTAGGGTCAGGGTCAGCGCGCCGCTCAAGGAAGAGGCGTCAATAGCCGTGAGATCATTGATTGCATCAGCGGACAGGCCACCCGAACCGCCGTTTGAGGCCGAGGCGAGGTTGATCCCGACATTCCCGTCACCTTTGAGTACCAGTCTTTCGATACCGGAAAAGTCCGTGGCGCTGAAATGACCCCAGTTGGTTATCGCATTCAGCGTCAGCGTGTCAACCGCGGTCGTATTCGAGTCCACCCCACTCATACTGATGTCCGTACCACTGGCATTGTTCAGATTAATTGTCAAAGACTGGGCCGTTGCCGTATTCGCCGCCAAAGTTAGGGTCAGACCTGCGCTAAGCCCGTCTTGAACATTGATCGTCCCGCTATTGGCAACGCCGGACAGGGCAAAACTGATAATACCTTCCACATTGATAGTCTCTGCGCCGCTGACGTTTGCCAGGTCAAACGAGGCGTTTGCACCGCGCGACGCCAGTGTGATAGTCTCAACGCCATCAATTCTCGGTGAAAGTGCAGCGGAATTATCCAATTTCGCCAACAGACTATCCGTGCCGGCTGAACCGTATATTTCATCGGAATTGCCCAGTGTACCCACAATAGCCGTGATGATGTCATTGCCACTGGTACCATGAATAATATCTATGGCGGTCGTGAGCGAGAAGCGATCGATGGGGGTAGAAACTGCTGTATCGGCGATGTGCTTCGTTATATACTCGACTACCTGGGCGCTGGTATACAGAGATGTCGGACTGAAGTTGACGGCCGTCAAGAATGCACGGGCAGCCGCAGCATCGGCAGTGCCGGCGTAATTGAACTGGAGTTCAAGGGCATTCACATCCGGGTCAATAACCCAAGTGAATTCGTTGGCCTCCCCAAGCTTATTGGCAATGACCAGGGCATCATTGTTCTGAGCGCCGTTTAGAATATCCAGGGCGATGGTGCCGGCGGCAAATCTCCCCGCATTGAATCCATCCATATAATACTGGAGACCTGCCGCCTCCGGAGTGCGGCCTAACAGCGTCTGGTAAATGTTGGTTACCACGGTGCTGATGGTACTGGAATCGATCGTTCCGTACAGGTCCCTGGACTCTTTGCAGGTAGAAAAGGCATCGATGATGGCATCCATGTTCCCACCGGCCAGATTAAGTCTTTGGGACCAATAGATAAGCCCTGCAGGATCGGCCGGTCTCTGGAAATAAGCGATGTAAGCTTTCTGTACCGTATCAAGATAATCCGTGTATGCCATCTTCTCTCCCTTCCTTACACTTTTTGCCGGGTATGCCCGTTATCATAGGGCTTGACCCTTTAGAGCCTCTTGCAAAACGTCCGCTTTTGCCCAATGTCTGCGTCAGGCTCAGATTTTGATCCTCAGAAGGCCAGGAAGCTAGGAAGCCAGGAGGCTGGGAAGCCGAAGCTGGAAAGCTGACCCGCTGAGATTGCCTCTCAGCCTTCTCGCCTCCCAGCATCCCAGCCTTCAAGCCTTCAAGGGTTAAGATCTTCGCCTTCCTTGACCTTGGCCAAAATTGAACATTTTGCAAGAGGCTCTTTATATAATGAATGCACGCTCTCAGGCAATGCAATATATATTCCCCGAGTCCACGCCTATTCTTTGTTACATCCACGAGCCAAGTCAGAATACGTGCGTGAAATTAGCTTGTTTAGGGTCGTGGAGTGACCACGGACTATGTACCACGTGTATAGGTCTGAGGTCTGGGTTTTGAGTTCTGAGTCTCTAACCCAGAACCGTGAACTGTGAACCTGGAACTGAGCGGTGCGGCATCCCATGTGAAAACGAATACCAGAGTGGAATTTGTTTTCTCCAATAGGTGAAATAGATTTCCATTCTCATGATGGTCTGGAATCGCCTCTAATGATTGAATACGCCAGATATCCAGAAACACAGAAGCAAGTCCAGTTGGGGGCATGAGAGTTGCTCTTTCCCATATTGTCTCACTCTCAAGCGATGGGAACATAGCGGGCCCGGCAGGCAAATCAAAAGGAGTATGAAATGAAACCTCACACAAATTTCTTGGCGTTATCGCTGGCATTGTTCATCATTCTTTCGTGTTCTTTCTGTTATGGTTACACGCCACAGGAGGCGATCGGCAGTGTATACGACTATTCGATCGGCTCAGATCGACAGACCACGGATGGAGGATTTGTCGAGGCTCAGGCCGAACCCTCAGCATCTGATTACTATGATGCTGTGCAAAAGGCTTATATTGCTTATTACCAGCGTCCTGCTGACCCCGTGGGGCTCATATATTGGGCGGACCGACTTTCTCTGGCCGGCGGCAATTTGAATTCCATAGTTGAAGCTTTTGGAAATTCGGGCGAATCCCAGTCGCTGTATGGGACCATCAGTTCCAGTACGATAGGTGGCGTAATCACCGGCATATATCAAGCCCTGTTTGGCCGCGATCCGGATGCGGAGGGGCTTGCCTTCTATGCAAACGGATTCGATGCCGGCACTTTTACCGCAAGTACGATCGCCTTGAACATCCTGGACGGCGCTCGGAACGATGATCTCTCGGCTGCCAAAAACAAGCTCCAGGTTGCCAACGTATTCACGCGCGCGATCGATCCGGAGCTCGACGGACTTGCTCTGGAAGTGACCTATCGCGGTGATGCCGATGCTCAGAAGGCTCGTGAGTTTCTGATGGTGATCAACGCGAGCCAGGACTACGCCGACTACGATGTAGCCAAGTATATCTGGGCCAATATCGCCGATCCCGATGACGTTGAATTCGAAACGTATGAGGCAATGATCGTCAACGAAAGCTCATCCGAAATCACCGGCATTGCTCTTGAAATGGTGGGTGCAGGTGAAACGATCTCTTTAGACCGGCTCGCGCCTGGAGAAGGGACGGAGTATTATCGGTTCTTACTGCCCGAACCGCATGGGTCCATCCCCATCTCTTACGGAGACTATAGGGGACGCTATACTCAGGCAGGAGAACCAAAAGACATATTCATCCCCATACCGCCGCCAAGAATAATAATATGGATAAATGACGATTCCTGGTCGGTTGAGGAAGTCAATCCCGGAGATACCCGGAATTACTTCCCATTTGGTCAAGGCAATACATGGAAGTTTCGAGGAATCTCTTCAGGAGTGAATGCACCAGGTGGTTTCATCAATACAATCACCATTGCCGGGGTCAAAGAGATCAACGGAGTTCAGACCACTGCATTCAGGGAGGATAATCCAGATGGTTCCGGGCAGCCGGTAGACGACTTCCGCCTCAAAGACGGTACAGGAATTACGTATTTTGGGAATACCGGCGATGGGAACAAGATTACCCCCTGGCTGGTTCCCTTTCAAGGGGTCAAATTTCCCCTCCAACCAGGAGAATCCGTCCACGTTCAAAAGACAGAGATAGATTATGGATCCGACCTCGACGGCGACGGGCGCAACGAGACCTTGGATGCAAGTATCCTCATAAGCGTCCAAGGGTTTGAGACCGTAACCGTGCCAGTGGGGGCATTCGCAGACAGTCTGAAATTGGAAATGGCTGTTGAGGCGATTCTTACTTATTCCAAGAACGGTGCTCAGGAGAAGCATCCCGGCGTCACAAGGCAAGCCCAGTGGCTTGCACCGGGAATAGGGCTGATCAAACGCGTTACAATTACTGACTACGGGTATGCAGAAAGGAACGTGACCGAGGAACTCGTAGAGTATGACGTGGACGGGAACCAGGGAACGGCGCTCCTCGGGATCAATGCAGCAGTGAGTAATTGTGGCGGTTTCCCTGAATACCATGAGGGCCGTTCTCTGGCTGCACATGATAGTCAAGACACATACGAAAGGCTTGTTTGGAAGTACGACGCTGATACTCAGATTGTGAGCTTTTTGGACAGAGATGTGGAGGCCAATTGTGCGTCCGGCTTTACAATCTGCATAGTCCGCAATCCGGAAACAGGCGTATACTCGATTGAAGAGACGGAGAGCACACCGAATCCGGCTGATTGCCTCTGTCTCTATGATCTGAAAGTAGACCTGCCCGGTATCGCTTTGCCGGCAGAAAAACTCACGCTGAAGCTCTCGCGTAATGGACGTACACTCTGGACGGGAGAAATAACCCCTGGCGATGGCCAGGGGGATGTGCCGATTCAGTAAAATTGACGCTACGTCCCAAAGCTGCGAGAGCACGAGCACGATTCAGCCCGGTCATGGAGTTTTGCAAGCGACTCGGCTTTTTTCGAATAATGGCCGCTTCCGGTCACAAGACCGTGGGGGTCTTCAAGCGTTGCAACACGGTCACTAAAGAGGAACTGAACAAGCTTGTGCCAGGCACGTTAGGCACCTATGTAGCCACCAACAAAAAGGGCACCGAAACGGTGCCCTTTAAGTACTTGATTATGGTGGGCGATGCGGGACTCGAACCCACGACCTTTGGTTCCGGAGACCAAAAACGGACACTTACCGCTAATTACCTCACCTTATCGTTAGGTCTATAATCTCAGCATCTTCAGTCATTTACCTCACCTACCTTTTACCTTGACTTACTTTCATATCCCGTGATATATAGCCTCAAGGTTGGAAATAGGGTTGGAAAACAGAAAGCCCAAAACCCTTTGGTCTACAACAACGAGGTGTTTTATGAAGCGCGTCAAAACGAGCTATCCAGGGGTCTTTTACCGAGAGGCGGACCGAATCGGCGGCAAAGGAAAGGAAAGAGTCTTTTACATCGTTTTCAAGAAAGACGGTAAGGTCATAGAGGAAAAGGTCGGCCGTCAATACGTGAATGATATGACGCCGGCGCGGGCCGCTACGTATCGAGCGGAGCGAATCGAGAGCAAAAGGGACTCAAGAAAAGAGATTCGAGAGCAGGAAAGGGCCGCAAAGGATGCCGACCAGGGCCGATGGACGATTGCCCGACTATGGACAGAATACAAGCGGCACAAGCCAGGCCTGAAGGGCGTTCGCCAAGATGAAAACCGATACAAGCTCTATATCGAACCGCGACTCGGAGATAAAGAGCCTGGGGACACTCTCCCTTTGGATGCAGACCGGATTCGGCTGAGTATGATGAAAAACGGCAAGAGTCCGCAGAGCGTGAAGCTGACCCTTGCCCTGCTACGGCGGATAGCAAACTTCGGGGCGCGAAAGCAGCTTAGCGCGCCACTACCCTTCACGATAGAGCTTCCGCAAGTGAACAACGAGACGACGGAAAACCTCACCCCCGATGAGCTATCGAAACTGCTTCAGACCATCGAGACGACCGAGAACGTACAAGCGGCCAATTTCCTAAAAATGATCTTGTTCACCGGTATGCGAAGAGGCGAATTGTTCCGGCTTCAGTGGACGGACATCGACTTTGACCGGGGCTTCATCCTACTGCGTGATGCCAAGGGCGGAATAGATCAACGAATCCCCTTGAACGATTCGGCCAGAAAGCTGCTACAGGCGCACCCGAGAACCAGGAGCCCTTTTGTGTTCCCTGGGCGTGGGGGCCGGCAGCGAACGGACATCAAGAATCAAGTGAACAAAATCAAACAGGATGCCGGACTGCCCAAGGACTTCCGGGCGTGTCACGGTTTAAGGCATGTCTTCGCTTCCATGCTTGCCAGTTCCGGGCAAGTCGATATGTACACCTTGCAAAAGCTACTTACCCATAAGAGCCCACAGATGACTCAACGCTATGCCCATTTGAGGGATGAGACCTTACAGAAGGCGTCCAATGTGGCAGCAAATATTATAGGCCAGGCACTTAGCGGGACCGAGGATAACAGGGACCGAAAAACAGCAAACATAGAAGAAAGTTGATTCAAATCCTTGATCTATACTAAATAGTGGTATATAATCCTATGAAATGGACGGTAACGATTAGCAGGGAAGCCGGGAAGCAAATCACGAAACTCCCGCAGATGGTTAGGGATTCATTGATTGCCCTGATAAGAGAGATCGATGTAAGCGGGCCTGTCAGGGGCAACTGGCCGAACTACAGCGCCTTGACCGGGAACCGCCATCATTGTCACTTGAAAAGGGGCCGACCAACATATGTTGCCGTCTGGGAGATCAAGAACAAAAAGTCCAGATTTGTCGAGGTGGTTTATGCCGGAACCCATGAGAAAGCGCCGTACCGAAAACACTGAATTGCATTTTAGCGGGCCAATGAAACTCAAGAAGAAGGCCATTGACACATTGAAGTCGCTGGGCTTCATAGAGCTGTCTTCCATTGGTGAGGCTATTCCCTGGAGGGAAGCATTCCCTGAACTGAAAGACGAGAATTTGCCCGGCGCCTGCCTTCGAGGGGCACGGGTAAAAGAAGGTTTGTCTCAGGAAAAGCTTTCCGATTTGACCGGTATTCCCCAGCGGCATATCAGCGAAATGGAAAACGGGAAGAGGCCGATCGGCAAAAAGAACGCTAAGCTTTTTGCAGGAGTCCTGAACATCGACTACCGAATTCTCTTGTAGACACGGAACAGCATTGAGGCCATAGGGTAGCTCCCGAAAAGCCGAAACCTCACGGCCTGGGCCTCATTTTATCCTGGGGACAGTGCGAGAGGTGGCAATGCAAACAGAGAAAGAGCTTAAGGAATTCTTCCTGACGGTCGTCAACTACCCCCCTTCGGAGAATCTCCAACAGTATCTTTTGCACTTAAGCAAAATCCCGCAAACATCCAGCCATTATGACTACGTCGGCAATCTTTCCCATGACCTTGAGTACAAGATGGGCAGGGCGAAGGTTGCGCCTAAAGGGTATAAGCGCGGGGTTTCTTCGTTCACGGCCCAAGACTTTGAGTCTTTCCGGGAAAACTGGAACGGTCTTAGAAAGATCCTGGACGACATACGAGGCGACAAACCTCTTTGGGAAATCAGAGGGGTCAAACAGCTTATCAAGCGGGCGAACTTGTTGAAGCCGGAAAAGCTCTTTGTACTTGGCAGCGAATCCGGGGAGAGCATAGTGGGGGAGGTTGAATTGTATCCGTGGGCACCGGAAAGAGCTTTTGCCCACAGCAAGGCCGGCGACGTCATAGAGATTGCTGTCCTGGGACTGGATGAACTCTTCAATCTCGCATGCTACAGCCTGAGCGCGTTCTTGTCGGATAAGGGCCGCACAGGCATAAAGACTTGTAAGAGATGCGGCGCCTACTATGCAGGGCAAGCTCCAAGTTATTGCTCAAAATGTACCAAGAAGGACAACCGGACGGCGGAAGAAAAGGCACGGCAGCAACGGGCATACAGGATGGGCAAGAGGGCGCGGCGGGAAAAAGCGACGCTCATGGCCAAAGTGGAGATGTTCATCCATGCCGGCTTCAGCCGCGAGGAAGCCGAACGGGGGGCCAAGGCGGAGATGGATTTCAACAAGAAGGACCGAGAGCGTAGCCAGAAGAAAACCTGAAAACCTGCTTTTTCTTCTGGCTACACCTTGACCGTAGACAGAACTTTCTTGAGAAATAGCCTGAAAATTCTGTCTACGTAACTATTTTGTTTTACTAATAGTTTTCTCGTATTACTTGGCTCAACATTGCAAACGTGATGTTGAGCTTTTTTGTTTTAGGGGGGTGTAAACGTGCAGGAAGCAAAACAGGAACAGGAACAGGGGCAGGTCAGAGAATTCCAGGACTGGGAGTATGTACCGGACACAGACGCAGCAAAGATTCTTGCGTGTGCAGTGCAGACCTTGCGCAATGACCGGCACCTTGGTCGTGGCGTTGCCTATGTGAAACGTAACCGGACTATCAGATATCTTGTGCGCGATCTGCGACAGCACATGGAAGCGCACAAAATTCACCCTGAAGGTCGATAAATGCCGGGCGATCACAAGACCAAACCAGCCAGGGCCAAAATAACCGCAATCCTCGAGTTCACGCCATCGGGATATCTGAAGACTGTGTTCCTGAACGCTGAGACTGAGCAGGATGAAGCCGTACTTGAGCGGGCTGTATCCAGGCTGATAAACCCTTCTCATTTTGGATGGTTGCGGAGATTATTCTGGCGGGGATGGACGAAATGACCGAATTCAAGCCGAACCGAAAATTCCGAAAGGATTACAACCGGCTTTTCAAGCGAGATCCACTGGCCGCAAACACTCTTCTTTTGCTCTGCGAGCTGGCAAACGATCGGGGCGAAGTGCTCTTGCCAGCAGACCCCGAAGAACAGGCCCAGCAGATTCGGGATTTGATGGCGGCCAGGTTTGAAGATCCGAGGGCGAGGCAGATATGACGATACCGGGCGGGCATTTCCTTCTTTCGCGGCTGATTTATGATTCGCCGGTCTGGAAAAAACATCCGCAGTATTTACGCCTATGGGTTTGGTTCATCGGAAAAGCAGCTTTCCGGGACGGGCACGCCTTCAAGGGCCACATTCTAAGACGGGGTGAGTTGATAACTACTTACAGCGAAATAGCGGAAGCCCTTTCTTATCGGTTCAATCGAGCGATCATCAAGCCCACGTTGAAAGAATTGCGCATAATGCTGTCATGGCTGCAATCTGAGGGCATGATTTCGATAAGACCCTTGAGTGACGGGACCTTGCCGAACAAGGGCAGACCTAGTGACCTTACAAGGGCATACCTAGGACTGCTAATTTCCGTTGTAAATTACGCTATTTATCAAGGCATAGAAAGTTACAAGGGCATGGACAAGGGCAGACCTACTGACGAACTGGGGCAAACTCCTAAACGAATTATTAGAACGAAGAATAAAAGAACCCCTTCCGAAATTTCCGGAGAAATTTCTATCCTGGTCGAAAACCTGTTTTCTGTTCCTGGAGAAAGACAGCTTTATGACCAGTTGATTCAATGCCTGTGTTCTACCAGAAAAACCGGGAAGCTTTCACCCTCAGTTATGCTCAGAACCCTTCAGGCTTTCCAGAAATACCCACAGCCTCAAGTCATAGCCGGGATCAGGACTTACCTGGATAAACAGTACTACCAGGACAAAACAAAACGTGAAGCGTATCTCCTGGGCATAATCCGAAAGACCAAAGCAGAAGTACAGCAACCTCAGCAGTTCAAGTCAAGCGGCAGTGCGTTATTTGATAAGGCAATGGATGCCTACCATTCCGGAAAACTCGCCATAGGAGAAGCCGGCGAATGACAGTTCTTGACTACATCCAAAGCCGAGGTTTCGAGTACAAGATAAAGTCCGGTCAGATCGTTCTTCAGACCTGTCCTTTCTGTGGGGATCAGACGAGTCATTTCTACATCGACCAAGGCGAAGAGGGCCTTTTCTTCTGCCATAAATGCAACGAGAGGGGAAACCTGATTACTCTAAAGAAGCACCTTGGCGACTACGAACGGCCTTCAGGTAGCAACGGAACAGGCCAGAGGAAGAACCAGGCGGCCATAAATCCGGCGTTTTCGGAAAAGAGAGGGGGGAACCATAGGCCAAATGAAAAAGTGGCCCTGGAAGCTCATGAGAGGCTTCTGAGTAACACGGAAATCCAAAAGTATGTTACCGAAACCCGTGGTCTGAGCATGGAAACTGTGAAGGATTTCAAACTCGGCTTGGAAACCGACAGACAAGGGGTCCGATGGCTTACGATCCCCCACTATGCAGACGGGAAGCTTTTGAACATCAAGTCTCGCAGTCTTCCCCCGGCAGAAAAGCACTTCCGGCGGGTTACGGACTGCAAAAGCGTTCTGTTCAATTCGGATGTGATAAAAGGGGCCGAAGAGCTTTTCGTCTGTGAAGGCGAGATCGACACGCTTACACTTTTGGACCAGGGAATCAAGAACGCAGTGGGGGCCACAAACGGAGCCGGATCTTTTGACCCTGAATGGATCGATCAGCTTTCCGAGGTCAAGAAGATTTATCTTGTATACGATGCAGACAAAGCCGGGCAGAAAGGAAGCCGAGAAGTAGCCAGGCGATTAGGGTATGACCGATGCTTTAACGTGCTTCTGCCTGACGGTGAGGATGTCAACAGCTACTTCACGAGCGGCCATGATATTTTCGAGTTTCAAGCCTTGGTCAATCAGGCCAGGCAGTTTGACGTTGCCGGGATCGAGAGCTTTCAATCCGGTCTTGATAAGCTTCAGGCGGAGATTGACCGGCCAGACCAGGAAATCGGGCTTACTACCCCTTGGCAGTCGCTGAATAGGCTGGTTCGGACGGGCTTTCAGGCCGGGGACCTGGTTGTCATTTCCGCACCCCCGAAGATCGGGAAAAGCAGTCTTGCCTTACAGATTACCACTTTCAACGGCCTGCAAGACATTCCTTCCCTATTTTTCTGTTTGGAGATGAGACCGCAGCGGCTTGTTTCTAAGATCGTCCAATGTGAGACAAAGGCGGAATCAATAGGACCGGCCAGCATTGAAAGGGCACGTAGGGCCTTTGAGGGAAAACCCCTTTATCTTGGGTACTGCTATCAGAAACCGGAACTGAACGGGATCATTCAAACCCTGAAGGAAGCAATCAAGAGATACGGCCTTAGGCTTGTCGTGTTCGACCATCTGCACTTTCTTTGCCGGTCAGTCTCGAACCAAGTTCAGGAAGTGAGTCTTGCAGTCCAGGCTTTCAAGTTTCTTGCAGAAGAGATGGAAATCCCCATTATCCTGATTGCTCAGCCAAGGAAAACGCAACCGGACGTCATTATGACCGCACAGGATCTTAAAGACTCATCGGCCATATACTCCGACTGTGACCACCTGATTATTCTGCATCGAAACCGGAAGGTAAGCACGGCAAAGAACGTGAACGCGGGTATGGAGACCGTGAGCCAGGCTTTTGAGCCTGTGACTTTGGTCAGAGTTGAGGCCAGTAGGTACAATGCAGGCGGAGAGTCATTGCTCTACTTTCACGGGGAATACTCCAGGTTTGATGAAGTGGTACGGCAAAGGTGTGTCCCGTGAGGATCGTTATCGACACCAGAGAGCAGAACCCTTAACTCTCAGGTGGAGATTTAGAACCAATGAGAATGACATCAACCAGGGCGGTGAAACGGTATTGCCTTTCCTGTACCGGCGGAATACGTGAAGAAGTCCGGAACTGCACGGACCGGACCTGCCCTTTTTGGATCCATCGAACCGGCAAACCGAGGGTGTCCGTCAAGACCATCCGCCGATTCTGCCTTGAGTGCACGAATAGCGGTGAGGAGTATGTAAGGAATTGTCCCTCTGCGGATTGCCTCTGCTACCCCTTCCGTATGGGCAGGAATCCGAACATAAATCTTACTTCGGAACAGAAGGCAGAGAGGGCAAAGAGAATGTTTCAGAATCGTGAGATGGCTCAGGGGAAACCGGCCAAATTTGAATCTTCTCTAACCGGGTAAAGGGTAAACATGGGTCCGTTGAATTTGCCGAAAAGAGACCTATTCCGGCCTGATGAAGTGGCCGCGTATTTTGATCTGAGCGTCAGCACGATTTATTCCTGGATAGACCAGGGAAAGCTCACGGCCTATCGAATTGGAGGAAGCCGAGGGACTATCAGGATCACGCGGGAAGACATCGAGCGATTGCTTGTAAGGATTGCCCCGGATGCGGACGGAGAGTGAGACAAAATGTCCCAACTTTTTTTTTGGGTCCTTGGTAGCAAAAAAATATGAGAGACGGTGAACAGCCCGATATATCTCTACACGTCGCAAATTACTAAGGGGTTGTTTTCACTACTAAAAAGCGAGGTGAACCATGAACAAAGCACAGATAGCAGAGCATTTCGGCATAGCTTTGACTACCCTGGATCACTGGATCAGACGCGGATGCCCGGTAATTTCCAGAGGCGGGCGGGGCCTTGATTGGGACCTGGACGCTGATGAAGTCGAATCATGGCGAGCGGGTCGGGACGGCGTGACCACCGGGGCCGGACGCGGTCCTAGTCCAATGGAATCGGCGGGCTTTATCATGGGATCAGTGGCACTCATAGCCTTGCGGGCGGTCGGGTTAAAACCAGAACAAACCGACGCGGCGCTCAGTAAACTTGGAGAGGATCAGGGCTTCCAGGAGATCAAGCGTTCTCTTGCCGGTCTCTTGGCCAGCATTGAAAACCGGCGAAACCGATAGAGGAGCACACCTTATGGAATTGCGAGAACGTTTTTTTGAACACCCGATTGTCAAAAGAATCTTGCAGGAACACGAAGAACCAATATGGACACTTTAGCAATCGATCCCGGCACAATAACCGGGTGGGCACTCTTGAGAGGCAGTCAGATCCTTTCCGGGACCTGGGACCTTAAGGGGTCCAGGTGGGAAGGTGGGGGAATGCGTTTCGTCCGGCTAAGAAACTATCTGCACGAAATTGGCAAGGTTGATCAGGTGTTATTTGAGGAAGTCCGGCGTCATCTTGGGACAGATGCAGCTCACGTCTTTGGCGGCATGATTGCAACTATTCAGGCTTGGTGCGAGGATAATCAGATCCCCTACCAGGCTATTCCTGTGGGGACCATAAAGCGCATGGCTACCGGAAAGGGCAACGCGGACAAAACCGCTATGCTTGAAGCGGCGCGGGCCAAGTGGCCGGATCAGCAAGTCAGAGATGACAACCAGGCGGACGCGCTATGGTTGCTTGAGTATGGGCTTTCAGGGGCTTGACCGATTCTCCCTTTCTTCTACCCTTGCCCAATGCACTAATGGATTCAGAAGTATTGCGAGAGCGTATCCAAAAAGCTCTGAAGCAGTACCGACCGGCCTTTCACATTTCAAAAGCTGAAGCCTAATCCCCCCACATCCCCCCACGTGATTAAAGACCCCCTACTCCATCGGCAAGGAACTTGCCGCTATGATCGAGCGGCTGTTTGAGGCGACTATTCCGGCCACGACCATAGAAAAGAAAGCGGAGAGGATTAGGAACAGATTACCGACAAATGTCGGGAACCAGCCATCCCCCACAAACTCCGCCATTTATCAAACGAAATAAGCGAAAACTGCGAATTAGCTTCCGAGGCGTCAAAGGGAATTATTTCTTAGGCCGGGGCTCGGGAGCTTCTTTCTTCCAGTCAACCCCTTCTTCATCAAGGAACCTTGCTACGGCCTGCTTTATCAGGGAGCTTACAGGAACAAATCGCTCTTTAGCGAGCTTTTCAAGTGCTTGTTTCATATTCGGATCAATCTTAATGCTGGTCGGCACGGTCATAACCTCCTAATACGCTAAGTCGTGCTACCTGTCAATTTTTAACTTGACTCGGTAGTCCATACTAGTCTATCGTAGTTCAAGCTAGTCTATTGTAGTCAAGAAGTCAATCTCTCAAAACTGCCATGACAACCAAATCGAACCATTTTAAGCCTGAGAATTCCTATTGCGTGAGCATAGGACGGCCGGCAGTGCCGTGAGAGTTCTCAGGCTTAATTTTTTTCCGAGGAGGTGAAGCGTGTGTCTTGTCCGAGTTCCGGGCTTTTTATGTTCTCCGGCCTTGCGTGTATCATACTGATTCATCAAAGAAAATTAAAGAGGGAGGGGGTTGTATGGAGCAGGTCTGCATCGAAATGGCAATCACAGCGGCTTACGACACGATCAACAACTATATCCTTCAGACAGAGCAGGGCATTACCCGGTATCGGGCAGAAGGCGACGCCACAGGCGTTGAGGAAATGAGGCGCAGGATCAACCTGCTTGAAGAACTTAAGAGGAAAATCATAGCGGAGATCGAAAAAACCACATAGATTGATGCACTCGATTTAAGACAACCCAGATGGAGGCTGATATGGTAAAACGATTTACGATATTCGTTCTCATGCCTTGGATGCTCATCGCCTGCGGGACCATCAATATCGAAGAACGCCAGCAGGCTGCCGAAGGTATTGCGTTCTCCACCGGCAAAGAGCGGGGCGCTGTGATGGATACGATTGCTCGTGTGATGATTGCCGAAGGTTACATTCTAGATCAGAGCAATGAAAAATATGGAATTATTGCTTGCAAACCGTATTTCATACCTACCGGTGATTTATTGATGAAAATTGGAGAACCGGGGGGATCTTTTGCCAATTCAATCGGCTTTCAAAGCGTCATAGAATTCAATGCGATCGTGAGCGAGGATGGGGATGTGAGAATCAAGACGGCGGCATTTCTGAATATCAACAGGAATGCGATGGATATGGCCCTCTCGGTCAAGTTGAATAATTATTATTCAGGAATAATACATAAAGCATTGGAGAATTAAGACCATGGGCTGCAATGACCGGACCGCAAGAGATTAACATAAACCTGAATCGCGATAAACTGCTCTCCCCTATTGTTGCAGCCAGTCTTCTGAATACCCTTAAGACAGCGGAACTGATTGCTCTGCAGAGAAATTAGCCCTTTTATTCAATTCTAGAGCTCCAAGGAAGAGTAAAAAGTTTGCTTGATGCGGAGGTTATCGCCAGTGACTGCTATTGGGACGGGCACAATTTCGAGCGACACGGCCGGAATACGTACCTCTACAAAACGCCGAAGGGCCGCTACTTTGCTACGTATCTGACCATGTGGGAAGGCGAGCGGGATCACCTTGAACCCCTCAGTGTTGAGGATGCAATAAGGCTCTTTCAGGATTTGCCTGAAAAGGAGATGGATTTTGAGGAGGCTTTTCCGGGCAGTACGGTCGAGGAAGCTTGACGTTATTGCCGATTAGAGAACGCCATACAACCGTCGAGGTGAAAGAAAAAATCTCTCGCGGAGCCAGACACAGACGTTAGGGGGGAGGTGGGCCGTCGCTTCCACGGCCTTCTTATCTGCCATAGGGGGCGGATGTCGAAGGGCATCCGCCCTTTTCTATTCCAGGTAGCGGACCCCTTGCCGGGTATCAAATCTTGTGTCAGGGCAGCCAAAACCTCTTGGCAGGTTGGAAATAGGGTTGGAAACGGCTTTGACGACCCAACAAAAAAGGGACTCAGAAGTTCTTCTAAGTCCCTGTATTTGATTATGGTGGGCGATGCGGGACTCGAACCCACGACCTTTGGTTCCGGAGACCAACGCTCTATCCAGACTGAGCTAATCGCCCTCCCCCTTATATAACCCCTTGTCTACCTGCCGTCAATCGCTATTTGGTTCCCATTTCTGCTCGAAGGCCATGAAAGCATGGGCTATAATGCGGCGAGCATGGCCTCCACATAAATTCGACCAAAGGTGTTTCTCTGCGCCTTCCGCGGGCTCTGCGGTATATCTCTTCCGGTTACGCCTCTACCGCGACGTGGAACTGAACTTAGGGCCTGTCACGAAATAACTTGAGCATTCTGAGCGCCGATCCATCCCGTCCGGCTGCGTCGCTCGTCGGTTGCATACTCACGGGTATGCGCCCTCCTCGCGTCTTGCCGGACGGGCGCCTCAGCTTATTCCGTGACAGACCCTTAATGAAAATCATTTTTCTGCCGAAAGGATTCTATAGACTTTCAAATAATGTTTTTGGGAAGGCAGCAGGGAGGGGATAGTACCTGTTCGTACATCCCCGACCGATAACGCACCCAAAAACTTTATCTGGAAGTCTATATGAGGAGACAATGGCCGGGATGGAAAGAAGGAAGGGGCAAAGGATCAGTTTCGGGTTGAGAGTCGTTCTGACCCAGAAGGGCGAGACGTTTTTCACGGAAAACATCAGTAATGACGGGTGTTTTCTCCCGGCCGACGCCCCTGTGAAAATCGGTGAGAAACTGGATCTGGCCATTGACCTGCCCGCATTCGGCTATGTTTCAATAAAAGGCGAGATCCGCCACATTGGTGACGGAGGTGTCGGCGTGACTTTTGTGGTTTTCAGCGATTCCGCTGCAAAGCGGGCACTTGAAGAATTTCTGTATGTAGTCTCTCTTTGCAGCCAGTTGAATCAAGATTCCCCGGATTCTCTCCAGAAAGAAGATTGATGACTTCGTAAAAAGTCGAAAAGTACCGCTTTTTGTCATTCCGGCGGAAGCCGGAATCCAGTCTATTCAAGTAGTTACGGGGGGAGCTGGACTCCGGTTTTCACCGGAGTGACGACTTTTTACGAGACCGTCAAGATTGATCTCCGAATAGTGGTTGCCCGAAGGCAATTCTATTTTTCCTTCCCTCCGGTCTCTTTACCTGGGCTCTTCCCTTTCAGATCAAAAAGCAGACACTCGGACCCTGAATTGAAATGAACTACCCGGGAAGGAAAATCGCGGCTCTTGAACCTCATGGCCCGGCAGCCATGAGGAAACCCGTTTTCCCAGGTTACGTAATAGTGCTTGCACTTATGACAATCGAGCATCTTCATCTTCCCATACTTGATGAGTTCGTAAGTAGTCGAAAAGCACTGCTTTTTGTCATTCCGGCGGAAGCCGGAATCCAGTCCGTTCACGTAGTTACAAAGGGCCGGGACTCCGGTTTTCACCGGAGTGACGACTTTTCACGAATCCATCATATTCATTATCGATCAGACAGGAATTCCGGATTAAGGGTTTACGGGATTGGATTCAACCACCCGTGAGCCTGTCCGTTTATCGGCACAAAAAGGAGTAATGGCAGACAAAACTGACTGATAATAGAAAAAAAGGTTGACAAAAAAGAGCATTTGGCATATCAACGACAAAATACTGCAAAAAAGAGAGCACTTATAGCACAAAAGGGCAGAAAAGGAAGATCAAAAAAAACAAACCGGGCAAAACGGATTCTAAATCTCCAGTTCCTGCGGTAGTAGAATACCAGCCAAAGCGCACGCTGATGAGGAGTTCGAATGATCGCTGTGAAGAATTTTCTGGATTTGGAGATATATCCAAATCTCAACAAGGCGGATGCAGTCAAAGGTCTCGATCCTGAAGACAGGGGAAGCTACTACCTCGTAACATGTCCGAAGTGCGGAAAGAGAGAGGCTTATGTTTCAAAAACCGGCCTCTATATTAAATGCCACAGGATTAACAAATGCGGCCATTTCCAGAGTCTTTGGGACTATATTCAATCGACGAAAAGCCTCACCAACGAGGGAACCTTACGGGAGCTTGCCAGACTTGCCGGACGATCCCTTCCTGAGCTCATCGATTCTTACGACGAATTAAACCATACGGCGAACAGCGATATACTCGAAACCGCTTTGAACTTTTTTAAGGCCCAACTCTGGAGCAACAAAGCAGACGATGTCTTGTGTTATCTTCGAAATGCGGGTTTCACCGATGATGAAATAAGGGCCGTTGAATTGGGTTACTATTCTTCCCAGGCGGAAACAGAGGCGTTTTTTGTAGATAAAGGTTATTTCATAAATGCAGTCTACGGCATGGGATTCAGAACCACGGGCTTTGGAGAGACCCACAGGCTCGTTATACCGTTCAGAGACCCTGCCGGGCATCTGCTTGGTTTCATAGCGGGTGCAGCCGGATCCGCTGCCATCCCTCGATATATTCTCTCATCCGGCATTCCCCCAAAGGCCCTCTTCAATCTGAACCGGATTTTTTCGGACGACAGTCTCGTCCTGGTAAGAGATTTCTTGTTTGCTCTTGCGGCCAAAGCGCGCGGTCTTGGATCGATAGTTGCGTTGGGCGACGATCTTCTCACGGAAGAACAATTGACGCTCGCCATCCAGTATGGCGCCAGAAGTCTCGTCTTTGCACTTGATGAAAACGATGCCGCCCCCGATTCCATAAGAGAATCTCTCAATCTGGTTCACGATCACGGCTGTAACACCTTTGTCTCCTTCATTCCTCGCGGGTTTAGTGACTTCAGGGACCTGATCTCAAAAAATGGGGTAACGGCATTCAGGCAAGCCCTTTCTTCGACACAGCCGGCCGCGGAATGGAAACGAGAATCACGGGAATTCGGAACGAAGACCGATCGAGAAGAGGTTTTGAAGACTTCAGGTCTTTCCGGGGCCGTATCATCTAAATCCTCTACGGATGGTCTACGGAATTCACGTTTTTCACCTGAAGGATGGAATTCAGCTCCGGATGGTGCGCGCCGTGAAATCCCTGGATCTTTTTCGGAAAAGAGCAGTGTGTCCGCACGAGATGGAATCGAGAGCGTCTTTGACGGGCGAAACGTTCCTCAACCGCCTGAACTCGAGCCATATTCCTTGGAAAGTCTCTGTAGAGACCTCTCCAGGGAAGAGGAATCGATTACAACGGGTTACCGAAGTCTCGACTCTATCATAAGTCTCCCCCAAGGCGCTCTTACAATAATTGCCGGCAGGCCTTCCCATGGGATGACCACTTTAATGATCAATCTGACATTAAGCATGATCAAGCTCTCTCCCCGCAAGCCCTTTCTTTTCTTTTCACATGCGGAGTGCAAACGAGATATCGGTCTGAGATTTCTTAATACTATGTGCGGAGAGATTCTGGACGAATCCGATAATCTCGGCGCCTTAGGAAGTTATCTGGCCTCGAATGATACCGGCATACCGGGAATAGAAGAAGGAAAGCGGGAATTTGCGGAACTCACCGAGGGAAAACGATTATGGATTGCAGACGCTCCCTGTGACATGGAAGGCATTCTCCACGCCATAACCAGAATGGCAGAGGCTTATGATATTGGCGCGATATTCATTGATTATCTTCAACGATTAAAGATGCGGGACAACTATGGCACAAGAGAGGCGGAGATCCTTGATATCACATCCGCGCTGGCGAGAACAGCCAGAGATCTTTCGGTCCCGATAATCCTGGGAATGCGGATCGGCATCCAGGGAGATCGCAAGGCGGAAACTAAGGAACGTACGGTCAGGTTAGGAAACCTTCTGGATGCCGACAGTGATGCTCATCTGATCATAGGACTGTGGAATGAGTCCGTGAAAAATGAAAAAGAAACCGGCAGGGTCAGTCGTACCAGAACTACGGATTTGGAACTATTGATTCTGAAGAACAAAAACGGTCCGGCGAACAACGAGATTGTCTTGAGTCTGGACCGGCCGGTATTGCGAATAAAAGACAAGAAACGGGTTACCCACATAGCCGGTGTGATTTGAACCTGTCGAACTTTCTCCAGGCACTCGAAATTCAATCTCATCAAACGGGTACTGGGAGCTGTTGGCTGTTGCGGAGGATGAAGAAATGCCTGTTCAGCTTGGAGATATGAAACTATACTCAATACTTGAGCTCTCTGAAATCTTAAAGACGAGCAAGGTCACTCTGCGGACTTATATGAAAACCGGCAAGTTGAGAGGACAAAAGGTAGGCGCCAAGTGGTATGCTACAGAAGAGAGTCTTAAAGAGTTTTTTGCAGGAAAGCCCCGAAGGGCCGAGCAGGAGGGCTTATGAGGAAGGGGGAACGACAGGCGGGGCATCTTTCTGCCTGCGTCCCGCCTGAAGACTCCGTCAACGCTGCTTAGAAAGAAAGCCTCTTTTCCGATACCTGCAAAGGGATACTGGCAACCCTCAGAATTGCACGGCAGAGCGCCCATTGGATCGCAGGCCAGCGACGAATCACGGGCAAACGGCTCAGATATTCCAGTATGTATAACACCTTCATCAGACCAGCCCCCCTTTTACCGAAATCCGTCAGACAGAGATATAGACTTTCAGATAATGTTTTTGGGAAGGCAGCAGGGAGGGGATAGTACCTGTTCGTACATCCCCGACCAATAAGGGTCTGTCACGGAATAACTTGAGCATTCTGATCGCCGATCCATCCCGTCCGGCTGCGTTGCTCGTCGGTTGCATACTCACGGTATGCGCCCTCCTCGCGCCTTGCCGGACGGGCGCCTCAGCACTCAGAATTGCGCAACTTATTCCGTGACAGACCCTAACCGCACCCAAAAGCTTTATCTGGAAGTCTATAGCGTCCTGCAATCTTCTGAATGCACACCTATGAAAATTCTAAAGGCTCCTTTTCCCTCAGTCAAGCATTTCCGAAAAATTCTTTTCTCTGTTTGAGCCCCATTTAAAAAATCTGTAATTCCGCAAAAACTTTTTTTCAGGTTCTTGCCGGCCTTCTTCCCCCCGAGCCTATCAATTCCCTAATGATTCGTGCCTGTTAGAGCATTTGATCCTTTCGGCATCGATCTTGCGTGGCATGATTTTCAAGGGAAACGTTCCACGCTACCTTAAGATATTTTTCCCAAAAACCGGGGGCACCCAATATGGAGAAGATATGTCTCGCAAGACGAACATGGCAGAATGACAATAATGACGCTGAAAAGGGGTCTCAACTGCCCTTTCCGCTCCGCCCGGAATCCAGTATTCTCATAAAGCCGCCCGAACTGATACAATCTCTTGTCGAGGCGCTTGGTATCGATTTTACCAGACCAGAAACGGTCAACAAGAAGTTCAGCCTGGAAGTCCAGTGCAATTCTCACACGCCATTTAACGTGGTGGTGAACGTCAAACCGGCGGGCCCGGAGAGGCAGGTCCGTTGGCTCACCCCGCAGGAAACGGCGCAAGCTTTGAAAGTGAGTAAACACACCGTCTATAAACAACTCACGGCGGGCGCTCTGAAAGGAAAGAAAATAGGCCGCCAGTGGAGAATACTCGCAGACGAATCCGATAAGGAAACAAGGGGGGATCTATAATGTACTTTAAACACTGGGGGTTAACTCAGGCGCCGTTCGATAATGTTCCCGATCCGAAGATGTACTGGCCCAGGAATCCCTGTCTGGAGGATGCCATATCAGAGATTCTCTTCGCAGTTGAAGAGGGCAATGAATGCCTTGCCGTAATAGTGGGGGACATTGGGACCGGCAAGACACTGGCCCTGCGAGTGCTGCTCGGAGAATTGAATCCCCGGAAGTACAAGGTGGCCTTCCTGACCAACCCTACCCTGACGTTTACGCAAATCCTGAGGGAAATCGTCGGGCAACTGGAAAACAGGAAAATAGCCACAAGGTGGAAGGATCGCTTGCAGGAAGAGTTCAACCAGATCCTCTATAACGCGGCCAACGGAGGAAAGCGCATAGTAGTTTTTATTGACGAGGCTAATGTGCTCAGTACGTCCAGCCTCCAGGACCTCCGCCTCCTGACCAATATGCAGGACGACAGACAGAACCTTGTCACATTCGTTCTTGCCGGCCAGAAGGAACTGGCCCAGAAACTCGAGAAGCCTTCAATGGAAAACCTTTACCAGCGAATAGGTGTCTACTGTAAAGTAAAGGGTCTTGATTCTCCCGAGATGGTCAAGGAATATATTGATTTTCGCATCAAACAGGCCGGCGGATCACGACAAATATTCACTAGAGAGGCAATCCGATCCATATGGAAGCACTCGCACGGCACGCCCAGGATGGTGAACAAGATCTGCAAGCTCTGCCTTAAGGCCGGTGAAACAAATAGACTGGCCGTTATCGATGAATCTCTGGTCGAGAATCTCGCCTACATGTTTAAGAAAGGCTTTTTTGTCGAGAAGGAGCCGGTGGCGGTGGAAGTGCGACATGAAGAGGAGCCGCAAAGTGAATCTGGAACCGATCCTGAAATTCTCGAAGTCCGAGCGTCTGAAGACGGTCCGACAGTCGAAGTTGAAACCGTTGCGGGAGAGCCCGAGGTGACAGAACCTGTCACCGAAGTTGAAAAGCCGGAGGGACCTGGGATAATGGAATCAGACCGGATCGAGGTTCCGCAGGAGCCAAAGGCGCCGGATCCGGTTGACTTCGCAAGTAAACGGACTGAAAACATCGCTGTGGAGGACCTGCACCCCGATCCGGAACCGGACTTAAAGGAAGTGTCATCCGAGTTGGACGAATTGCTCAAACAGGTACCCCACGAAGTGCTGGAAAGGCTGGGCGCCATGGGGCAGCGTCAGATGCTGCGCCTCGCAGGGCAATTGGCCGCCAAACAACTGCGCGAAAATCAGAATATCACCAATGGCGGCGATCCCATACTGTATTGGGAAAAGATGCGAAACGAAATAGCGGTCATGCTGTACAAATTCTCGAAGGCGGGATATTCGAAAACGGCCGAATTTATGTAGACACGTGCACAGATCAGTTCCCAATATCGAATGTCCAATACTGATGATGTCGTAAAAAGTCGAAAAGTACGGCTTCTTGTCATTCCGGCGGACGCCGGAATCCAGTCTATTCAAGTTGTTACGGGGGGAGATGGACTCCGGTTTTCACCGGAGTGACGACTCTTTACGAGACCATCAATACTCAATGTTCAATGTCCAAGGAATTTACTCCTAATTGGAAATTGGTCATTGAGCATTGAACATTGGAATTTGATCCTAAAAACTGGGTCCCTTAGCTTTTTCGAAACTTGATTCGGGTTCGCCTTGGGTGACCCATTCTGAACCCAATACTCCGTCATTCCGCATTCCGAATTCCGCATTCCGCATTTCTTATGACTCGGTCTATGGTCTCCCTCATTTCTTCTATATCATAGGGTTTGCCGATCGTGCCTTTGAATCCATGCTCTCTGAACCTGCACATGGCCGGGTCGTTGGAATAGCCGCTGGATACGATTGCCTTGACCTTGGGATCCACTTCGAGCAGCCTTTTCATGGTTTCCTTTCCACCCAGCCCCCCCGGCATGGTCAAATCGAGAATCACCGCATCGAAGGGATCGCCTGTTTCTCTTGCCTTCTTGTATTCCCGGACTGCTTCTCTGCCGTCTCCTACCAGATGAACCTTATATCCAAAATAGGACAGGATTTCCCCGCCGATGTTTCGCACGGCTTCTTCGTCGTCCACAAGCAATACGCTGCCTCCGCCCGGGGCCGGGGACCGTTGCCTGTCTATGCCCGCAGCAGACAAAATGCCCGGGAATTTACCGGCTTCTTCTTCGACTCCCGGCAGGTAGATGCGGAAGGTTGACCCCTTCCCCATTGTTGATTCCACATCGATCTTCCCGCCATGCTTCTTCACGATCGAGTGGCAGACTGCAAGACCCAGCCCGCGCCCTTCCTGTTTGGTGGTGAAATACGGGTCAAATATCTTTTCCAGATGCTCCGGGGGTATACCGCTGCCGTGGTCCTCTATGGACACGCGGATGTATCTTCCCGCATCGAGCGGGAACATTTCCCCCTCGCCGATAATGATGTTTTCGGCCGAGATCTCAATAGTCCCGCCGTCCGGCATCGCCTGTTGCGCATTCATAACCACGTTATTTACTACCTGGCCGATCTGCCCTTCATCCACGTTGACCGTCCAGAGATCCTCGCTCATATTGAACTCACAGCGAACATTTGATCCCCGGACGGCAAAGCCGGCCAGGTCTTGAATTAATGAGGGTACGGAGGCAATCCGCCTGACTGGCGCTCCGCCTTTAGCAAAGGTGAGCAGTTGGCTTGTTAGATGCTTTGCCCTGATTGCCGATCTCTCTGCTGCGTTCAGCAGCTCGTGGGTTTCCAATTCGAGCCTTTGACGGATTTTTGCAAGCGATACATTCCCGAGAATGGCGGTAAGCAGATTATTAAAATCGTGCGCAATCCCTCCTGCGAGAAGCCCCACCGATTCAAGCTTCTGGCTCCTGAGAATCTCCTCCTCCCTTTTCTTGCGGTCGCTGATATCGCGAACAATCCCCAGGACGCCCTGCCTGCCGGAATACCGAATGACTTCTGCCGATATCTCAATATCCTTAGTCGTCCCGTCTTTACAAAGTGCTTTGCTTTCATAGACATCGGGTGCGTCTTCCCCGTTAACCCGGCGTCTGTGGATTTCCATAATTTCCTATTACCACAAAATTCAGTTGGATTTGGCCATTTGCGATGTCCTGGTGAATAAACGAGCCACCTGCTCGGGCAGAGTTGGCAGTTTTATGAGCTTGTGGAATCCCGGAAGTATACGTTCGGTGTCAGCGCACGATTCGGTAGCACTGGTGAGAGGCTTTACTACCAACTCAGCGAACAGTTCTTCAAGATTGGCCTTGCCGTCGAGAAGGATCTTCATGTACTCTGGATTATCCAGATTTTTGACCAAGGGCGTATCGGCTAGCATCGTCTGGAGCACTCGGCACATGGAGTCGTTTCCTGTTTTCCGACGTTGTCCGCGCCGTATTCCACGGAAGAACTGCTCAAGGATGTTGTTGGTGCGCTTCGGATAGAGAGTGAATTTGCCGTTGGGAGTGGACACTTCAATGGGATCGGCGAAGAGCCTGTCACCGTATTCGTCGATCTGTTTGGCTATCTTGCGGCTCAGCGGGTCACCTGCCAGTTTGGGATCCCTTTCGAGGTCGCGGCGGAACTGCTCCACGTCTTGGCGGATGGTAGACATGGCTTCGACCGTGCCCTCATCATTTAGGCCGTTGCCGCCATTGGGCGCGGCAATGCGCATTGCCTTGCGCAGGCGGTCGAACACCTGAGAGCGCCAAAGCAGCTCTTTTACCGCTCGGCAAAGCTCCAAGTCTTTGGCGACGTCTGAGACTTCCCTCGCCAGCTTGAGGAGAGATTGATTGTCGCGCCGGTCGCTACTCTGGAACAGGTTCAGGAGTTCCGGCAGTCGCTGGTCCAGTTCCAGCAGCCGTTGAGCAAACTCCAGCAGCGGGCGGTCGAAGGGGAATCCATAACCATCTCCGCTGTGCTTGCCGTGCAAACACCATAGCGCCAGCGAATAGGTCGAAGCAAGGGACAAGATCTTCGTATCTTGTAGCGGCTCGGCGGCTTTGATGGCTTTTGCCAGCAGTGCCATGTCGGAGCTTTGCTCATTGAGATGTTGCCGTGTTTCCCGCACCAGGGCATGTAAGCGTGAACTGATTGAGTGGCTGCACAGGCGTTTGCGAAGCTCGCTATATGCCGGTTCGAGGAAATCCTTACCGATGTCACGCAGGAAATGAAAATGGCAGATAAAATCGCGTATGCCGGGAAACACCTTGGCCACCGCTTTCAAGATGCCTCTCCCCATGTCATTGACGCAGGCCCTCGGAGTTCCATAGTCACTCTGGAGCCTTTGCAGGAAGGGGATGATGTGGTCGGCATGCTCGCTCGGCAACTTTACATTGGCCAGCACGATTTGACTCAGGCTGTCCATTCCCGTCATCAGTGCCGGGGCATCGCCCTCGTGCGTTGCATCGATGTGGAGGATGTATCCACCGGCCAGTGTCATTGCCTCGCGTATTCTCGGCGTGGCCTGACGATGCGCGACTGCCAGATACGTTATGAATTTGCGTCCCAGGTAATCAACTTCGGAGGCACAGAGTCGGACATTGCGGGCAACCAACTCGACGCGGACTTCTTCGGTGGTACGATGGCGCCGAAACAGGGCCTGCCCCACAAAGACCAGAACATCATAGGCAACGTTGCAGCGACTCGGAACCAGCCGGAGCAGCGATTGAGAACGAAAGGCACCCGCACAATCCGCGCATTGAAGGACCTTCTCGTGGGCGATAAACGGTCCGATCATGCTCAGCACTGTTTTGCGCCGGGTCTTCTGCATGGCAAGCCGCCCGCCGCAGAGGCACGCCTCCCTTTCCGGAACGAAACGGACA
>JAZDGK010000160.1:0-7385 GCA_043806955.1 Pseudomonadota bacterium | reverse complement strand
ATGGAATGAATTTGCCACTCTCATTAGGGACTCTGTGTTCAGGGCGGAACGCAACCAGACGAATTGATTGCATAAAATCAGACTGCCTTTGGGGATGGCCCGGGGGCACGAACTGTGCATAAAACCAATCCATTGTCTCTCACTCTACTCGATCCGGCGGACCAACTCCGGCAGAGGGGATTTATGGCTCATCTCAGGTACTTGCTTCTATCGTTAGTATTGATACTCGGTTTCATTGCCGCGGGCTGCGGCAGCGGGGGTACCGGCGGCGGGACGGGGGACAGCCTGGAATCGGCTGCCGCTGACCAGGTCGTGCCAACCGGACTCCGGTCCGAAAAGACCCGGAGCACTATTCCTTCGGCTGCTCCGGATGAAATAAACGAGCTGGTCGGCGGCAACAAGAAATTTGCCGTTAGACTCTATCATAAGCTGGAAGACGACCTGGGCGGAAATCTATTCTACTCACCATACGGCATTTCCTTTACGCTGGCTATGGCCTATGCAGGCAGTCACGGTTATACGGAAGAGCAAATGACGGGGGCACTGTCTTTTTCACTCCCGCAGGAACGGCTTCACGATGCCTTCAACGCGCTGGACCTCGATCTCGCCGGCCGGGCAGGGTGGAGCAATACGGCCTCCGTATGGGGACAGGGAGGGCATCCTTTTCTGCCGGACTTCTGCGACAAGCTGTGTGTGAATTACGGGGCGGAGCTGTACACGGGTGATTTTAAGAATGCTAAGGCAGATGTCGTCAACGGGTAAAAGCAAAGGGGTCGCGTGTTGACATTGGACAAATAGATTAAGCCTTGTAGGGTGGGCATAGCTTTACCGTGCCCACCAATGATTGTTTTTTCTTTTAGTCGTTCCTGATCCGCAAAAGGGGTCGGGAGGTCGGGGGCTTTGGGCTGTGGGTGTTGGATAATGACTCAACGTTATGTAAGAGCCAGCGAAAGCCGTGACGGGGGTAGTTTCCCGGCACGGTTTTTTGCTTTGGCGATTATATAGCGTGGATTATCCGACGGCCACAGCCCAGGACGGTGGGCCTATAATCGACCCGGCTGCGCCCGCAAGGTCCGGAAGCCCGCTGCTTTTTGCGGGCTGTAGGCCGAGGACGCAGACGACCTCCTTAGTTTTGTTCTCAGGCTTGAGACCGGATAAGTTCCTTCATTTTGGAGTTAGCAATTACCGAATCAAGAACGATTCTTATCGCCTCTTTTTCCTTCTCCGACAACCTATTGATCTGTTCAAATTTTTCCAGAAGCTCTCCATCTAGCCGTCTGCTTGGTACTCCGTCGCCATTATCAAAAACAATTTCGTCTACACTAATGCCAAACAAGAGAGCTATTTTTTTTAGAGCCTCAAGTGAAGGTGTTGAGGAACCTTTTTCGTATCGTTTAATTTGGCCGACGTGCATTTGTAGCTTGTCGGCCAGTTCTTGCTGGGTCCAATTTTTTTGTTTTCTCAGTTTTACTATTGTTTCACTGAACGACATGGCGTTCTCCTACGATCATTCTTGATACTCCTATATACCACAGGTTTCTTATAAGGAACTTAATCAGGTAACCCAAAATGTTTTTCCTGATTGACAAATGGGTATACTCCATGCTACATAACGGCCCAAGTATGATACCTGTTAAAAAATATTGTCGAAAGCAATTTTTGGCTTGACAGGCTTTTGAAGGGGAGACTTTCGGGCAGAAAAGAAAGGGCCATCAACCTTAAGACTTTGGCCGGTCCGGTTGATGGCCCTGGAGGGAAACCCAAGGGAGTAATCCCTTGAGAACCTTTATCTTTTTCTATCGTATCTCCCCGAAAAAATCAACCAGAAAGGAGGTGAGGAGAATTGGAGAGGAACAGTCTTGAGACGACGGACATTTTCAGAGGCGCTTTCTTCTTGTGCAAGGGCGGGGATCTGTGCGGGATCCAGATGAAGGGCAACGGCAAGCGGATCGCCTACTTTCAAATCAAGGGCGAAGGACTGGCCAGGCTGGATAAGGAATACAGAGCCGGACGGGCCCTGGTCAATCCGCTGCAGTTCCGGGAATCGCTGAACCATCTGAGAGACATGCTGTTTAAGACACTTCGCAACGATACGGGGAGATCGAGAGATGATAGAAAAGGAGACTATCGAGTCTGTAAAGCGCAACGTTGACCTTGTTTCACTGATTCAATCGAAAGGCATTTCACTCAAGAAGAACGGCAAAGGGTACACCGGCCTTTGTCCATTCCATAACGATACCAACCCTTCCCTTTCTGTAAATCCAACAAAAAGACTCTGGCAGTGCTTCGGCTGCGGCGCCGGCGGCGATGTCATCCGCTTTGTCGAGCTATTTGACAAGGTGGAGTTTCCGGAAGCGGTGAAAAAGCTTGGAGCAACCACGAAACACACGAAACACACGAAAGAGAGATCTTTGCCACAGACCCACGCGGACGGACACGGACAGGGAGCAAAGAGCACGGAGCAAAGAGCCGGGAGCACCCCGAAATCCGTAACCGTGAACCCAGATCCCACAACCGTGAACCGTGAACCCGGAACCGTGAACCTTAAGCTTTTATCCCGTGTCATTGACTTCTACCATACCGCGTTAACGGAGGACTTGCGGGCCAGGGATTATCTTGTTGGCCGGGGAATCACCGACAATGCTCTTTTCTCTGCCTTCAAAATCGGATTCTCTAACGGCATGCTTCTGAACGTTCTTCCGGGAGACGGCGAGATCCTCGCCCAGTTGAAAGACCTGGGCATCCTGAATGACAAAGGGCACGAGCATTTCTATGGATGCGTGACCTTCCCTTTATACGATCTTTCGGGGAATCCGGCCGGGATCTACGCCCGGCGGATACCGGAGATGCACCACGGCAATGGACCCGATCACCTTTACCTTTCAGGTCCTCGGCGTGGGATTTTCAACCGCCAGGCGGCAGTACTTCACAAGGAAATCATCTTGACCGAAGCGGTCATAGACTCGCTGACGCTCATAAATGCCGGTATCAGGAACACCATTCCCTGCTATGGCACGAACGGCCTTATTGACGATCACCTGACCCTCTTCAAGCAGCATCAGATAAAGACCATCTACATGGCATTTGATGCGGACGAAGCCGGCAGGCAGGCTGCCGCTTCCCTATCCGGCCGCCTTGCGGCGGAAGGGATCAAAGTTGTTTCTGTGAACTTGCCGGACGGTCAGGACGTGAACAGTTTCTTTTCCTTAACCGCCAACGGTGCGGATCGGCTCAAGGAAATCATGCAGCAGACCCGGCCGGAGCTGCCCAGGGCAGTCGATGCAGTTAAAAAAGAAAGGGCAAACGATGAAAGTGCGCCGGGGCGTGATGATGGCCTCACGGTAACCGACTACGGATTTGCGGCGACTGTGAACGGCCGGAGATACGAGCTGCGGGGGATCACCAAAGGCCAGACGAAGCTTAAGGCCACGGTCAAAGGCGTGAAGATCGACAAGGGAAAGACGCGGTTCCATGTGGATACCGTGGATTTTTACTCGGCCAGGTCCCGGGCCTTTCTGGTGAAAGGCTTGGGGGATCTCTTCGGGCAGGACGAGCAAACCATCTCCGGGGATCTCGACCGGCTCCTTGAACTGGCGGAGAGTTACAAGCCACCTGAGGAAAAAGGGGCCGCTCAGGAGGAGGTGGCTGCTGAGGACAAAGAAGCAGCACTGACGTTTCTTAATAATCCGCAGATGTTTGAGGAGATCGTCGCTGACCTTGAGACCATCGGCTACACGGGCGAGGAAATGAACAAGCTCCTGTGCTACATAGCGGCCATATCGAGGAAGATGGAAAAACCCTATGAGTACAAATATCAGTTGGATTCAGCAATATCAATGCATTACATATTCTGACGTGCAATACTTTCTCATGTTTTCGGGGATGCCGCTTGGAATTCGACATTTACCACCGAGACGGCTTCTGTGTATAACATGCTGACTTCAGATGCCATAATCTGAATGTGCCTGCCGAGTGGCACTCGGGGACAAGCCGCTTCTTCTGATAAAGTATTGCATGAAATATCGTACTTGAAACCCAGTTGCAATACGTTATCAAGGACCGCTGGTGCCGATGGGCACTGAACCATAGCCAGGCGCTTCTAAGCAGGACATCAAGAAATGACAAAATCCAACTGAACTATGTTGCAATAGGAAAAACCGTTGTCGATAATGGTGCAGTCGCGGTCCGCAGCCGGGAAGTCCTATCTTCAGGACAAGGTGCTCTCTCTCATGCCGGAAGAGGACTGGACCAAGTACACCCGGCTCACTGACCAGGCCTTGTTTTATAAGGAGGGCAAAAGCCTGGCGCATAAGATTCTGGCCGTGGAGGAACTGGACGGGATGAACGGGGCCATTTACTCCATCCGTAGCATCCAGTCATCTCCCAAGATCACCATCGCCTACACGATCAAAGATCCGGCTACCGGACAACTCCGAACTGCGGAGAACACGGTTGAAGGGCCGGTTATGATCTTTATCACCACCACCCAGGTGGATATAGACGGCGAGACGGCCAACCGCTTTGTCTTCATCTCCATGGACGAATCTGAAGAGATGACGGAGCGGATACTTGAGAAGCAACGGGAAGAGGATACCATGCAGGGCTTGCTGAATAAGCTGGCCACAGAGACCATCATCAGAAAGCACAAGGCTGCCAATAGATTACTAAGACCCGTTAGCGTTCTAAATCCCTATGGAAAACTCCTGACCTTTACCAGCAAGAGTCTCAGGGCCAGGCGCGATCAGAGGAAGTACATCAATTTGATCCTGGCTATCGCCTACATCTTCCAGTATCAGCGGCCAGTGAAAACCATGGATTTTGCCGGCCAAAGTATGGAGTACGTAAATGTAATGCTTGCCGACATAGCCAGGGCCAATGAGATAGCGGGCGAGGTCCTGGGGAGGTCGCTTGATGAACTGACTCCGCCATCAAGGCAGCTTTTGAAGCTGATCCGGGAGATGGTTTTTACCCGGTGCCGGGAGGCGGACATCAAACCCAGGGAGTACCATTTTAACCGGCGGGACATAAGGGAGTTCAGCGGCTGGAGTGATTTCCAGGTGAAGACCCACATCCGGCAACTGGAGGAGCTGGAATACGTCTACTCGGCAACCGGCAAGAAAGGCAAGGAATATGTCTATGAGCTTCTGGTGACGGGCGAGATGCCGGAAGACAGGCCGTTCCTGATAGGGCTGATCGATGTGGAAGAGCTCAAACGCAAGGCAAAAGAGGCCGGAATCTCTTGATTGCGGAATGCGGATTTCGGATTGCGGAGTGAAAGAATGTCGGTGAACGGTCAACGGACAACGGTGAACGTCTACTACTTGGAGGGTGCCCGGTGGGACCTGGAGGTTACTTGGTGGGTACTTGGAGGGTGGGTTGGAGGCCACTTGGCGGGTTCGGCCAAATCCCCGGAAGACCTTGCCTGCTATGGGTGTCCGGGGAGTTTCCGGGCAACTTGGAGGGTTAGCGGGGGGAGCTTATATAAGAGTACCCGAAAAAGGCCGTCATATACGTACCCGGAAGGGTGTCATAACCATACTTCCAAATAAGACAAAGACAGTTTCAATTAGGAACTCAGGAACTCAGGAAAAAAGACATGTGCGGAATACGGAATAAGCCAAAGGAGCATAGTCGGTGAACGGTGAGGATTCAAAGAAGTCTGTCGGTGAACGGTCAACGGTGAACGGTGAACAATCTTTTGATTTCTTGTTCAAGTTCAAACAGCACCTTACGGTACTGAACCGTTCAGCCGCTACTATAAAGGCTTACATCAATACCCTGAAGGTCTTTCTTTCCGCCCTGGGCGAGACGGACATGAAGAGGGTCACAAGGTCTATGGTCGAGGACTATGTTGCCGGCCTTTCTTACAAGGGCTATCGAACCGGCAGCATCTGCGTGATAGTCCGATCAATCAAACGGTTTTTTGAGTTTCTGGAGAGGACAAACGTTATCTTCATAAACCCTGCCGAATCCATCCGGGAGCCGAAGAAGGAAACGGGCACGATAAGAGACGTGCTCACCCCGCAGGAGGCCCGGACCATACTGGATCAGCCGAATCTGGGAACCCTGAAGGGCATTCGGGATCGCACGATCATGGAGGTGTTCTATTCCACAGGGATAAGGCTAAGTGAGCTCTGTTTCCTTACCATCTACGATGCCGACCTCCAAGGGCAGACGCTCAGAATCAACCAGGGGAAAGGGAAAAGGACCGGGTAGTGCCCATGGGCAAACATGCCGTCCGCTTCCTGCGGGAGTATGTCACAAAGGTAAGACCCCATTTTACGGAGAAGAGAGAAGACAGGAGACAGAAGTCAGAATCCACCAACCACAAACTAGAAACCAGGAACCAGAAACCCGGCTGCAAGCCGGAACTGAACCGCTCTTTATTCGTCGACCGCTACGGAAAACAGATAAGCATACAGGCGGTTGAGAAGATGGTGAAAGCTTATGCCAGGGCAACCAGCATCAAAAAGCAGGTCACCCCGCACACCTTCCGGCACAGCTTCGCTACATCCCTGGTCAGAAACGGGGCCGATATCGTGGCGGTGCAGAAGATGCTCGGCCATGCCTGCCTGAACACCACCCAGGTCTATATCCGGGCATTGGGACTCGATCTCAAACGGGTTCATCAAAAGACCCATCCCAGGGAAAAGGATAAGGAAAAGTAGAGTGTTAGCCACAGACCCACGCAGACGCACACAGACGCAAAAGAGAGTCCCCGTGCTCTTTGTCTGCGTCTGTCTGTCTGTGTGTGTCTGTGGCAATAATCTTCGTTACGGCAGGGTAAGAGGATGAACGATCTTGAAGGGTTGAGCAGGGAATTTGAGAAATCGCTTCGGCTGCGGTATTTCAAGGAAACAACGATCAAGGAGACGATGAGACAGCTTGCCGACTTTATCCATTGCCTTTCCGTGTGTCACGGCGTCAGAGAAGCCGAGGCCGTTACCAGAGAGATGATCGAGGCTTACCAGGTAAGGCTTTATGAGCATATCAACTCTATGGGAAGACCGAACGGCATAGCCTGCCAGAATATGACGTTGGGGATAGTGAAGCGCTTCATGAAGTTCCTGAAGCGAAACGACTATATCGTTTCCGATCCGGCAGCAGACATCTCCTACGCCAGGCTGCCCAGGCGACTTCCAGCCGGCATTCTTTCGATATCGGAGATGAGGCGCATTCTCCATGCCCCGGACACAAAGACCCTGCTCGGTTACCGGGACAGGACCATGTTCGAGGTACTATATTCCACCGGGGTCAGGAGATCGGAGCTGGGGAAACTGACCCTGAACGACGTTGACTATCATGACGGATTCCTGAGGATAAACCAGGGCAAAGGAGGGAAAGACCGAGTCGTGCCGCTCGGCCGGATTGCCTGCCGGTACCTT
>JAZDGK010000159.1:0-14226 GCA_043806955.1 Pseudomonadota bacterium | reverse complement strand
CTGCAAGCCATCGATCTGAACAGACGCGTGCTCCCAATTTCCGGAGAACGAAAGGAAACTCTTTTCAGCTCTCTGAACGATGCCTTCGTTATAACCGCAGGCGGCTATTAACAAAGCCAGAAAAAGCAACATGCCCGCTTTTTTCATTGCAATCCTCCGCTTCTTGCATTCTCCTCTTTCAATTCCTCGATATAGGTCTCCGCAAATCCATCAATCGGTATCTGGCCGTTGACAACAGAACATATGGAAATCTCACCATTTGGATCATTACCTGCTAGGCTGCATACTTTGATTTTGGCTATTAGCTGTCCTGGAAGGTCAATAAACATATTGGTTTGGGGATTCTTGACCTTTTTCCCCCTCTGATAGACTCCGAACACATCGCCTATTTTAATCCCTTGGAATGCACCGCCTGATATTATCCAATTATCATTCTCATAGGCGAGAAGGTAAGATCTCCATGGCTTGTCCAAGAGGTTTTCTATTAAGTTACTAACAAGTTTTGATATTGCAGCCGTAATTGCCCTGTCATTCAAACTGGAATCGTAGTCTGCTCTTGCTCCGACACCCATGACGGTTCCGGCTTCGGCGAATGCATCCCCTTCACCTTCTTCAGAATAAATGATCTCTCCGGTGCAGACATCTGCCAGTCTCACATTCACTTTTGCATGTGCAATCTGCTTCTTTACCCGGCTGAAGATCCCCACATCACTCACTGTCTGTCGGCCGAATTCGGAAATTGATCCCATGATTAAGTAATCAGCAGAGATATTCAGGTTTGCCAAATCACCTATCTTCAGCTCCCGGTTAATCTGCTCGATATCAGCGCGCTCAAGCAGTAGAAATTTCCCCGTTGCGGCCAGTTTGGCAGAGAGAATATCCATCGCCTGCTTGCCGATAGGATTTTTGTCCTCATCATAGAAAAAGCTCTGTCCATATTTGGTTTCATTCGTGAATCTCGCCACAGCAACTTTTCTCTTCAGGAATCTTGCCGGAGAAGACTCGAGGAGTGTCTTGCTGATAGTTGGGGTTTGTTCGGGTAAACGTACAATACTAGGCTTTTCGAGTGTTGCACACGATTGCAGCAAAAAAGCGAAGCCAAGTACAAGAAAGAAGCATCTTTTCACAAGATCTCTCCGTGTTTTGAGATTGAGAAAGTATCAACACCAATTTTTTTGTGACATATCACAATCAAAGATATTGTCAAGCCTTAATATACCCTCGGCCCAATGCGCATTCCCGGTTCGGCTTGCCGTTTCCAGATGCACATCGACAATAACTTTGTGCTGCCGTAAGTTCTCAGTTCCGAGTGTCCCGGGATGATCAAGTCGATAGTTAACTGTAACTGGCGGTAATTAGAGGCAAACTGGAGATTCGTGGGGAGTCAAAAGTGTTAGAAGTGGTCTACGTCCTTGATAAGTCGTTGGGATCCAACTCCCGCAAGAGTCGAATCTATGCGGCCTGATCCTGGATGCTGGTTCCAGGTTCACGGTTCACGGTTATATCTGGAACAGTGAACGGTGATGGTCTCGTAAAAAGTCGTCACTCCGGTGCAAACCGGAGTCCAGCTCCCCCGTAACTACTTGAATACACTGGCTTCCATCTGGAGTTTACCCCGTGCTTGATACGGGGCCGGAATGACAAGAAGCAGTACTCTTCGACTTTTTACGAACTCATCAACGGTGAACAGTTACGAATATACCATCAGAAAAACGACTCCGGCTACCAGAAAACGATAGTAGGCGAAAGCATAAAGGCCATGCCGCCTCAGGAAAGCGAGAAGATACTTTATTACCAGGTATCCGCTTATGCCCGCGGACAAGAGCCCGATCAGGTAAAACTGGAATGCGGGATTCTCGCCGGCGGAGCCATGGCGATACAAGTGCACCAGATGATTCAAGCCCGCTCCGAAAATGATGGGCGCCGACAGCAGAAACGAAAACCTTGCTGCGGCCTGGCGGTTTATTCCAAGGAAAAGACCCATGGCGATCGTTATCCCGCTTCTGGATACACCGGGAACAACTGCCAGGGCTTGAGCAAAACCGATCAGCAAGGCATCCTTGAGGGATATGTCTTCAAATTCCCTGGACTTTCGGGCGAAAACCTCGGCAAGGATGAGGATCAAACCGGCCACAGCCAGATTGGCGGCTATCAAGGCCGGGCCCCTGAAGGTCGTCTCCGCCCTTTCTTCCAATAACCACCCAAAGAAGCCCCCGGGCAGTGTGGCTAATGCAAGGTAGATAAGCAGGCGCCGGCTGTGTCTGGTTTGAGGATCATTCCGGGGCAGGAGGGCTGCTGCCATCTCCCACCAATCTTTTCGGAAATAGATAACAATGGCCAGGAACGTGCCCAAATGGAGCATAATGTCAAAACCTAGACCGGCTTCTTTCAAACCGACAAAATGCTCGAAGAGGGCGAGATGTCCCGAGCTGGATATGGGCAAAAATTCCGTCAATCCCTGGACAATACCCAGAAAGACGGCATAAAAGGTGTTCATCATTCTCCTCTCAATTCAACCCAGAAGTCCAATAATACACTCAGAGTAAATGTCCAATGCCCAATGTTCAATGTCCAAGGAATTTACTCCTGATTGGAAATTGGTTATTGAGCATTGAACATTGGACATTTATCCTAAAATGGTATGATGGAAACTTCTAAGTCCCTGAGTTCACGGTTCACAGTTCCAGGTTTAACTGTGAACTCTGAACCGTGAACCCGGAACCAGCATCCAACGATCGTTCACCCTGTGAAATAGACGCGCACTAATTCCGGGGGCTGTTGAATGCCCAGACCATTTCAGGGGACGTTGGAGATCCCATCAGATTATTTCACGGGGTGAACCGATGGAATGCTTTTCCGGTTCTTGCGGACAACGGTGAACGGTTACTACAATACCACCAATCGTATTACCTGGTAAATGTGATTCGAGCTTGATGGTTCCGCCCGGATTTTAACTCGCAACTCGTAACGCGCAACTCGATCTGCACTTACTTTGACTTGTCAACCCTGCTGTTTTGGCGTAGTATGCATCTGATATTCGGAACTTAGGAGGTTACTACACTATGCGCAGCGATGCAATGAAGAAAGGTCTTGAGAAATCACCACATCGAGCCCTGTTTAAGGCTATGGGTTACACCGACGAGGAGATAAAACGGCCCCTGATCGGTATCGCCAACTCTTTCAACGAGATAATTCCCGGGCATGTTCATCTCAACCAGATTGGCGCTGCGGTCAAGGCGGGCGTGCGCATGGCCGGAGGCACACCGATTGAGTTCCATACTATCGGCGTTTGCGACGGCATAGCTATGAACCACGAAGGAATGAAGTACTCCCTGGCAAGCCGGGAATTGATAGCCGATTCCATTGAAGTCATGGCCCGGGCCCACCCCTTTGACGGGCTCGTATTAATCCCGAACTGCGATAAGATTATCCCGGGCATGCTTATGGCCATGCTGCGGCTGAATATACCGGCAATCGTCATCAGCGGGGGGCCGATGCTCACGGGTTCTTTCATGGGCCGCGAAATCGATCTCATAACCGTCTTTGAAGGCGTGGGCAAGGTTAAGGCCGGCAAAATGTCCGCAAGAACGCTCCGGGAAATGGAGGACTACGCCTGTCCCGGCTGCGGATCCTGTGCCGGGATGTTCACCGCGAATTCCATGAACTGCCTCACCGAGGCGCTCGGCCTCGGCCTGCCGGGGAACGGCACGATCCCGGCAGTATCGGCAGCCCGACAGAGACTGGCAAAGACGGCCGGAATGAAAGCGGTTGAGCTTGTGAAGAGGGATATCAAGCCGAGGGAGATTGCCGGCCCGACCGCCTTTCGAAATGCGATCGCAGTCGATATGGCCCTTGGATGTTCGACGAATACCGTACTCCACGTTCCGGCAATTGCTCACGAGGCCAAGATCGATCTTCCCCTGTCCGTCTTCAACGAGACCAGCAAGAAGACACCTCATCTTTGCAGTTTGAGCCCGGGTGGTTCGCATCATCTTCAGGACCTCGATGCCGCCGGGGGAATACCCGCTATTCTGGCCGAACTGGCAAGCGCGAAACTGATAGATGCAAATGTAATGACGGTGACGGGGAAAAAAATGGATAATAATCTTAGAGGGAAAAAAATCCTGAACAGGGACGTGATCAGACCGCTTAAGAATCCGTATCATGCCGAAGGCGGAATAGCGATACTCTACGGCAATCTGGCGCCGGACGGAGCGGTCGTAAAGCAGTCTGCCGTAGCCCCTGAGATGCTTGTGCATGAGGGACCGGCCAGGGTATTTGATTCAGAGGAAGAGGCGGTAAAGACGATACTGAGCGGCGGAATAAGAAAAGGCGACGTTGTCGTAATCCGCTATGAAGGGCCCAAAGGCGGACCGGGAATGCGGGAAATGCTTACCCCCACTTCAGCCATAATCGGCATGGATCTGGGTAAGGATGTTGCACTGATTACGGACGGGCGGTTCAGCGGAGGCACTCAGGGCGCGGCTATCGGCCATGTCTCCCCGGAGGCGGCCGACGGGGGCATGATTGCGCTTGTGAAGGAGGGGGACGCAATCCATATTGATATTTCGGGCAAAACGATGACCCTCAAGGTTGATGAAAAAGAGTTGGTCAAACGGCGGAAGGCCTGGAAAGCCCCCGAGCCCAAAATCAAGGAGGGTTATGCATACCGTTATTCCCAGTGCGTATCTTCCGGCAGCACAGGAGCGATTCTAAAGGAGAAGCTATGAAGGAAGCGATGTTTTATGAAAAAGGAGAGGACCAGAAGGTAAAGTGTCATCTCTGCAATCATAACTGCTTGATACCTTCAGGCAAGAGGGGCCTTTGGGGTGTCCGGGAGAACAGGGAGGGCGTTTTGTGCGCCCTTACCTATGGCAGCGCGATTGCCCGCAATATCGATCCGATCGAAAAGAAGCCCCTTTTTCACTTTTATCCCGGTTCACGCTCTTATTCCATTGCCGCAGTGGGCTGTAACTTCCGCTGCGACTTTTGCCAGAACTACGAGATTTCTCAGATGCCCAAAGAGGGAGGTCCGATTCTGGGAGAGCCGTTTCCGCCCGAAGATGTGGTCGCAGCAGCCAAACGGAGCAGATGCGCTTCCATTGCTTATACGTACACCGAGCCGACCATTTTCTTCGAGTATGCATATGAGACGGCAAAACTGGCTCAAGGCGAGGGCATTAAGAATGTTTTTGTCTCAAACGGATACATGGGAAAGGAAGCTCTTGAAACGGCCCGGCCTTGGCTGCACGCAGCGAACATCGATCTTAAGGCCTTTACGGAGCGCTTCTATAAGAAGACCTGCAGCGCCAGGTTGAAGCCCGTGCTGGATAATCTTAAGACGATAAAGAATATGGGAATCTGGCTGGAAATAACAACGCTGATCATTCCCACTCTTAACGATTCCGATAACGAGCTCGGTGAAATAGCCGACTTCATTAAGACGGAGCTCGGACCTGAGACTCCCTGGCATGTAAGCAGATTCCATCCCACTTTCAGGCTGACCGATATCGGGCCCACCTCGGTGCAGACCATCATGAGGGCGCAGGAGATAGGTAAGAAGGCCGGTCTATACTACGTGTATACCGGGAATATTGCCGGGCAGGGCGGGGAGAGCACCAACTGTTACCGGTGCGGCGCTCTGCTGATTGAACGGCTCGGTTTTTCGGTGCTGCAGAATAATATCACCAACGGCACATGCCCGAGCTGTCACGCCGAAATACATGGTGCAGGACTCTAAGGGACTTAGAAGTTTCCAATATACCGTTTTAGGATCAATGTCCAATTTCCAATGTTCAATAACCAATTTCCAATCAGGAGCAAATACCTTGGACATTGAGCATTGGACATTCGATATTGGGAATTGACCTATGCACGGTATATTAGCATTTTCCGGCTCCCTAAGAAGTTAACCGCCTGCGGTAACCAAATCCCTGCCGTCTTCCCTGATGATGCGGTCGAGATCTCTTATTGCCTTGCAGAACTGCTCCCGGACTTCGTCAACTTTCTTGTCCCAGTTATCTTCACTCTTCTTCATAGCTGCTATCTTTCGCTCGAGGGTAGTTGCTATGCGATGCACGTTGTATGAATCCTTCATCCATGTCCTCCCAGACTTTCTGAACGCAGACCCCGTCAGATGCGCGTCTGCCGTCCGTTTAGCCTCTAAGTGAATGGGCGTAAAAGTGATACTACCAGAGATTAGGATCCGGGTCGGCGTTTAGTGCCGTCACGGGGAGCCTGGTCAGAATTGCGCGTACTTTCATGCGAGGTGAAACGGGAAAGGGCGAGATCGGGGCGGTAGTCTGAAGCGGAACGCTCAATGTACGCGTGCTTTGTACATTAGAAGGATTCTTTATCCTTGTCAAGGAAAAGGAAGTGCCCCAGGAATCCCTGTTATTCTCTACCGGCCGGTTTGGATCGTTTTTCTTTTCCGGCAATCCAGCCTTCGCTTGCATCAGGGTAGGCATCGAATCGCGGTACGTACGGTTTGATGTCCATCAGAGGCGTTTTGTCCAGAACATCTATTCCTGAAACAGTAAGAAGGGGTCCTTCCCGCTTGATAAGCCTGACGACTGTGATTCCCAATCCATTGGGCCGGCATGGATGCCGGGAAGCAAATACTCCGTGCGGTTCGGCATCGAGAAAAGTCGGCCTTACAAGCTTTATTTCACCCGCCCGATCGAAATGGTAAAGCAGGAAGATATGAGAAAAGAGTTCTATGTCTTTCAGGCCTTCCGCATACTCGGCAAACACTTCTACTGTTCCGATAGTCTCCGGATGAAACGACCCCTGAATTGGTGCGCTCTCTTTCGCCATGAACGGGGTACGAATAATCCCGATGGGCCTCAGCCTTATTTCGGCCCTATTCTTCATAGAATTAGATCTTCTGTGCCCTGCCGGCTTCCGTGTCATCATACCGATCGTGCGTTATCCGCGTCCCGCTCTTATTTCTCGCGCAGTCTTCTTCGTCGGGCACCGATTACAAAATCCCGAATCATCCCGAAATAAGCCTCGCCGCACACGGCAAAGATGTCATTGTGACCTGCTCCCGGGATCATGACGAGCTGCTTTTTCCCGGCGCCCGAGTAGGACATGAGTGTTTCGGCATCCTCCATGGGAATGAGCCGATCATAATGCCCGTGGATGATCAGCGTTGGTTTAGTGACTTTTTCAATGTTCTTCACATTGATGGAAAGGTCGTCTTCCTTAACCCCGAGCATTGAAACCGGAACCCCGATCCGCTCAAGAAGGCCATACGTATTGGCAAAAGCGCTGTCCAGAATCAGCGCGGCAACACTATCATTGTGGGCTGCCGCCAGTTCAAGGGCCGGCACACTCCCCAACGAGCGGCCCATCAAAACCAGCTTGCTGTTTTCACCGAGGGAGAACAAAGACCCGATCTGTGCATAAAGGCTATGGGCATCCTCGATCATCGACCCGAGCGCGGGATTTCCCCCGCTCTTGCCGTATCCCCGGTAGTCTGCAACAAGAAAATTAAAGCCGTTTGCATTGAATAAAGGCCCGGTATCATCATAGTCCGAGCCGATTTCGCCGTTTCCGTGGAAGAAAAGTATTGTGTGCGCATCCGGGCCCAGCAGACGCCCTCGCACGCCAACCTGAACTCCCGAGTCAACCGATATGAAACGCTCCAGCACACCATCCGGCAGGGTTGCCGAGGTATCCCTCCTGGGATGAAAGACATACTGAAGAATTTCTGGCCTGTCCAGCCTCTTCGAAAGCCGACTCTCTATTGTTTCCATTTTTTCTCCGGACTGTTCTCAAAATCATTCTGCCACCAAGACACCGGTCCAAAGACGCGGTGAGGGGGCGCCTGCGTGGTATAAAAAAACGGCTACAGGAACGAGCCTGCAGCCGTTAATACTGGTGGAGATGATGGGGATCGAACCCACGACCTCCACGTTGCGAACGTGGCGCTCTCCCAGCTGAGCTACATCCCCTTTTGTGACCGATGGTACCATTGTTCTTTAAACCGTTTGATCATCTCTGTCAAGCGGCGAAAAGAGCGAGTGTGCAAGTATAGACTTCCAGATAAAGCTTTTGGGTGCGTTATCGGTCGGGGATGTACGAACAGGTACTATCCCCTCCCTGCTGCCTTCCCAAAAACATTATCTGAAAGTCTATAGAAGTGTCACCGGATCTCAAGTCCCCTTGTATTGATTCAGGCCCCCGTCCATCGCGCTGGTTCCGTACTCCGGTACTCTTGCGGTAAACCAGGACGCGCCGCTTATCTTTAGTAAATGGAAGCGTAAACTCGGAATCAGCAGTTTTCTCATATGCCGCATAGCGATCGCCGGCAGCAACCTTCTCGATTTCTTTATCCACCGCCGGACCCTTCATGGCTATGGCGGTTCCTCCCGGTTTAAGGAGATTGAGACAGAGATCGAGAAAGATCCTCAGGTCCGAAAAGGCCCGTGAAACGACGACATCGGCCTTCTCGCAATACTCGGGTGTCCGGGAGGTCTCGTGATCCAGGTGTGCCTGTATTGCGTCTATGTCTTTCAACTCGAGGGTTCGAATAATGTACCGCAGAAAATGGACTTTCTTGCGTTTGGCATCGACAAGAAGCAGGAAAAGGGAGGGGTTCACTATCTTGAGGGGAATGCCGGGGAATCCCGCCCCCGACCCTGCGTCGACCACATGGCTGCCGCCGGAAATAAAACGGCAAAGACTCAAAGAATCCACGAAATGCTTGATGACAATATCACGGTCGTTTCTCAAAGCCGTCAAATTCAGCTTTTCATTCCATTCCTTCAGTTCTGTCAAATAGACGGCAAATTTGTCAAGATGGGCCGGAGATAAGTCTATACCGATCTCCAAGGCAGCCCGGGCAAGCAATTCCATGGGCCGTGATTGATTGTTATCCGGATCCATAGTTTCCACGCTTCGTGTTCTTCGTGGTGATTCTGTTTGTACGATTTGTATCCGTTCACCGTTCACCGTTGTCCGTTCACCGAAAAGACGTTCCTCGCGCTTTTCAGGTAATATTTGGCTCCTGGTCTCTGGTTCCTTGTCTTTTGGCATCAGGGACTAGAGACCGAAACGGAATACGCGATCACCGTGACTCTTTGCCAAAAAGACGCTTTTCAGGTTCTTACGGACAACGGTGAACGGATAACGGTGAACGGTTACTACTATTTATTTACCGATGCAGAAACGGCTAAAAATCCGGTCAAGAATATCATCCGGCGTGGTCCGGCCGGTAATCTCGTCCAGACATTCAAGCGCCTCTCTTATGTCGATTGCCACTACCTCCGGGCTCGCTTCCCTTGCCAGATTCTCGACGGCCTGGCGTATCATTGCCAGAAGGCGGGACAGGACTGCATAGTGGCGTGCATTTGGGACTATTTTCCCATCGACGTCTCCAATGTCCCCCACCAGAGCAGAAAATATCGCCTTCCTGAGATTTTCAATATTGGTTCCCTCTAAAGCGGAAACCGCCACCGCTTCTTTCGCGCTGAAGGATCCTGTGATTTGCTCCGGAGAGACTTTCAGGCCAAGATCCATCTTATTCAAAACCGCTATGACCGGCTTATGGCGTATCTCATGATAAATCGACCGATCTTCATCCCTCAATGGCGCGCTGCCGTCGATTACAAAAAGGAGGAGATCCGCCCTCTCAATACTCTCACGGGTAAGCTTGATGCCGATCTCCTCAATCCGGTCGCGTGCCTCTCTAATACCCGCAGTGTCTACAATCCTGACCGATATGCCATGAATATTCAGAGTCTCTTCTATGACATCTCTTGTTGTGCCCGGAATATCCGTCACTATGGCCCGCTCGGCATCGAGAAGGCGGTTCAAGATGCTTGATTTTCCGACATTAGGATTTCCTGTTATGGCCACCGACGCGCCTTCGCGATAGACCCTTCCATCTTCATGCGACTTTATCAACTCCTCCGCCGGTTTTATGACCGTGTCTTCGAGCCTTTGTACAAGGTGTTCCCCGCTTAGAATCTCTATATCTTCTTCCGGGAAATCGATTGCCGCCTCCACGAACGAAAGCACGTCGACAAGAGAGTCATGAAGAGCCATCATGCTATCCCGCAATGAACCAGAAACCTGGCCGGCAGCGATGTTCAACGATTGGGATGACCGGGCGCTTATGACATCAATAACCGCTTCGGCCTGAGTCAGATCGAGCCGCCCGTTCAAGAAGGCGCGCTTTGTGAATTCTCCGGGGCCGGCGAGACGAGCTCCGCAGCTCAGCACCAGCGACAATATCTTTTGAAGAACGAAATAGCCCCCGTGACAATTAATCTCTGCTATATCCTCTCGCGTGTAAGTGTCTGGTTTGTGCATAAAGGAAAGAAGGACTTCATCCACTATTCCTTTTGTCGACGGATCAATAATATGTCCATAGTAGAGATAATGACTTTCAAGCTGGAGGGTCTCCCTGCGAGTTCGAAAAAGTTTCCCGACAATTTCTTCCGACAATGGGCCGCTGATTTTGACTATGCCGATCCCGCCGGCTCCTGCCGGAGTTGCAATGGCTGCTATGGTGTCGTCATGAGAATACATCATCGATGGTCATAAATTAAGGGTCGAGGCTTTTTAGAGAAAAAATAAATGCCAAAGCTTCGAAAAGCTTTGGCATCATCGAATTCGGTCTTCCGGTATAGGCGCTTACACTTTCCCCCGTTCATCTTCTGATCTATTCCCGCCTGCTTCTTGACTCTTGACATAGATAATGACCTTTTTCAAAAAACCATTTCCAACGCTTCTGGTCCGCACAAGACTCTCATTCTGCAGCGCAATATGGATCATCCGCCGGTCTGCTGCATTGAGCAATTCCGTGTAACAGGGCTTTCCCGTCTTTTCCACCTTTTCTTTCAGACGCAGGGCCATATCGGTCAAAAAAGCCTGCCGTTTTTCCCTGTATCCCTCACAGTTCAGAAGCACCTGAATTCTTTCATCGGCCGTTTTGTTCAGCATCTTGTTAAGAAGATACTGGAGAGCATCAAGGGTCTGCCCCTGCTTGCCTATAAGGAGCCCGGCGTCCTTCCCCCGCAGATCAAACACCACTGCCTCGTCTTCTCTGCTGGTCTCAATAGTCAGGTCAAGGCCGAGTAACTCGATCATATCCCTCAGTATTTTCTCCGCATCGGCAAGCTCTCCGGAGGGTTGCTCCGGTTTTTCTTCCCGGACAGCGACTCTGATCTTTGCCCTTTTGACACCGAGACCAAAAACTCCAGACGAACCGGTCGAAAGGACTTCGATATCAAGTCGTTCCCTTGGAAGACCGAGCTCTCTGCACGCCGATTCTGTAGCCTCTTCAACTGTTTTTCCTTCGAATAAACCATCCGACATTTGAGCCTCCACTTTATGCCGCCTTTTTGTTTACGAAATACTGCTGGCCGATGGACAGAACATTACTCACGAACCAGTACAAAACAAGGCCGGCAGGAAAATTCACGAACATAAAGGTAAAGATAACGGGCAACAAAAGCATGATTTTGGCCTGGGTCGGGTCTCCGGTGGTCGGTGTCATCCACTGCTGGAGAAACATGGATCCTCCCATCAGCAAGGTGAGGATGGGTAGCCCTCCCAGGTACGGGATATCAATGCCTATTGGTAATCGATCAGGCGCGGAAAGATCGTTTATCCACAACATCAAAGGGGCGTGCCGCAGCTCGATCGCGTTTAACAGCACCTTGTAAAGGGCGAAAAACACGGGTATTTGGAGGACCATCGGGAGACAGCCGCCAAGGGGATTTATTTTGTAGGTTTTATAAAGAGACATGATCTCTTCATTCATTTTTTGTTTGTCGTCTTTGTACTTTTCCCGGATTTTGGCCAGCTTGGGCTGCAGCTTCTGCATTTGTTTCATGGACTGATAGCTCTTCTGAGAAGGCCACCAGAGGACGATCTTTATCAAGACCGTCAGAACGATAATAGCGAGTCCATAATTATAGGTAAAACGATTGAAAATCTTCAAAACAAGGAGAAACGGCTTGGCTATGATGTTGACCCAGCCGAAATCAATTGATTTGTCGAGACCTTCAAGCTGCTTAATGCAGGAGAGATCTTTCGGACCAATATAGAGTTGATATCCAAAACTGTTTTGTCCGCCTGCCGGGACCACAAAAGATGGCTTGACATAAGAGGCCCGCGTCATTTGCTGGCCGATCCTGGAGATTCTGACATCGCCGGGATCGGCGGCACGGGGGGCCAAGGCCGTAATAAAATACCTGTCTTCGTAGGCAATCCAGGATACCTTGCCGCTGAACTCCTGGGGCTCCTTCAAATCTTTAAGGTCTATCTCGTGAAGCTTCCCGTCAACGTAAACCGCCGGACCGGAAAAGGTGTAACCGTCGGTCTTGTCATAAGGCCGGTTCAGAAGAGAAAGAGCAATATCCGCTTTCAATGCCTGCGGTGTTGAATTCGATACGGCTCCATCCAGATCTATCCTGTAGAGCCGGGGATAGAATGTGTAGCGCTTAACGAATCGCAACCCTTCAGGAGAGTCATAAGTGAAGGAAACGGAGCCTTCCTTGTCTTTTGAACTGAGCTGTATCCTGTATCGATCAGCCTTGAACAGGCTGCTTTCTATTCCGTTGGCGGCGTTCGATCCAAAACTCATCTCGAGAGGAAACTCTTGAGGCTGTTCGGTCTTGACCAATTCTTTGAGCGGAGATCCGGGAAGAATACTTTCTTTATAATTCTTCAGCTTGAAGCTTTTCAAACGTCCGCCAAACTCCGTGAAGGTGGCCTGATACAGTTCCGTAGAAATAATAACGTCCCGGGCTGAGGACAGGCCGGCGGGCTGCATTTGCAGCGTCTTTTCAGCCACGGCAGGCGGTTTGGGAACTTCCTTACTCTTGCTGAGGGTTCTTGTCTCTTGTTTCGCCGCATCCATCGTCCGGGGGGTAACGTCCTTGGTGGAAAAGTACTGGAAGACGATGAGGGTGAGCACCGACAAGACTACAGCCAATATTACCTTAATATCCATGAAATACATTCTCCGCGAAAAAACAGGGTGCTTACCGGGTCTTAACTACGGGATCAAAGCCACCGGGGTGAAAAGGGTGGCACTTGAGTATCCGCAGGACAGCTTTGGCAAGACCTTTGGCCGGACCACATTGCCCTATGGCATCAATGGCGTACTGGGAACAGGTTGGAACAAACCGGCAGGAAGGGCGTAAAGCAGGAGAAATGAAGATTTGGTAAGACCTGATTATATAAATGAACGCTTTTGCTAGCATGTCTTAACAAAAAGGTCCTTCAATTCGCGTTCTATATCCTGGTAATTAAGACTGAGCGGCAATCTCCTTACCGAAAAGATATAGTCATTTGAAGTCGAAAAACAGGACTTGTGCAGGCGGAAGAATTCCCTCACCAGCCGTTTAATCCTGTTTCGCTTAACTGCACCCGCTATCCTCTTGCTTACGCTTAGACCCATTCGCGGCCTTCCGTGACCATTTGAACGGATAATTACTGCAAAATTGCCGGTCTCAATTCGTTTGCCACTTCTGTATGCCGCTGCATAATCCTGCTTTTGATATACCCGGTCAGCCCTTGTAAATGTAGAATTCCCCATCTCAGAAGCACGCCATGATAGTCCGCTCGAAACCAGACTCTAAACCGTGAGTCTCTTTCGTCCTTTAGCCCTCCGCCTCTTAATTACATTTCTTCCCGCTTTCGTTCTCATCTTTACTAGAAACCCGTGAGTCCTCTTGCGTCTGATGTTGCTGGGCTGATATGTTCTCTTCATTGAATCAATCTCCTATGAGCCTGTTGGAAAACGTCCTCTTTTGCCCAATCTCTGCGTCAGGCTCAAATTTTAATCCTCAGAAGGCCAGGAAGCTAGGAAGCCAGGAGGCCGGGAAGCCGAAGCTAGAAGGCTAGAAAGCTGAATCGTTGGGGTTGGCTCGCAGCCCTCCGGCTTCCCAGCGTCCCAGCCTTCAAGCCTTCCAGCCTTTGAAGGTTAAAATCTTCGCCTTGCTTGCCCGTGGCCAAAATTGAACATTTTGCAAGAGGCGCCTATATCACGGAATAAAAGACGTTCCGTCTGACACAAACACACGTAAACCACATATTTAGATATATGTCAAGTACAGGAACGAACCCAAATCCACCGCCTATTTTCTGTTGCATCCGCGGGCGAAGTCAAAATACGTCCGTGAAATCACTTCACCTTGGGTGGTGGATTGACCACGGACCATGGACCATTGACGATATGTTTTCGTGGTCTATCGTCCATCGTCT
>JAZDGK010000158.1:0-10141 GCA_043806955.1 Pseudomonadota bacterium | reverse complement strand
GTTACGAGGAAGTGGAGGAACGAGACCAAATATTCACGAATTTGAGGCGCATAGTGTTGCTATGCAACGAAAATTCGGGGATATTTGGGCCGTTCCCCCCACTTCCGCAGTAGATCATCCCTAAGTCCGACAGGCTCCTAGGGAAGAGCTTTATAATCCAGCCATTCCGAAAAGGCAATATTTTTTCTCACCACAGAGACACAGCGCGGCAGAGCCGCAACCAAAACAAAGTGCAAAGTACTGAGTGCTGAGTGCTGAGTACAGCCTTACACAAATGAGTACCCAGAATCGACATACTTGTAGGGTGGGCTCTGCCCACCGGAATGCTTGCCCGAAAAGGCCAAAGCAAAGATGGTGGGCAAAGCCCACCCTACGACGTTGCTTTGCCAAGTCTGGGTTTAATGGGTACCTTTTTCAGTCAGGCTGTACTGAGTAGGATTTCAAATGACAAAACCCAAAGTTTAAACAAAGCTCAAATGACAAATGTCAAATCAGGGTATTCCCCCGCCCATACGCTCTGTTCTGCTGCTTACGCCCTCCTCATTCCGCATTTTTAACTCTCCGGGTCACCGCGACTTTCCCCCATCCTCGCACCTTCCGGCTTCATAGCTTCCCAGCGTTCTCGCGTCCCATCAATCCGAAATCCGAAATCATTTGACTCGCCAAATATGCGCGCCGACCGAAGAGAGCTTTTCCTCCATTTTCTCGTACCCTCTGTCCAGGTGATAAACCCGGGAGACTTCGGTCTTGCCTTCTGCTGCAAGCCCGGCCAGAATCAGCGAGGCGCTCGCCCTCAAGTCCGTAGCCATTACCGGTGCAGCCTGGAGACCGGGGCGCCCTTTGATGATGGCGCTTCGACCCTCCACCGTTATTTCCGCACCCATCCGCTGCAACTCGCATACGTGCATGAATCTGTTCTCGAAAATTGACTCTGTTATGACCGAGAGGCCGCTCCCGACAGTCATCAGCACCATGACCTGGGCCTGAAGATCGGTAGGAAAACCTGGATAAGGGATGGTTTTGACATCTATGCTGCGGATCTGACCGTTTCGGCGGACCCTCACCCCGCCGGGCTCAACATCGATTCGAATACCGGCTTCGCGAAGCTTGGCGATCACCGCCTGAAGATAGTTTGCCGGGCAGTTCCGCAGGAAAAGGTCCCCTCCGGTTACACCGCCCGCTATCATATAAGTACCGGCCTCAATGCGATCCGGCACTATGCTGCACCATGCAGGTTTAAGCTCGGAAACACCATCGATAATTATCGTCCCGGTCCCTGCACCATTGATACGCGCTCCCATCCTGTTGAGAAGATCGGACAGTGCGACCACCTCGGGCTCGCATGCTGCATTCTTTATCACGGTCTTGCCTTCTGCCAGAACCGCGGCCATCATTATGTTTTCCGTGCCGGTGACGGTTACCATATCGAAATAGATCTGTGCCCCTTTCAGCCTGTCCGCATGAGCAATAACGTATCCGTAGTCGAGCTCAATCTTCACACCCATGGCCTCAAATGCCTTGAGATGCATATTTATCGGACGCGCCCCAATTGCGCATCCTCCGGGAAGCGAGACGCGGGCCTCACCAAAACGGGCAATAAGGGGGCCCAATACCAAAACCGAAGCCCTCATCGTCTTTACAAGATCGTAAGGCGCCTCAAACTTGTCTATGGTGGAGGTATCCACCACAAGTTTGCCGGATTCCTCGTTGAACGTAACCCCTATGAATCCGAGAAGCTTTTTCAGCGTCCTTATGTCCACAAGGTTCGGCACCCCTTCCAGTACATGCCGGCCCGGGGCCAGGAGCGTAGCTGAAATAAGAGGCAGGGCAGCATTTTTTGCGCCGCTTATGGTAATCTCACCCTGAAGAGGATGACCCCCTTCGATTATGATCTTATCCATTCTTCATCTCCCAATTTCAGCCACGAATTAACACAAAGTCGTCCCAAGAGTCAAAAACAATTCATACCCTTCCGCACCCGGGAGTCTGCCGGGTCTGCGTCCGTCCGCGTGTGTCGGCGGCAAAAACTATTTGTGCTCATTCGTGTAGATTCCCAAAAAGGTGTCCTCTAAACCTTCTGCGCATACACTACGCGATCGATACCCGAATAGTCGGGCACGACCGAGATATTGCGAAAGACCCCACGCCCTTCCATATCATCGAGAACAGCCCTGCTCTGGCCATGGCCGATTTCCAGAAACATCCAGCCGTCTTCCATAAGGTATAGAGGGGCCTCATCGATTATCCTTCGAATTGTTGACAGCCCGGCAAGGCCGCCGTCAAGGGCTCTACGAGGCTCATAGTCCTTCACTTCGGGCATCAGGTCTGAGAGTACATCTATCGGGACGTACGGGGGATTGGAGACGATCAGGTCGAAAAGACCCTTCTTCCCGCGAAACGGTTCAAAGAGATCTCCCTCCAGAAAAGTGATTGCACTGGTCACCTGATGCCTCTCGGCGTTTTCCCTGGCTATGGACAGGGCCGCTCCTGAAATGTCAGCCGCGTAAAAAAGGCAGCCGAGTTCTTTTGCGAGCACAATGGCGAGTATTCCGCTTCCTGTGCAAAGGTCGAGTGCCCTGAAACAGCCGGACAAAGGGACTTCTCTTCTGAACCTCTTCAGTACGGTCTCGACCAGAATCTCTGTCTCGGGTCTCGGGATCAGGACATCCGGAGTCACTTTGAACAAGAGCGACCAGAACTCCTCTTCCCCAAGGATGTACTGCAAAGGTCTGCGGCTCGCCCTGTAGCCGATATATTTCTTCAGGCGTTCCTCTTCACCCGGCAACAGAATGCGGTCTCTGGACAAAAAAATCTCCGGACGGCTGATACCGAGGAGGTGGGCCAGCAAGACCCCGGCATCCGCCGCGGGTTCAGGCACGCCGGAAAGAGAGAGAGCCTCCGTCGCCCATTTCAGGGCCTCAAGAACGTTCATGGTTATGGATGGTATTAATTGGCGACCCGTCACTCAGCCTTTTCGTCCTGCGGAAACAATACCGCATTACAATCTGGGAGCCTGTCGTGCCATCTTCTTGATTCCGAAATCCGCATTCCGCAATCCGCAATCAGGGTGTCCTCTGTGTCTCTGTGGTGAAGTAATCAGTTCTTCAGGGCTTCTGCCTGGGAATAGGCTATGAGGGGGGTAACTACGTCTTCCAGTTCGCCTTGCATGATATCTTCCAGACGATAGAGTGTAAGGCCGATGCGATGGTCGGTTACCCGGCCCTGAGGGAAATTATACGTACGGATACGCTCGCTCCGGTCCCCGGTCCCAATCTGGCTCTTACGTTCCTGGGATATCTTTTCCTGCTGCTCTCTTTGTGTCCTGTCGAACAGCCGGGCCCTCAGGACTTTCAATGCCTTCGCTTTGTTCTTGTGCTGGGATTTCTCGTCCTGGCAGGTGACGATCATGCCGGTAGGTATGTGGGTGACACGCACGGCGGAATCCGTCGTATTTACGCTCTGCCCGCCCGGACCGGAGGAGCGGAATACATCAACACGAATCTCGCCGGGATCTATAAAAACTTCTACATCTTCTGCTTCCGGCAGAATGGCTACAGTAACCGCCGAGGTGTGAATTCTCCCTTGAGCCTCGGTCAACGGCACCCGCTGCACGCGATGTACACCGCTTTCGTACTTCAACTGGCTGTAAACGTTTTGGCCCGATATGAGAGCAATGATCTCCTTGAATCCCCCTATACCGGTCGGGCTCGAACTCAGGATCTCGGTTTTCCACCCGCGGCGCTCTGCAAAACGGTCGTACATTCGGAAAAGATCTGCGGCAAAAAGAGCCGCCTCGTCCCCGCCCGTACCCGCCCGTATTTCAAGTATCGTATTCCTCTCATCGTTCGGATCTTTTGGCAGAAGCAGGAATCTCAATTCATGATCGAGATCCTCAAGCCGCTGCTTAAGGCTGTTTGTCTCTTCCCTGGCAAGCTCCCGTATTTCCTCATCCGCGTCATGCATCAGCTCTGAATTCTCAGAAATGCGCTGTTTCGTCTCTTTATATCGGCGATAGCTCTCTACCAGTTTCCCTATAGACGAGCGCTCCCTGGCATACTTCTGGTATTCCGCCGGATTGCCCGCGATTTCCGGGTCGCCAAGCGCTTTTTCCAGATTGAAATATTTCTCTTCTACTTCTTCCAGCTTCTCAAACATGCTTGCCTTATCTATGATGCCCAATAGCCTCTTGCAAAAGTCCCGTGTTTGCTTCGTGCCCTCACTCGTAATCGATGCTCGGGTTGCGGGTTGCGCGTTGCGCGTTACGAGTTAACATCATACAAACGCTTTCATTTTTCTGGTTCCGGGTCTTGAGTTTTCTTAACCCGAAACTCGGAACACGAAACAGAGTCTTGCAGGATGGTCCCAAATATGCATACTTAGAAGTTTCGATCATACCATTTTAGTCACTAAGGCATAATATTAACGCATTATGTGGCAACACTTTAATTTCATTAACGCGGCGTTGTCTTGTTTTCTAGCGTTTTGAATTTTCCATTTTCGGTCATTCGAATTTGTTTCGGATTTCGGATTTAGCATTTCGGATGTCCGGCTTGTCCGGGTTAGGATCAATTTCCAATGTTGAATGCTCAATAACCAATTTCCAATGAGGAGTAAATTCCTTGGACATTGAACATTGATGGATTCGTAAAAAGTCGTCACTCCGGTGAAAACCGGAGTCCAGCTCTTCCGTAGCTACTTGAATAGACTGGCTTCCGGCTTCCGCCGGAATGACAAAAAGTAGCACTTTTCGACTTTTTACGAGGCCATCAACATTGAGTATTGGACATTCGATATTGGGAATTGACCTGTGCACGGTAGATTAGCATTTTCCGGTTCCCTAAGATGGTCCGCACAAAAGAGTATCCCCAATGCCCTTTCGACCATTCTTATCAACACTCTCATGTAGCGCTGTGCTTGGAGATCTCGTATTCCTTCTGGATTGACAACGTACGGGTCAGAGCGCTCAATGCCACTTCGATCTGATCATCGGACGGCTCACGCGTGGTTAATCTCTGCAGGTACAGTCCGGGGGCAATGAAAGGAACAACCCACGGCCGGTCGGCTCTTTGACCGGTCCACCTGGTAAACTCGTAAGATAGTCCTGCTATCGGGAACATGAGTCCAATCTTTAAGACTATGAAAGCTGCATTTACCGTTATGGCAGACCATGACGGGGGTTTTCGCACAAAAGCAAAAACAACCGAGAACAACATAATGCTTATTACGAGTACCATCAGGATGAATGAAGTCCCGCAGCGAGGATGAAGCGTCGAGTACTTTCGTGCATTTTCTACTGTAAGATCCTCTCCGGCCTCATAGGCGTATATCGATTTGTGTTCCGCACCATGGTACTGGAAAATTCTCTGGATATCTTTCATCCGGGAGATGGCCACTACATAAAAAAGAAAAAATGCAATCTTCAGGATGCCGTCTATCAAATGAAAATAGATGGAATCCGTCCCGAATCCCTGAGCGGATAGCCTGCCGATCCACAGACTCAGCAGATGAGGCAGGACCACGAAGAGCACCAATCCCATGCCCATGGCCACTACCATCGTAACAAAAATGGCCCATGAACCGACCTTCCGGCTGGAAACATCTTCTTCTATGGCTTGATTGGCTGAATAACTGAGCGCCTGAATCCCGTTCACCAATGCCTCCCCCAGCACCAGAATGCCTCTCAGAATCGGCCACTTAAGGAAACAGAGGCGTTCGGCAAGGGAATGCCAGATGTCCGCTTTTATTACGATCTCTCCATTCGGTTTGCGGACCGCTATAGCCATGGCTTGGGGAGCACGCATCATTACGCCCTCAATAACGGCCTGGCCGCCAACGCGTATCTTACCCGTAGGCTCGCTCAAAATCAGCTCTTGGCCCCTTCTTTGTCCTTTTGCTCATACTTTTGATATTTGCGCAGAAAACGCTCCACACGGCCTGCCGTATCAATAAGCTTCTGTTTTCCCGTAAAAAAAGGATGGCATGCGGAACAGATTTCCACCCGTATATCCTGTTTAGTGGAACCGGTCTCGATCTCGTTGCCGCAGGCACAGCGTATTACTGTCCTGGAATACGTGGGGTGAATGCCTTCTTTCATATATCCTCCGCTCGTAGAAACTTAAGACTATCGTCCTCCAAAATGCCAACTGAAAACACAAACCTTTTTATTTAATCCGGTAGCGGATTTTTTGCAATACCCTTATTTTCCCTTATGGGCTTGCTCTGAAGTAAATTGGCATTTTAGGCGCTCAGATTCAGGTCAGGTTTGTTCGATCCGAGACTGCAAAACCGGAGGAGCCTGTCGGACTTACGATGATCTACTGCGGAAAGTGGGATGACGGCCCCAATATCCCCGAATTTGAGGCGCATAGTGTTGCTATGCAACGAGAATTCGGGGATATTTGGGCCGCTCCCCCCCACTTCCGTAGTAGACCATCCCTAAGTCCGACAGGCTCCTGGGGGCGCATACTTTTCGTATGTAACCTTTGGTGCAACGCGGAAGACGGACCAAAAGACAAGCAAGGTGGGACAATTGCTTTTGGCCGCGTCCCTAACCTACCGGTGCATGGAATCGAGGAATTCGGCGTTATTTTTTGTGCCTTCCATCTTTTCCAGCAGGAATTCCATGCTGTCCACAGGGTTCAGCGGTGAAAGGAGCTTACGAAGAATCCAGACACGATTCAGATCGGACGGGGGGACCAGGAGTTCCTCTTTTCGGGTGCCTGAGCGATTGATGTCTATGGCGGGGAAGATGCGCTTGTCGCTCAGTTTTCTATCCAGGTGGATCTCCATATTGCCCGTTCCCTTGAACTCTTCAAAAATAACCTCGTCCATGCGGCTGCCGGTGTCAATAAGTGCAGTAGCAATAATGGTGAGACTGCCGCCCTCTTCGATATTTCGTGCCGCTCCGAAAAACCGCTTCGGTCTGTGAAGAGCATTGGAATCAACACCACCCGAAAGAATTTTTCCACTGGGCGGGACAACCGTGTTGTAGGCACGCGCCAACCGCGTAATACTATCCAGGAGGATCACAACGTTACGTTGATGCTCCACCAGTCTCTTAGCCTTTTCAATAACCATCTCCGCAACCTGGACATGCCTCTGTGCAGGTTCATCAAAGGTTGAGCTTATTATTTCAGCCTTGACCGAACGCTGCATATCGGTGACTTCTTCCGGACGCTCATCTATGAGCAGAACGATTAGAATTATCTCCGGATCGTTGCCGGTGATGCTGTTGGCTATATTCTGGAGAAGCATCGTTTTACCTGTCCGGGGTGAGGCCACGATAAGTCCGCGCTGCCCTTTTCCTATCGGCGTTAACAGGTCCATAATCCTGGCCGGATAATTTTTCGAGTCGTCATCCATTTCCAGCCTTATTCTTTCCATCGGATAGAGCGGGGTGAGATTATCGAACAGGATCTTTTCGCGCGTCAGATCCGTGCTTTCATAGTTGATTGATTCAACTTTCAACAGGGCAAAATAACGTTCACCTTCTTTTGGGGGCCGGATTTGACCCGCAACAGTATCCCCCGTCCTGAGATTAAAACGTCGTATCTGGGATGGAGACACATATATGTCGTCAGGACCCGGCAGATAGTTGTAGTCGGGAGCTCTCAAGAAACCGAAGCCGTCGTGCAATATCTCGAGAACGCCGCCCCCATAAATAATCCCGTTCTTATCGGCCTGGGCCTGCAGGAGAGCGAATATGAGTTCCTGCTTTCTCATATTGGCCACACCCTCGATATTAAAGTCTTTGGCCATATGAGCTAAGTCGCTTACTTTTTTTTCTTTTAGCTCGGCTAAATTCATAGAAAACTACTCCTTGTTGGGTATTAATACGGAAGAATACTTCACGTATGAGGAGAGAAGAATATTTGCTTCAAGTTACAATATCGACCGGTCAGATCTTTATCTTGAAAGAAACATGATTTATCTGCTGGTGAATTTTGAACTTCAAATGGCAGTTTATTCTTTGGGTTTAAATTCACTTCCGGGGAGGAATAGAATCTATGTTTGACGATAAGTTATTGAATTATAAAAGTCAAGTAGTTTTTATGCTCCCATACGGCGACATGAATCTCCAGATATAGACTTTCAGATAATGTTTTTGGGATGGCAGCAGGGAGGGGATAGTACCTGTTCGTACATCCCCGACCGATAACGCACCCAAAAGCTTTGTCTGGAAGTCTATAGCTTTCCGGATTCAAGTCTCCAGCATAAAAAACCGATTCGATTACCAGGAGCCTGTCGGACCTAGGCGCCTGGTAAAAAAGCACGAATAAGGACTGCTTCATGGAACTATCTTCTGAATCCGGAAGAACTGTCCAGGATAAATCAAAGCGCGTAATGGATACCGTGAACCAGGGAGATTTTCCTGCAGCCATGGAGCATGTTTCAAAGCTCATGGCGGTGGCATTAAGCTCTAATTCATCCGCACGGGACGTATCCAAGATCATACTCAAAGATCTGGGACTGACGAACAAGGTCTTGAAGATCGCAAATTCCGCTTATTACTCGATCCGGTCGCAAGGAGTGCGAAAAATCTCGACTATTACGGGGGCCGTAGTACTTCTGGGGTTCAAAGTCGTTCGGGACATTGCCGCCAGCGTTTCGCTTTTTGATTATCTGGCAAAGAAGACCAACAATATAAAAGAACTGAAGCGCATGGTAGCATTGTCTTTTACCGGTGCAAGTTTTGCGAAGGAGCTCTCCCGCGCGATCAACTATCCGGATGAAGAAGAAGCTTATCTATGCGGTCTCTTTCATAATCTTGGCCGCATGATCGCTGCTTTTATGCTGCCTGATATTTATGCCAAGATTCAAACAGATATGCAAAACGGAATATCCGAGAGTCAAGCAACCAAGAATCATATGGGCATGACTATGCGCGACTTTGGCATTTCCGTGGCCAAGGTCTGGAATTTTTCCGACAAAATCACCAAAAGCATGGAGGCCATGCCGGATAGGCAAGAGAGCGGGCGGCCCAGTGACACGGACATATTGAGGGCCGTTGCCTCCATGGGACATATCATATCGCAGGCGGCGTATTCCGGCAAAAACACCGAGGAAGAAATCAGCCGCATTCTGTCCGTGTACGGCAAGATTCTGCCGATTAACGAGAGCATAATTGACGAAGCGATTGAGGAGGCCGGACGGCGTGCGTCAGAGCTGATGGCCCCTCTGGGTATAGATATGTCGGTTCTAAGGCCCAAAGGGGAAGCGGAAGAGCCTGCACTGGTCGAAGAACCGGAACCGACTGAGTCCCAGGCGCTGGATGAATCGGAGAGACAGAAGGAATGCATCCTCAATGCCTCTGTCGAGATTACCGAATCTATCGTTCGTGGATGCGACCTGGATTCCATTTTCATGATAATCATGGAGAGCATGCAGCACGGCCTCGGTTTCAATCACGTCCTCCTGGCCATCGTCGATCCGGCCCGGACAATGGTAAAAGCCCGATATGGCATCGGCGACGGTATAGAAGATCTGGTCGGAAAGTTTATGCTGCCCCTTAAAGATTCTTCCGGAATAATGGCTTCTTCGATTGCCTGGGGGAAGGATATGACCGTCACCAACAAGGATATGAAGTTGCCCGAAGGTGATAAGAAAGTCCTTTCTTCATTTAAGGCCAGCGCAATAGCCGCCCTTCCCATCCTGGTCGACGGTCGCGCCATAGGCAATTTCCTTGTCGTCAAACAGCAGGCCGTGATAGACTCCGCAACAATGAGACAAGCAGGAAGATTGCGCGACTATGCCGTCCTTGCCATCGAATCCACCCGCAACCGCATGGCAAAGAAGTAAACAAGACAAGACAATTTGAATCAGGAAAACTGGAAATCAGGAAACAATAAGACAGAATTCAGGAGTCAGGAGTCAGGAGCCAGAATAAGAACTGTGGCCCGCTTGTTCCTACCCACCATCACTGTTTCTGTCCCTGCATCATTCTCCTCTCCGCGTCTTTCTTCCCCCACCTTCTCACCTTCCCACCCTCGCACCTTCCATCTGTTGATTCCAATATTATTCTGACAAAGTCTTGAGGTTGTATTCTGACCGAAAGAAGGCAAGATAAGGGTATGTTTGACAAAAGGATTTGGCGCTTTTATGGATTTGTCATCAAGATATTGTAACCATCAGAGGTGAGTAC
>JAZDGK010000157.1:0-17378 GCA_043806955.1 Pseudomonadota bacterium | reverse complement strand
TTAGGATCAATGTCCAATGTTCAATGTTCAATAACCAATTTCCAATCAGGAGCAAATACCTTGGACCTTGGACATTGAGCATTGGACATTCGATATTGGGAATTGACCTATGCACGGTATACTAGCATTTTCCGGCTCCCTAAGAAAGAAGTCGCCGCGTCGGACTATATCGGGCTATATTGAGGCTCTTGCAAAACTCTGTTTCGTGTTCCGAGTTCCGTGTTTCGAGTTAAGAAAACCCAGAACGCTCAAACCGAAAACTGAAAGGGTTTCTATGATGTTAACTCGCAACTCGTACCTCGTAACGCGCAACTCGTAACCCGCAACCAACGTTCATTAACGAGTAAGAGCACGAAGTAAAGACGGGACTCTTGGAAGAGGCTCTGTTGGTATAGAGCCTTCGTAACGGCATTCGGTCATAATCAAATGGAATCCTCCAATTTCGTACATCTTCACGTCCATACGGAATACAGTCTTCTTGACGGCGCCATCCGCCTCGCGGACCTGTTTCAAGCGGTTAAAGCTTATGGCATGACGTCCGTAGCAATGACCGACCATGGGAACATGTTCGGAACCGTTGATTTTTATCAGGGCGCCATTCAAAACGGGATAAAACCAATAATCGGCTGCGAGGTCTATGTTGCGCCCAGGGATCGCTTTGACAAGACATCCCGGACTGAGGAGACTTCGGCGTTTCATCTCGTCCTCCTGGCCCGGAATCGGACAGGCTACAAAAACCTCTGCCGTCTGGTAACCGCAGGATACCTGGAGGGATTCTACTACAAGCCGCGAATAGATACGGAACTATTGAAAGAACATAGCGATGGGCTGATCGCGCTCAGTTCCTGCCTGCACGGAGAAATCCCATATACGCTCGTTCATGGAAACCTGAAGGCAGCTCAGGAGAAGGCTGAAAAATATGCGCGCATCTTTCCCGGCCGTTTTTATCTCGAACTCCAGGAAAACGGCATAGAAGAGCAGAAAACGGTAAACGACGGACTGAAAGTCATAGCCGACCGCCTTTCCCTCCCCATGGTGGCCACAAATGACTGCCACTATCTGAGACGCGAAGACGCCCGCGTGCATGATGTCCTCCTTTGCATCCAAACCGGAAAGACCGTTGACGAGCCAAACAGGCTGAAATTCTCCACGGACCAGCTTTATTTCCGATCGCCCGCCGAAATGGCGGAGCTCTTCTCTCATGCCCCCCAGGCATTACAGAACACGTCGGAGATCGCCGCACTTTGCGAGCTCGAACTCGAGCTGGGCGAATACCATTTTCCGGTCTATCCCGTACCGGCCGGTGAAACCCTGGACAGCAGACTGACTAAAGAAGCCCGGGATGGACTCAACCATCGTTTTGAGACTTCATTGAAGAGACTGGATCTTGACGAAAAGGGGCGCCAGGCATACAGGGGCAGGCTGGAGTATGAGCTCGGGGTCATTCTGCAGATGGGGTTCTCCGGCTACTTTCTCATCGTGGCTGATTTCATCAACTATGCAAAAGGAAACGGCATTCCGGTCGGCCCGGGCCGCGGATCGGCTGCGGGGAGCCTCGTTGCCTATGCCCTTCGCATCACCGAGATCGATCCGATGCAGTACGATCTTCTCTTTGAACGTTTTCTTAATCTGGAAAGAAGGAGCATGCCGGATATAGATGTCGACTTCTGCAGAGACCGGAGAGAAGAGGTCCTGAATTACATATCTCAAAAATACGGAGGAGAAGACTTTACCGCACAGATAATAACCTTCGGGAAGATGCAGGCAAGGGCCGTGATAAGAGACGTGGCACGGGCCATGGACATACCTTACAACGAAGCCGACCGTATCGCCAAGCTCGTGCCGAATCAACTCAATATCCGCATTGAAGAGGCTCTTCAGAAAGAGCCCCGGTTAAGGGAAATGGCAGAAAATGACGCCAGAACCAGGGATCTCCTTAGCATTTCAAGGGCTCTTGAAGGGCTGCCCCGGCACGCCTCAACCCACGCTGCGGGCGTAGTAATTTCAGATCGCCCGATTATTGAGTATCTTCCCCTGTACAGAGGCGCCAAAGGTGAAGTCTTAACCCAGTACCACATGAAGGCCGTGGACAAGATCGGATTGGTAAAGTTCGACCTTCTGGGCCTGAAGAACCTGACTACCATTCATTATGCACAGCAGTTGGTGGAGAAAGAGTACGGCGAAAAGCTGGACCTGGAGAGCATTCCACTCGATGACAAAAACACGTATCAACTCCTGTCCCGGGGAGATACGACCGGTGTATTCCAACTGGAGAGTTCCGGCATGAGGAATCTCCTCGTCAAAATGAAGCCCGAGGTCTTTACCGACCTCATCGCGTCTGTTGCGCTGTACCGTCCCGGACCTCTGGAAAGCGGAATGGTTGACGACTTTACCAGGGCTAAACACGGCGAAATCGAAGTGCGCTATCTGGTGCCCCGGCTGGAAGAGATTCTGAAAGAGACCTATGGTGTAATAGTCTATCAGGAACAGGTAATGCAGATTGCGAGCCGCCTGGCAAATTATTCCATGGGTGATGCCGATATACTCAGAGCGGCCATGGGAAAAAAGAAGGCCGAGATGCTGGCGGCCCAGCGAACGAAATTTGTAAACGGGGCGGTCGCGAACAAAGAGGACAGGAACAAGGCCGAAAGGCTCTTTGATCTCATGGAAAAGTTCGGCGGTTACGGCCTCAACAAATCACACAGCACAGCTTATGCACTCATTGCCTACCAGACTGCCTATCTGAAGGCCCACTATCCTGTTCCCTTCATGGCCGCACTGCTCACCAGCGATATGGATTCTACCGACAACGTCGTAAAATACATGGCCGAGTGCCGGGAGAAACGGATCGAAATACTTCCTCCGGACATAAATGAAAGCGAGGTCAGTTTTACCATCTGCCAGAGCAAAATCCGTTTTGGCCTGGCTGCCGTTAAAAATGTCGGAACAGGCGCCGTGGAATCCATTATTGCCGCTCGCCATGACAGCGGGCCGTTCACATCCCTGCTCGATTTCTGCTGCAGGGTTGATTTGCGCAGGGTGAACCGAAGGGTCCTGGAAAGCTTGATCAAATGCGGGGCCTTTGATTCGACCGGGGCAAGGCGGTCCCAGTTGATGGCCATGCTTGATGAGGTTCTGGAAGCAGCCCAGGCCCATCACCGCCAGAAAGACTCAAAACAAGTGCTTATTTTTGGAACCGGAAAGCAGATCAGCAGTAAATCCTTGAAGCTCCCCGATCTCGAAGAATGGCCGAAAGACAAGTTCTTAAGCCTCGAAAAAGAGGCTCTCGGTTTTTACATTACGGGACATCCGCTTAGCATTTATGATGCCGACCTCAAAAGACTGGGGACAATAAACACACTCGAGATGGCCGACTGCGCTGACGGAGAAGAAATCGTTATTGCCGGGATTACGAGGGCCATAAAAGAGATCAACACCAAGAAGGGCCGGATGGCCTTTCTATCTCTGGAGGACCTGTACGGGGTAGCAGAGATACTGATCTTTGCCGAGCCCTACAGGCAGTGCCAGGATATGATAAAGAGCGATCAACCGCTCTATATAACAGGGAAGATTTCCAAAGACGAGCAAACGGCCAAGGTAATCGCATCCGAGGTTACTACTTTTCAAAAAGCCCTTTCGCAGAGTATTGAATTCCTGGATATACATATTTCGAATTCCCTCTCAAAAGAGAAAATGGCCGGATTGAAACTCATATTATCCGAGCACACCGGGGGCTGTCCGGTCTTTCTGAATTTGTCTTTCCCGGGCAAGGGCACGGTGAGAATAGCGCTCCCCGCTTCACTTTCCGTCAGCCCCTCTATAAGCCTGGTGGAAGAAATCAACAGATCCCTCGGATATTCAGGGAGCCGTATGCCTCCAGCCTCAAATGGAAAGCCTCGGAATAACGGCCCGCGGAATCACGAAAAAGTAGATCCTGATGCCTGATTTGATTCGAATCGTCGAAGCGCTGATTTTTGTTTCCGAAGTGCCGTTAAGCCGCAAACGCATTGGGGAAGTGCTCCCAGAGCATACTCAGGAAGAAATCGACGGGGCGATTGCCCGGCTCAAAACCGTCTATGACGGCAGCGAATCTCACAGTTTTTGCCTCCATGAAGTGGCGGAAGGATTCCAGTTCAGGACCAGGCCCGAGTTTAAAGACTGGTTGATCCGTTTGAGAAGAACGGCGCCTGTTCGTTTGAGCCGCGGATCTCTGGAAACTCTGGCCATAATAGCTTATAAGCAACCGGTTTTGAGGTCCGAAGTTGAGCGGATACGCGGAGTGGATGTCAGCCGTGTCCTGAGATCACTCCTCGAAAAAAAACTGATTCGTATTATTGGACGGGACAAAGAACTGGCGGGACGGCCTCTCGTCTACGGCACAACTCAGAAGTTTCTTGAGATATTCGATCTGAAAGACCTTTCGTCACTACCCAGCCTGGCAGAAATCAGAGGCCGCGAAGAGCATGCCGGGGAGAGCATGGATCTCTTTGAAACGCCACAAAGACACAAAGACACGAAGTAGGGATGAAATACTGGTACTAGGGACTTAGTGGCTATTCTTATGAAAGAAAGATTGCAGAAAGTACTGGCAAAGCGCGGCGTTTCATCTCGCCGGCAGGCCGAGGAGCTTATGCTGCAGGGAAGCATCACCGTAAACGGAAAAATAGTTAGAGAACTTGGCACAAAGGTAGATCCGGATGTGGATGCGATACTCGTCAACGGGAAACCCCTCCCGCCCCCGCCTTGTTTCACTTACATTGCATTGAACAAGCCCAGGGGATTTGTGACCACGTTGAGAGACCCCCAGAAAAGGCCGATAGTAGTGAGTTTGTTACAGGATGTACCCGTTCGGGTATACCCGGTGGGGCGGCTGGACATGGATACGGAGGGTCTGCTCCTGCTGACCAACGACGGGGAGCTGTCCTGGAAACTCCAGCACCCCCGGTTCAAAGTAATGAAGATATACGAGGCCGAGGTCAAAGGTATCCCCGGGGAGAAGGCCCTCGATCAACTCAGAACCGGTGTCTTTGTTGATGAACGAAAAACGCTCCCGGCAAGACTAAAGGTCCTCAAGAGGCGTGAGCACTCAACCCTCCTCGAAATGGGCATTCGCGAAGGAAGGAAAAGACAGGTCAAGAAGATGTGTGCTGCAGTGGGGCACCCGGTTATTAGTCTGCGGCGGACAGCCATTGACGATATCCGGCTGGGGGATCTGGCGGCAGGACAATACCGGCATCTCCGCCCTGCGGAATTGGAGCGCCTGAAAAGACATCTTGACAACCAGGACTAGGAGCCTGATCGTAATCGATCTCTTGTACATCGCACCGCTTCCCCAAAATTGATCCCACTCTTTTTCGATTACGATTACGAGCACCGCTACGCTGAGCACGACAAAAACAATTTGTGTTGAAGCATGGCAGTGCTTTCAACACTGCTAAATTGTTACAGATAACATTATACTTTACAATTCAATAGATGCTCTGGTATATATTCCCCATGCCAGCTCTAACGTGAGGATTGCATATGAACAAATCCGATTTAGTCGAGGCTCTCACCAGAGAAACCGACCTGACAAAAAGGGCTGCGGAAGCGGTAATAGATACAGTGTTCGATATCATGAGTGATGCCCTTGTACGGGGCAAAAACATAGAGATCCGCGGATTCGGCAGTTTCGTTCCCAAAAGTTACAAGCCGTATCTCGGTCGCAACCCCAAGACAGGCGAGAAAATAGACGTAATTTCAAAAAGGCTTCCGTTCTTTAAGGTCGGAAAAGAATTAAAACAAAGAGTCAATCCTACAAAGCCCTGACTACAATAGCTCCAGTGTTATCACCTCCCAGATCTCATTTTCGGGTCCCCCTCGTAAACATCCTGCTTTTTCTCCTTACTGTCCTTTCCACGACAGCAGCAGGGGCAATTCAGCAGGGAGCGCCGTTGCTTAAAGACTGGCGGCTGATCACCAAGGGAATTCCTTTTTCCTTTACACTGCTTTCCATTCTCATCGCCCATGAAATGGGCCACTATATCGTCTCCAAACGATACGGGGTCAATGTCAGTCTCCCTTACTTCATCCCGGCGCCTTCTATCATAGGCACGTTCGGGGCGTTTATCAGGATCAAGTCTCCCATGAGGGACAAAAGGGCTTTACTGGACATAGGTTTGGCCGGACCCCTTGCCGGAGCGATAATAGCCATCCCGGTGCTGTTCTTTGGTCTAAAGATGTCCACCATCAAGCTTATGCCCAAAGCGACAGGTATGATCCTCGGCTCTTCTATTCTGCTTGAGTTCATGGTGCACACGGTCTTTGGAGACTTGCCGGACTGCTATCAGATCGCCCTCCATCCGGTTGGTTTTGCCGGATGGATCGGCCTCCTCGTAACGTCACTCAATCTGATTCCTGTGGGCCAACTTGATGGTGGGCACGTTATTTATGCAGTTTTTGGGGAGAAATCAAGAAAGCTTGCATTTGTATGCATTGCAGGGCTTCTGGTCTTGGCTCTTAGAGGGTGGCTGGGCTGGTTCGTCTGGGCGGCCCTTCTGACCGCTATCGGATTCAAGCATCCTCCGCCACTTAATCCGGACATAGGGCTCGATGCCAAAAGAAAATGGCTGGCCTTTTTGGCGCTGGTACTGCTGGTAATCACGTTTATACCGGTCCCTTTCACCATGTTCTGATGAGGAGTGGAATCAACAAGACGGATCCCATTAGGGGGTCCTTGGAATACGGTTTGGTAGAGACTTCCAGATAAAGCTTTTGGCTGCGTTATCGGTCGGGGACGTACGAACAGGTACTATCCCCTCCCTGCTGCCTTCCCAAAAACATTATCTGAAAGTCTATAAGAAGTCATTTGTGCGGACATTTTTTTGCCCTGCCGTCCGAATTTTGACTTTGTACGACATCATCAAGGTTATATAATTGAAAAAAAGAAAAGGAGCTAAAATTGCCAGCCAATGAATTCGGTCCGGTGGGGGTGAATAGTCGAACCGGGGAGGCTCGAATGGAACATATTATTTCAGAAGGCCTTTCAAATGAACAGACCGAACCTCCGGGCGCGGGAATACCTGCAGGCACAGCCCACAACTTTGCCGGATCTGTCTATTACAAACCAAAGGGGAAACCACCGGAATCGAATCGTACTTCTGGTTTCATAAGCAGTCCGGAGGCCCGGACATTCCAAAAACGTTTCTTCCCCGGGGTCACGCAGGCCGAATGGAATGACTGGCGCTGGCAAATCCGGAACCGAATTGAGAGTCTGGAAACGCTTTCGAGAATTGTCCGTCTGACACAGAGTGAAATTCGCGCCTTGACAGGCAGTGGAAAGCCGTTTCCCTTTGCGATAACTCCGTACTATGCGAGCCTTCTCGATACGGAAAATTCCCTCCAGGGTCTTCGCCGCGCCGTGGTTCCCGTCATTGACGAGTACCGCAAAAATCGCGGGGAAAGTGAGGATCCTCTCGGGGAAGAAAGACATACCCCCGTAAGAGGGCTCGTGCACCGCTATCCGGACCGCGTGCTTTTTTTGGTGACAACTTTTTGTTCAACCTACTGCCGCTATTGCACCCGTTCGCGTATGGTCGGCAAAGGAGGCGGAAAGCCTTTCAGTATTGAACAGTGGAAGGAATCAATCGAATACATAAAAGCACGGCCTGCCGTTCGGGATGTACTCTTATCCGGGGGCGATCCGTTAACGCTTTCCGATGAGCAATTAGAATGGCTTCTTTCCAGGCTGAGCAGGATTCCGCACGTCGAGTTCCTCCGCATCGGGACCAAGGCGCCGGTGGTTCTGCCCCAGCGGGTGACCCCGAATCTGATTCGTATTCTCAAGCGCTATCACCCGTTATGGATCAGCATTCACCTCACACATCCTGAAGAGATCACCCCGGAGACGAGCCAGGCATGTGCACGTCTGGCCGATGCAGGCCTGCCGCTGGGCAGTCAGACTGTTCTCTTAAGAGGTATAAATGATGATTCGGAAACCATGAAACAATTGGTCCACGGTCTCCTGATGAATCGGGTCAGGCCCTATTATCTCTATCAATGCGATCCCATCTCCGGCTCCGCTCATTTCCGGACATCCGTGGCAAAGGGGATAGAAATCATGAAAGGACTGCGGGGACATACGACCGGATACGCCGTGCCTACTTATGTTATCGACACCCCGGCGGGCGGAGGCAAAATCCCCGTGGTTCCGGAATATATCCTTGGCCGGGACGAAAACGGCCTGATAATCAAAAATTACGAAGGCAAACTATATCATTATCCCGACTGGGAAGATCAGTAACCGTTCACCGTTCACTGTTGACCGTTCACCGAAAAGATGGCCCTTCTGCTTTTCAGAAGGTATTTGGCTGCTGATCTCTGGGGCACAGTCTTTTTTGCACCGAACGCGGAGCCCGACATGGAATATGCGGTTACCGCGCCCCTTTTTCGAAGAGACGATCTTCAACTTCTCCCGGACAACGGTGAACGGATACGGGGGATCAGGAGCAGGTATGAAAAGACTTCTTCTTGCATGCAGCCTCGCACTATGTCTCGCTTTACTGATGCCGGGCATTGGTGGAACTGTCCAGAGCGAGGGCGACTTCTCTCCGGGCGGCTTCAGAATTGTCGGAAACGACCACACTCATGAGTATCCGTTCACCGTTATCCGTTCACCGTTGTCCGTAAGAACCCGAAAAGCGTTTTTTCCGCAAAAAGTTACGGTGATCGCGTATTCCGTTTCGGTCTCTAGTCCCTGGCGCCAAAAGACCGGGAACCAGAGATCAGGAGCCAAATATTACCTGAAAGGCGCGAGGAACGTCTTTTCGGTGAACGGTCAAAGGTCAACGGTGAACAGTTACACTCGTGATACCTCAACCGGGCAGACCGATATTGAAGAGAGCGACGAACCGCGCCCATCGGATGCGGAACTGGATGAAGAAGAATTGCCCCCGGACGAGGAGGACACACCTCCGGCGGAAGCCGAAAATGAATGACGCGGCGACACGGACAGAGTGTCTGGTATCGAATACATGATAGTTGGAATCACCTATGATCTTCGCTCGGACTATCTTTCTCAAGGCTACGGAGAGGAAGAAACTGCGGAATTCGACCGCCCTGAGACGATAGATGCGATAGAAGAGACACTTCAGGATCTGGGTTACGATACCGACCGTATCGGGAACATCAGATCGTTGGCCGAACGGCTGGTTGCCGGAGACAAATGGGACCTGGTCTTCAATATTGCTGAGGGACTTAGAGGGTTTGGTCGCGAGGCACAGGTTCCCGCGCTGCTTGATGCCTATGATATAGGATATGTCTTTTCCGACCCGCTTGTCCTTTCGCTTACCCTTCACAAGGGAATGACAAAACGAGTTGTCCGCGATTGTGGAATTCCTACCCCTGATTTCGTTGTGATAGATCAGAAATCTCAAATCCATGCCGTTGATCTTCGCTATCCCCTCTTTGCCAAACCCCTTGCAGAAGGGACGGGGAAAGGGATCAATAGTGCATCAAAACTGAACTCCAAAGAAGAGCTTGAAGGAGTCTGCATGAGGCTCCTCGAAGATCATAAACAACCGGTTCTTGTCGAGACTTTCTTGCCTGGGAGAGAGTTTACCGTGGGCGTTGCAGGTACAGGCGACAAGGCCAGGACTCTCGGTGTAATGGAAATCCTCCTGAATGAGAATGCAGAAACCGAGGTCTATTCGTATCTGAATAAGGAAAAATACGAGGAGCTCGTCACCTACAGACTGGTTACAGACCAGGCGGCCCAGGCGGCTGCAAATACGGCCCTTGCCGTATGGACTTGCCTGGGATGCCGCGATGCCGGGCGGATCGATCTGCGGATGGACGGCAGGGGCACAGTCAATTTTATCGAAGTGAATCCGCTCGCCGGACTGCATCCGGAGCATTCCGACCTGCCGATAATATGCAATCTGGCGGGCATCAGCTACCGGCAATTGATCGAAACGATCATGGACTCAGCCCTTGAGAGAGAACCACAAGGACACAAAGAAATGATTTCTTAGTACAGTTCCACAGAATAAGGTATCCATTCGAATTTGGGAGATGGGGGATGCCTTCCAATCGGCCCTTCGGATAGGCGGCCCTTTCCAGGGCCGCCCGGCGACCGAGGCGTCCGTTGTGGGCGGGGTTAGAAAACCCCGCCTATCCGCATCTTGTTTCACAAGTACCCATTTTGGATACCCATGTGCCACGATCTCTTTGAAACCCGCGGAATAGGGTTCGGGGACAGAGAGAATTGAATACCATCGATTATCTTCCTTAACTTTAGGCACTTTAGTGCACTTTTTGAGACCACCGGACAACGGAACAGATACTGGACATCCATTTGTGTGGAGCTGTACCTAGTGGCTGAAATATGCAAATAGTCGTTTTACACAGTGAGGTGGGCGATGATGCCCCGGAAGATGAAAAAGATACGCTTATTCAGGTTGCAGCCGTTTCCGAGGCCTTGTCCGCCGCGGGACACTCGCCGGTTTTTGTCCCTTTCAGTCTTGATCTGCAAAAGATAATTTCCATTCTATCCGATATAAAGCCTGCCCTGGTCTTCAATCTCGTGGAATCTGTGGCGGGAAGGGGGCGCCTCATCCATCTTGCGCCGTCTCTTCTGGACCACCTGGGGTACCCCTACACAGGGTCGGGCACGGAGGCCCTCTTCCTCACATCCAACAAGGTCATGGCAAAGCAGATTATGACCGCGGCCGGCATTCCCAGTCCGGAATGGCTGCCTTTTGACGGGCCTGCCGAGGATACTGCCCTTTACGACCGGCCCTGCATAGTTAAGTCGGTCTGGGAGCACGCATCTGTCGGGCTGGATGAAAATTCGCTTGTCCTGGCCCGTGATTCGGATGAACTGGAGGCAAAGATTCGGTCCAGGCACAACAACACTTTTCGAGATTTCTTTGCCGAAAGGTATATCGATGGCCGGGAATTCAACGTCTCTCTGTTGGGCAAGGGTGACCGACCTGAGGTCCTTCCCCCCGCGGAAATGGAATTCGTCGAATACCCGCCGGGAAAGCCCAGAATAGTGGGATACAGAGCCAAATGGGATGAGAATTCATTTGAGTATCGCCACACGCGGCGCAGTTTTCACGTTGCCGAGCGCGATTCTTCGCTGGTAAGGACAATGTCGGAAATAGCCGAAAAATGCTGGTCAATATTCAACATCAGAGGATACGCCAGGATTGATTTTCGAGTGGACTCTGCGGACGCTCCCTGGGTCCTGGAAATAAATGCAAATCCATGTCTGTCTCCGGACAGTGGATTTGTTGCTGCGGCCAAACAGGCCGGTTATACTTTTGCAGATTTGATAGAGAGAATCATAGATGTGTAGCTCGGATCCGACAATATACCGCGAAACAGTAACCGAAACCGACATGGAAGCAGTTCGCACGGTCGTGGACTCTTCGGGCTTCTTCTCTGCTGAGGAAATCAGTACAGCAATGGAACAGGTGCATGAACGGCTTGCCGGGGGACCGGCCAGCGATTACCATTTCCTTTTTGCGGAAAGGGCGGGGAGAGTGATAGGCTACACGTGCTTCGGACCGATAGCCGGGACCGCAGCCGGTTTCGATCTCTACTGGATAGCCGTGCACAACGAATTTCGCGGATACGGCGCCGGGAAAGAACTCTTGGAAAGATCCGAAAAGATAATATGTCGGATGGGGGGAAGGCGAATCTATATCGAAACTTCGTCCCGCGACCAGTACAGGCCGACAAGAACGTTCTATGAGAGTTGCGGCTATCAAGACGAGGCACATATTGCGGATTTCTACTCGCCCGGAGATGCGAAGATTATCTATGTCAAGGTAATGCAAACCCCGTAACAATTTAGCGCTTTGACAAAGCGCTAAATCTCATTGCAAAATGGAAAATGGAAAGTGTAAAATTTCGGAGAAAATCATCAAAATTTTGAAATTTGCATTTTGAATTCAAGTTTAGCCGGTTTTTCAAAAGGCTAAACTGTTACCAATCCCCGTATATGGACGTCGTCCCGGCCGCGAAATTATTGACGTGATAAGGATGGCATAACGTGTTAATATGCCGTAAATTGGACTAAGGGCTTGCTCAGAAATAATCTGGCACTTTATGCATCCCAGCTTCAGGCCGGCTTCGTCCGATCCTCAACTGCAAAATTCTTGAAATAGAACGACCATTCCAAGGAGTCTGTCGGACTTAGGAGATCGTCGCGAGGGAAGTGGAGGACGAGACCAAATATTCACGAATTTGAGGCGCATAGTGTTGCTATGCAACGAAACTTTGGGGATATTTGGGCCGTCATCCCACTTTCCGCAGTAGATCATCGTAAGTCCGACAGGCTCCTCTGGTTTTGCAGTCTCGGATCGAACAAATTTGACCTAAATCTGAGCGCCTAAAATGCCGGTTTATTTCTGAGCAAGCCCTAAGGGAGATGCAAGGATGGAATTTTGTGTGATATGCCATGACCGTGAGGACCTGTCCCGCTGGTCCCATCCAAGTACGAAGGAAGAATATACCGTCTGCGGTCATTGTAAGAAGAACATAATCGGTACCTGCCAGTACTGCGATGAACTCGTCTTTGCGATGGATCGTTATGGTTATGATGAGGCCGGCAATCTCATCTGCCCCAAATGCGTCCATCTTTCGGAGCTTCGCGAAGACAGCGGTCAGTACTGAGCTATAGACTTTCAGATAATGTTTTTGGGAAGGCAGCGGGGAGGGGATAGTACCTGTTCGTACATCCCCGACCGATAACGCACCCAAAGGCTTTATCTGAAAGTCTATATCAGCTTTCAGCTTAGGATGCGTTACGAAATAAGTGTTACAAGATTGCGCCGGATTTTGGGATGTATTCAAGGCTGCATAAGGGGCGAGCATACTGAAGTATGTGACCCCTGAAGCAACGCAGAATACGGCCCAAAAGACTAGCAAGATGTCACAATTATTTCGTAACCATCCTAAGTACATTGTTTATCCTGGTCTGTTGCCGACAACTGAAGCTGACAGATGAAAACTCCAACCCGAAAGGGTCATCCCGCTCCCCGTGCCCTTTTTAGCTTGCCTTCCCTTCTTAAATCACGAATAATACGAGCGGTCCGGCAGTGCTCCTAACTCTTTTGAAAGCGCTCCAGATGTCAAACCGCAAGTCACAGCCTGTCATACGCCTTCTGAAGGCGACCCAATATTCTATCGCAGGCATTAAGAGTGCCTTTTTGCATGAGCAGTCATTTCGCATCGAGATTCTCGTTCTGATCGCCGCAATCCCCGCCGGTCTGTTTTTCGGCGGCACAGCGGTTGAAAAGACGCTCCTGATCGGAAGTTGGCTCTTGGTAATCACAGTCGAGCTTCTCAACTCCGCCATAGAAGCGGCGCTGGATCGTATGGGGACCGAACCCAACGAGCTGGCGGGACGCGCAAAGGATCTTGGCTCTGCTGCCGTCCTGTGCGCAATCATACTGGCTGCCATGACGTGGATTCTTATTCTTACGGACTGAATTTGTCTGTGTATGTCTGCGTGAGTCTGCGGCTAAGAAAATCAATTGGGAGAAAAACCATGGGTAATGAGAGTTTGAAGTTGGATGCCGTGTTCGAGGGCGGCGGGGTTAAAGGTATCGGACTGGTGGGTGCGGTTGCCGTGACTGGGGAAAAAGGCTACGAATTCAAGAACGTTGCCGGAACATCTGCGGGGGCGATCGTAGCATCGCTGATTGCCGCGGGATATGGGGCGCAGAAGCTGAAGGAAGTTATAGAAGAGCTTGACTACTCGAAGTTTAAGGACAAAGGGTTTATCGACAGCCTGCCGGGGATTGGCTTCGCCCTCAGCCTGGGCTTTGAAAAAGGCATCTACGAAGGCAGGTATTTTGAAAACTGGCTGAGAGAACTCCTGTCCGGCGCCCCAAATGGTTCGATAAAGACATTTCGTGATCTGCGGACCGAATATGATGACCCCAAATACCGTTACAAATTGCAGGTTATTGCAGCCGATGTCTCGCGCGGCAAGATGCTGGTTCTGCCTCATGACATAAGAGACTATGGAGTGGATCCTGATGAGCTGGACGTCGCACTTGCCGTGCGCATGAGCATGAGCATACCGTTTTTTTATGAGCCGGTCATACTGAAAGACAACGAAGGAAACAAGTCTTACATAGTGGATGGCGGAATCCTCAGCAACTACCCTGTCTGGATCTTCGATGACGGCTCGCCGACTCCCCCCTGGCCTACCCTTGGCTACAAACTGGTGGAGCCCGGTGCCGGTAAACCCAATTCCGTGAATGGTCCGATTACCCTCTTTGCCGCCTTGTTCAGTACCATGATGGAAGCACATGATGCCAGATACATCGCAAACAAGGACTTTGTCCGAACCATACCCATTCCTACACTCGGCGTGAGGACGACGGAATTCGACCTCTCCCGGGAAAGAAGCAATGAACTCTATGAATCGGGCCGTGCAGCGGCTGAACAATTCTTTCAACTATGGGACTTCGAAGAATACAAGGCCAACTACCGGCAAACAGAACCTCCAGCCAGGAGACAAACGATCATAAGCGATTTAAAGTGACGGCCGGGATCGACTGACCGCCCCCTATATCGGGATAACGGTCTGTTTTTTTGTCATTGTTTTGTGCGTTTCTGGAGGACCACATGACACCCAAAGAGATCACAGATGCTGCACTGCGACTTATTGAGATCCTTATATCAGCACCGTTTATAGCCTTTCTGGTGCTTCTCGCATTCCATCGCCAATTATCGGCGGTCTTGCCCGCCCTGGCGGAAAGGCTGAGAAAGGTGAAAACGCCGCTCGGAGAAATCGAGCTCGGCGAGCTCAAGACTGTAGAGACAGCCCTTGGAAAGACGGAATTGTCCGGCATCGGCGTGCCCACTGGAAGCGTCGGACTTGCCGTGGTGGAAGGGTTCCAGCAGTGTTATATTGCCCCCACTTTCATGATAAGCTGGCCTGCATCAAACTGGAGCGCCAGTGTGGATCCTCGCGATACACTCGACGATCGTCTTGGATCTCCCGCTCGTAAAATTCTCATCGTTATCGCCAGGAACGAACTGATAGAGGGCGTGCGGCCGAACATAAATGTCCTCGTGGAGCTCGCCGGCAACATAAACGCCGACCAGTATGTCAATATAGCTCTGGGACAGATGCAGTCGCTGGGCTGGGACGTGACATCAGCCAATGTCGATAAAAGCACTCAAGCAGGCGTGATCGAGCTCCGCAATCCGGGTCCGGAGCCGGAAAAGGCGCTCTATCAGTTTCAGCGCATTATCCTGGCCTCTGGAAAGGCATATGTCGTAACAGCCTCCATCCCTGATCAGTTGCTCGGGAGAGTACGGGAAGAACTGGCTATTATTGTGAATTCGTTCCGGCTGCTTCAGTAGCCATCATGTCCAAAAAATGACGCCGTCCGAATATTTGACTTGGTGGAGAAAGACTCTATAGACTTTCAGATAATGTTTTTGGGAAGGCAGCAGGGAGGGGATAGTACCTGTTCGTACATCCCCGACCGATAACGCACCCAAAAGCTTTATCTGGAAGTCTATATCACTGGCGCGGATGTCGAACAACAATGGTGTGATTAAGGAGACAAGTCCGAAGACCCTTCTTGGGTACTGAATTTGCATGGTAGATCTATTGAGCCTCTTGCAAAACTCTGTTTCGTGTTTCGAGTTCCGTGTTTCGGGTTAAGAAAACTCGAGACGCGGAACCAGAAAAATGAAAGCGTTTTTATGATGTCAACTCGTAACGCGCAACTCGTAACCCGTAACCTGAGCATCGATCACGAGTGAGAGCACGAAGCAAAGACGGGGCTTTTGGCAAAAGGCTATATTGATACCGGCAATTGGATATGCACAGCGTTGAGACCTGGAGAGTTCTGATTGGAAAGCGCCTGTTTAACGCAAGCTGAAAATGGAACGAGCAAGGGCTGCGCTCTCTTAATTGCCGCCATGGCTTCTTTCCTTACACCATTCATCGGGTCATCCGTCAATGTCGCCCTTCCGACCATAGGCAGAGAATTCGAGATGGATGCAGTCCTCCTGGGCTGGATCTCCACCTCATTCCTGCTCTCCGCAGCGATATTCCTGGTCCCTTTCGGCCGAATAGCCGACATATACGGAAGAAAAAAAATCTTTCTTCGCGGCATCTCTATCTATACGGTTTCATGCCTCCTCTCTGCGATCTCTCATTCTCCTGCCGCTCTGATAGGTTCCAGAGTGGTTCAGGGAATCGGAAGCGCCATGATATTCGGCACGGGTATGGCCATATTAACTTCGGTATTCCCTGCCGGCGAAAGGGGGCGTGCGCTCGGGATCAATGTGGCGGCAGTCTACCTCGGCCTTTCCCTTGGCCCGTTCATTGGAGGGGCAATAACCCACCATTTTGGCTGGCGGGCAGTTTTCTTTGCTAATATTCCCCTTGGCTTGATCATAATCGGACTCGTTCTGTCGAGACTCAAAGGAGAATGGGCAGAGGCCCGGGGAGAAAAACTGGATTTGTTGGGCTCGGTGATCTACGGTCTCTCTCTGCTCGCTGTCATGTATGGGTTTTCCCAGCCCACGGTCGCCGGTTTGTTGCTTTTTATTGCCGGACTTTTTGGCGGTTTCTGCTTCATAAGATGGGAGATGAAGGTCGAGAGTCCACTTATCGAAATACGGCTCTTTCTCGGCAACCGTGTCTTTGCCCTTTCAAATATTGCCGCCCTGATCAATTACAGCGCCACCTTCGGTGTAGCCTTTCTGTTGAGCCTTTACCTCCAGTACATAAAAGGTCTGACTCCGAGCGAGGCCGGCCTGGTGATGGTGGCCCAGCCTGTCATTATGACAGTCTTCTCGCCGTTTGCCGGCCGGCTTTCAGACAGGATTGAACCTCGAATCGTGGCATCGATCGGTATGGCCTGCATCACAGTGGGGCTTTTCATTCTCGTTTTTCTGGATGCCCGGACGGATTTAAAGGTAATCGTATCGGTCCTTTCCCTCCTCGGCCTGGGTTTCTCCCTCTTCTCATCCCCAAATACAAATGCCATCATGAGCTCGGTAGAAAGGAGATTCTATGGGCTTTCTTCCGGAATTCTCGCCACGATGCGTATGACGGGCCAGATGCTCAGCATGGGCATAGTCATGCTCCTCTCGGCCGTCTACATCGGCCATGTTCAGATTACGCCTCAAAGCTATCCGTTCTTCTTGAAAAGCATGAGAATAGCGCTCGGCATATTTACAGGGCTTTGTTTTGCAGGAACGTTCGCTTCCCTGGCCAGGGGAAAACTGAGATAACGAATTGTTTCGCCACAAATTGTATCTACCCTGAAACAGGTGACAACAGAAGAAGGGATTCCCCTCTGAGAGTTCGAACTTGAGCATCTTATGATCTTATGGACGTCCCTGTCGGTGCC
>JAZDGK010000156.1:0-14098 GCA_043806955.1 Pseudomonadota bacterium | reverse complement strand
CATAGGTCAATTCCCAATATCGAATGTCCAATACTCAATGTTCAATGTCCAAGGGAGGACCCTCTCCTGATTGGAAATTGGTTATTGAACATTGGACATTGGACATTGATCCTAAAACGGTACGTTAGAAACTTCTAAGTCCCTAAGCAGAATATATACGGGTGTCAGGATAATACAATCCTTTGGGATGGTCAAGTCGGATAGGCGGCCCTTTCCAGGGCCGCCCGGTGACCGAGGCGTCCATTGTCGGCGGGGTTAGAAAACCCCGCCTATCCGCGTCTCGTGTTACGAACCCATTTTGGATACCCATTTGTGTGGATCTGTACTAAGTCCGACAGGCTCCTCATGGCTTGCTCAGAAACAAGTTGGCATTTTAGGCGCTCAGGTTTAGGTCAGATTTGTTCGATCCGAGGAGTCTGTCGGAGACTTAGGGAATCGTCACGAGGAAGTGGAGGAACGAGACCAAATATTCACCAATTTGAGGCGCATAATAACCGTTCACTGTTGACCGTTGACCGTTCACCGTCGAGGTGCTCTTTATTTTTCGGACAACAGTGAACTGATAACGGTACACGGATACTGGCCGTTCCCCCACTTCCGCAGCAGATCATCCCTAAGTCGGACAGCCTCCTGGTTCTCATTTGCCTTGCTTTCGTGAAGGTGCGCCGGAAAGGCGCACCCTCATGCGTCAATTACTTCTTTAATTTCCTTTTCAGACCGGCGAGTCCGGTCAGGGCGGAGCCAAAGAGAATGGCGGAGCCGGGGATCGGTACGACTGAAGCCTTTGAATCGGCATAAGCGATTACGCTGATCTCATGCAGGCCGGCATCGAAATCGTGAGAAACCGTTCCGGAATCCGGAGAGTATCCCGTCATATATCCTATGCCGAACTGCTCAAGGGTATTGCCCAAGTCGTACAACTGGGTGGACCCGTCAGCCAATATGGATCTCCTGGAGGACGCGTACGTGTAGGCTGAATCACAATATGCATCCACACCTGTAAAATAATCATACCCCGGTGAGCTGTATGTTACGCTTACACTCCCCGGACTGGAAAGATTGAAAGCGATCGTATAAACGGCCAGTGAGAAACTCCATGTCTCCGGCCTGCCGGCATCTCCGGTTGCCCACGTGTATGCCCACATTTCTGACGGTAGAGTATCGGCACACCCGGATAATCCAGACTCGTTCTTACGATCACCACGGATATAAGCCCAGGCATAACCCCCGGTTTCCTCCCACTCAGGCGTGCCCTCGCTGATTGTCATGTCCGCAACTTTTGCGGGAACGCCGGATGATATGTCATATCCCAGCTCACTATGAGCATGAAGAGACCGGGACGTGACTGTTGCATCGCCCGGCAGGACTATGGAGAAATTGAGATTGGAAGTTCCCCAGCTAGACGCGTACAACTCCGACGCAGACCCCTGGGCCGGAACAAAGACTGCTAGAAGCCCAGCCAGGAGCCCTAAAATCAAATACGTTATTTTCGTCATTTCTTTCTCCTTTCTGAATAAGAACGGTATCAAGGTTGATGATTTCGTAAAAAGTCGAAAAGTACTGCTTCTTGTCATTCCGGCGAAAGCCGGAATCCAGTCTATTCAAGTAGTTACGGGGGAGCTGGACTCCGGTTTTCACCGGAGTGACGACTCTTTACGAATTCATCAAGGTTATCGCCCTGACTTTATGAAAACACGCACGAGGCTGCACCCTCAAATCCCCCCTGCCCCCTTTCCAAAGACGGATGGAGTGGAATTTGGACGCGCAGTCTGGCACAGGCTTCTTTCATACAGCTATGGTGGTACGATCCACAATGCTTTTCATACATCACAACCAGTTGAGAGAACCGGACACCTCTACTCTATGACCTGAACCTCCTGCCGAATCCCACAAGGCCTACCAGACCGGAACCCAGCAGCCAGACCGCGCCGGGAAGCGGCACGGGGGCATAGTCCACCTGGAAATTGGATATTCCGGCGTGAGCCGAAGCAGAGTAATCGTCCATTCCATAGACATCGGCCCACACCCCAAGGCAGCAATCGTACGCCCGGCCGACTTCGATGTTATAGTATTCGTCGGAAGTGCCTTCGTAGTGGCGGGCATTGGAATAGGGGCCTTCCGGCACGGACGGCCAATCATAACGAAACGACTCCCACCAACCCATAAAGACGGATCCATCCCGACTGGACCAGCCACCCCCTTCATCAAGGTACATAATGGCATCTGTCCAAAGATAGTCCGGGGGGGTAGCCTCCCATGCCACATTCATATCCAGGAGATAGTCGTAATGCACATGAAGTCGCGAGGCTTCGGCGGTGAAACTAAATCCGTAATATGCGTCTTCGTCACCATTAGCCGTTTGGGCATCGAGTCTTACTCCGGCAGGTGAAACAGAATAGTTTCCCTCAAACCACTCGTGGTAGCGGACTAAAGATTGAGCATTGCTCGTTCCAACCACCAGAAACAAACTCACCGCAAATACAATCCAACTTATGACCGTTTTCTTCATCTTTCTCATTCCTCCTGGTAATTTCTAGTGAATTAGATAGTCTGCACAATGCCTTGCATGCATCGTGCCGTTCACGGCGGATGATTCATGTGAAAATTACGCACAGAATCAAAGCTTATGCTGTACGCCCCGTTTGCTGTTGTCCGGATGGACGGAACAAAACTACGCCTTCATGGAACTGTTTTTCCGCATGTGAGAAAAATAGTTCCTCGAATGTGCCTGTCTCCTCTATTTACCTCTCCAGCGGGGACTAAGGGCTTGCTCAGACATAACTCGGCTCTTTATGCATCACAGCTTCAGGCCAGCTTCGTCCGATCCTCAACTGCAAAATCCTCGAAATAGAACGACTATTCCAAGGAGCCTGGTTCGATTCTATTTAGCTTAATAGCAACAGGGATGCCAAAATGGGGGTGCAGGGATAATCCATTGAAATCATTGAGCATACTTCTGTGTGGAAAAATACGTCTAAGCCATGAGGCCCACAACAAAAGGCACCCTGTGGCGAAATGGCTGAAATAGAAGGGAACCGAAATTACGGCTGGTTCGATGCCGGACAGCTCACGAAGAGATCTCCGGTTCGCACTACAAGGAATGTTGTAGCCACAACGGATTTTGTAGGGGTAGAAAGAGAGTCATGAGTGATGAGTGATGGGAGCGGTTACACAGGCTTGCTCACTCATTACTCATCACTCTCTTTCTGAAGCCGTCTGCTCAAGGCCTGCTGAGATATGCCCAGGAGAAGGGCCGCAACGGACTGGTTGCTGTCCGCCCTTCTCATGGCCTCTGAAATAAGCAGCTTGTTTGCTTGTCTCAGGGTGGGGAGATTCTCCGGAAAGATGAGCTTGTCGGTTTCAGTCGGACCCGATTGCTTCGATTCAAATCCGCTTCCGTGTTCATCGGCAATCTTTGACTTGAAAACCTTGAGAGAGAGTGTTCCTGCCTTATGCTGGCTCATAGCATCAAAGACCATGGCCTGCAGTTCACGAATATTGCCGGGGAATGAATATGTCCGAAGCAGCGTAAAGATCTCGGGAGGGACGTTGGGCGTGCTCTTTTGCAGCCCTTCTGCCGCCTCTTGAAGAAAGTAGTTCATTAGCAACGGAATATCATCGCGACGTTCCCGAAGGGGAGGCAAATGAATGTGGTGCGTTCGCAGGCGATAGTTAAGGTCCTTGCGGAACAGGCCCTTTCTGATAAGCGCTGGAATGTCCTCGTTCGTAACGGACACGATGCGAACATTGGCATATTTGGGCCGGTCCAACCCCAGGGGCAAATACTCGCCTTCCTGCAAAAACCGCAGCAACTTGACCTGGGAAGCCTGGCTTATGTCGCCGATTTCGTCCAACATGAGCGTACCCCCTTCGGCCTGCTCAACCATCCCTTTCCGCGGCGAATCCGCCCCCGTGAATGCACCTTTCACATGGCCGAAAAGAGTATCGGAAAAAACATTATCGTCCAGACCCGCCATATTAACAGTAACGAAATCACCATTTCGTCCACTGGCCTTGTGAATTGCCTCGGTGATCAGCTCTTTCCCGGTACCGGTTTCCCCGGTTATCAGAACCGGTTGAGGAGACAGGGCGATGGATTCTATATACTGAAAAATTGCCCGCATTTTCTTGTTGTTGGTTACAATCCGGGAAAAAAAGTCGGGATACTGGAGCGTATCCGATAACACCCGTTCTCTCAGCACCCGGTTTTCTCGTTTCAATTCCCGGAATTCAACTGCCATCGTAACTGCTGAAAGCAATCTCCCTTCCTCTACCGGTTTGACTATATAATCGAATGCGCCTGCCTTTACGCAGCGTACCGCAGTTTCGATATCCACGGAGCCGGTGACGATAATAACCGGGATCTCCGGGAACTCACAGTTAATCATGCCCAGGAGTTCTTCGCCATCGAGATACGGCATGGTCAAATCGAGAAGTACAACTTCGATGCTATGCGATGGAATGAGATCTACGGCCTTCGTGCTCTCGTTGCAGGTAATGACATTGTCGAAACCAGCCGCACGCAAAGTGACGCGAATCGATCTCAGGATCTTTTCCTCATCGTCCACCGCCAAAATCGGATTCGTACGGCTCAATGTTGTTTCCATAAAGCACCTCTATTATACTTTAGCTCGTTTTCATCCGGGAACTGCGGTTTCCGGATTCAGGTTTTCAGCGATCAGCTTAGAAACGAGAGAAACAACATCTTAAGCTGACTGCTGACCGCTCACTTCAGCCCCTCAAACGATATCGTCACCGTTGTCCCTTTGCCCGGGGTGGAGTCAAACTCCATCCTGCCGCCGTGATCTTGAATGATGCGGTCGGAAATGGCCAGTCCCAGTCCGGTTCCCCCGGTTTCACGTTTTGTTGTGAAGAAAGGGTCTTTTATTCGCTCCAGCAGATGAGGAGGTATGCCGTTTCCCTCATCCCGCACTTCAAGGACTACACTGTTCGATTCCGGAATGTACCGAGTGGTTACTGCAACGGCCTGCTGCCTGTTTGAAAGCGCCTGGCAGGCGTTAACTATCAAGTTGATAATGACCTGCTCTATCCGCTGCACATTGCCTTTAAAAAAAGGCACGTGGTCTTCGCAAGAGACGGAAAAGTTCACGGTGGTTTTCTTGATCAGGTTTGAGACAAGATTAATAGCTCTTTCAGTAACCCGGTTTACGTTGATAGGTTCATCCAGTTCAGGTGGGGCCTGCCGGGCAAATTCTTTCAGGTCCTTTATGATATGCTTAACCCGTCTGGTCCCGTCCACGATATCGCTTAGAAGAGCAGGTATTTCTTCACGTAACTGTTCATAGTTCATGTTGGCTATGCGAAAATCCCCTTTGTCCCGATAATACTCCCGCAGGATCGGTTCGAAACCTTTCCAGAACTTCTCCAGCAGAGGGGCGTTCAGCATAATGTAAGACATAGGATTATTAATCTCATGGGCCACACCGGAAACCAGCGTTCCGAGCGAAGCCATTTTTGCAGCCTGGAAAAGCTGTTCCTGCCGCAATTTCGACTCCTCCTCGGCCTGTTTCTGCCGGGTTATGTCTCTGGACACCAAAAGAAACGCGGTCGGCACACTCGAATCGTCAAAGACGAGATTCAAAGTACTTCCAAAATGCCGCCACTCCCCGGATTTCGTTGGGAATCGGAACTCGATCTGCTCCGTGTACGCCTTATCTCCATCTGAAGTGCCTGTCCGGACACTCAAATGATTGCCCATGAATTCTTTCAGAGAGTCCTGGTCGCCAGGATGGACAAAGTCGAGAACAGACCCACCCAATAACTCATCGGGCTCATGCCCATACCGCCTGTGAGACGGACTCACGTAGGTGTATACTCCGCCCAGCGTAGTTACAGCAATGAGATCGCTTGCGTTCTCACTGATCAAGCGATATTTTTCCTCTGATTCCTTTAGTGCCTTTTCATTTCGTATGACGTTGTTGTAGAGCCTGGCGTTTTCAACCGATACCGCCGCCTGGCTGCTGATGAGTTCCAGCATCTCTCGATCCTTTTCATTGAATAATCCGCTTACCAGGTGATTATCCAAGTAGATGGCCCCTATCAATCTGCCCTTTGTAATCATTGGTGCACAGAGCGCCGATCTCACCCCTGAAGTAGCAATAGCGGGTTGATCCCTGAAATCCGCATCGGCCGAAGCGTCTCGTATTATGAGAGAGTTCCGTCGTTCTATGGCACTCCACACAATTGATCGCCAATGGGGCAAATTGCTCATGTCTTCCGTGCCCGCACTTCTGACGACCTTGACCACCAACTCATCTTCCCCGCCTTGATCCGCCGGAGTATGGAGCACCAGCAACCCTCGTTCAGCCCCTACCAGCTCCATGGTACTGTCCAGTATTTTCTCCAATAACTCATTCAAATCCAAAATGGAGCTAAGATAACGGCTCGTATGCAGAACCGTCGCCATCCTTCTTTCCGACTGCAGCCTCTCCTGCGGGGTCTCATTAGTCACCGCATTCTCGTCTGTTCCCAAGAGATTGCCGACTCGGTCCATATCCAGCTTTGCGCCTACCTGGTGGAATATCTCCCTAGCCTCGATGAGATACTCACGGGCCTTTTTGTCTTTCGGGTCTTCCCTTAGCAGGAATGATCCTTCTTCGCCCAAAATGCAGGCCAAACGGTATGCGTCCCGGGTATGTTCCCGGAGATAGGCAATACCCCGGTCCCAGGTTCTTACTGCCTTCTTCCTTTTGCCGCACAGCCACTGGTACTTGCCGTTGACCTGGTAAGACCAGCCCCGGTAGACGGGACAAAGCATTCCCATTACCAATGCTTTCAGACACAAGCATCTTGCGATTTTCAGGTACTTCTTTCTTTCTGCCATACTTAAATCCGGTTTTTCCGCGACTGTATCCAGGCAAACCTTTGCGCTTATTCCAAGGAGGTCCAGGGTCCACAGTGCGCAATTGTTTTGAGAAAGAAAACTGCTGTTGACCCACTCAGCCAGCCGTACGGCTTCGTCATAGCTACGCAGCCGGAGATGAGCAAGGGCTAGGAACGCGGAATCCAGTACCATGGAAACTGTGTCGCCAACTTCTTCAAAAATTCGCAGGGCTTCCTTCAAGATCTCAACGGCCTCGTACTTGAACCTCTCATCGCCACTATAGGCCAGAAATCCTCCCCTTTGCAGGAGACCGTGCCCTGTGCTTTGAGCGGCCTTGGTGGCCTTGGCAGCCGCAAGGCACTCGTCTGCCGCCTTCGGAATATGCTCGAAATGGACTCCGGTCCTCGCCTGGTTCCAAAGAACAAAAAAGTAGTTTGAGGAGAGGTCCCAGTACTCCCCGATCCCTTTAAGCAACTCAACCGCTCTTGAGGCGTGTTTCAGGCTATCGGAAGAGCTGACCGGCATGTACACTACGGAAGCAAAGAAACTGGCCGTCCCCATGGCGACTCTGTCCTGCAGGTCCTCGGACATTCTTAGCGCCGCCGCAGCCTCCTTCTCTGCTATGGGGTAAAGGTAGAATTGAGACCAGATCAGGGCGGTCATGGCGCAGGCCCTGACGCTTGCGCGGCAGGGCCCCAGCCGGCGTTTGGCGATATTGGCCGCTCTAAACGAGACATAAATAGTTTTCAGCAGATCGACCCAATAATACGAATATATGAGCGTCGTGAGCATTTTCACGCTGGTGGCGGCCTTGAGGTTGTCACTGGGTTCTTTTCGGACGAAAATGCCGGGAAGCATCAAATACAGAACCTGGATGAGAATCTGATTCAGGATGCCCGGAACAAGGGCGAGGGTATTCTCCGGGATCACGACTCCCAAGAGTTTCAAAGCCTGTTCATTGACCCCGATACTCTGCTTCAGATCTCCTTTTCTTTGTTCCGTACCGCCGATTATGGAGAGGATGACCGCCCTTCGCAGCTTATCTTCTCTGGCGATCAGGGATTCGCATCTCTTGAGCGTAGCGAGGGCTTCCTCATATTTTCCGGCCTGGTCGTATGCCGTACCCAGTTTCTCCAATACGTCAACATAAGCACCTGAAGCGGTCTGGTTTTTCTTCTCCAGAATCCCTTTTGCCACGCTGTAGAAGCGAACAGCCTGGTCATGAGCAAAGGCCTGCTGGGATTTCTTGCCGGCATCCACGGAGTAAAGGAGGATCTTCTCTTCTATGCCGGCCTGGGTAAAATGATACGCCAGTTCGAAACAAACGGGATCAAGATCATTCTTGTGCTCCTCCTCCAAAAGCCATGCTATCTGCCCGTGCAGCACTGCCCTTTCTTCTGTTGAAAAGTGTTCATACAGGGCTTCCCGTATGCAGTCATGCATGAAGACCACATTCTCCCGGCCGCTTATCTGTCGTACCAGAAGCTGGTTCTTTATTCCTTCCTCTATCGCATCAACCACTTTTTCACGTGGAATTCCGGTCAGGTTTGAAATGCGCTCAAGTTCGATTTCTCTGCCCATGAGTGCGGAATAGGCCAGAACCTTTTGGTTTTCGGCGGATATGCCGTCGATCCTCCTGATAACTGCTTCTATGACATTGGTGGGCAATGCTGCGGATCTCAACTCCTTGAGATCATACCGGTAATGGTTGTCCTCAAAATAGATGATCTTCTGATCGACCAGGGAATGCAGGAGTTCGAGTACAAAAAAGGCATTTCCTTCCGTCTTCTCGTGCAGTTCCCTGGCCAGAGGCAGAAGCGCGTCTTCATCTTCCATCAGGATCTCGGAAACGATACGGTTCGTGCCGGCCGGAGGCAAGGGCTTGACAGGAATGTCTGTGAGCGGAATGTTTTTCCCCCTCGTCTCGGTCACGGCTTGGGCCCAGGAATGCCCCTCATAGATGTCCGTATCCCGGTAACTGGCGATAATCATCATCGGACGACTGTTCACTTCCTCGACGATCCGGCGTAAGAGTTTGATGCTCCCTTCATCCGCCCACTGCAAATCATCGAGAAAGATGACAAACGGATTTTCATCGGTCCCGAGACTCAGGAGGAAATCGGCGGCAGTGATCATGAACCTCACTCTTTCCTTCTCCGCTTCCAGGGTCTCCAATTCCGGCTGGCGCCCGATGAAATCCGCAATGGAAGGGGCTATCTTTACGACATCCTCTCCCAATTGACCTAAGACGGCCTGCATTCTTTTGGCAGCGGAGTCCCGCTCGTCTTTTTTCAAGCATTTAAGCTTTCGTACGTATGCATCCAACGCTTCGCCAAAGACTTTGAACGGTGTCGTCAATTCATACTGGTGACATTTTCCCCCAACGAATATACCGCCGATACTGTGGACATAGCCACGCAATTCATCGATCAACCGGGATTTCCCCACACCTGGGGACCCATGGACCAGAGCCACTCCTCCTTTGCCCTGCTTCGCTTGAGCCACCAGATCCCGCAGGATGCCCAGTTCCTTGTCCCGGCCGATCAGGCGGGTGGCAAAGGTGAGCTGTCCGGCCCGGTCACTGCGGGCGATCTCGAAATCCGGAACTTCTCTCCCTTCTATTCGCTGGCGCTGGTATTCATTAAGATCGGCAATCAACCCGGTTACGGTCTGATACCGGTCCAGGGGATCCTTCGCGATGAGCCGCAGGATGATCCGCTCGATCACCGGAGGCAGTGATGAATTCAGTTTCGTGGGCGGCGCAGGCTCTTGGGCGATATGTTGATAGATCAGAGTTGAGGGGTCTTTGCCCTCGTACGGACGGCGGCCTGTAGCTAACTGGTACAAGATGATCCCCAGCGAATAGATATCCGAGCGTTCGTCGATGGGCCTCTTCAGAATACCGGTAGCCTCAGGAGACATATACCCGAATGTCTCAATAGCCCCTTTTTCATCATTTATCCTGTTCAACTCCATAACGTGCGCCAGTCCAAACCCAAGCAGCCCTGTCTCATATCTGCCGTCACTGACAGTCAGGGTTACGTTACCTGGCTTGACATCCCGGTGGACAAGCCCTCTGGCATGCAGGCCGGCCAGGGTTTCGGCCATCTCTTTTACAATCTCGACGCTTTGGTCGATGGTGAATCCTTCTGAGTCTTCCACGAGTTCGGAGAGATATCGACCTTGGGGAATACTCATTTCGAGATAGATGACATTCTTGTGCCGGCCCATACTTCTTACCGGCAGGATATTGGGATGCTGAAGCTTGTTGACGATCTCTATCTCACGTTTGAGCCGGATGAAGTCTTCAATACTTGGGGAGGTCGTTTCAGGATTAAGGATTCGCAGGGCAACATCTCTCTTTTCCTGCACATTTTCAGCCAGGAAAAGGGTACTTAAAGTCTCTTCTCGCAGTGGGCTTTTCAGTCTGTATTTCTGGTCGATTATGTCGTTTACGTTCGGAATAGACTTCATCGCAAAAAACCGCCGGGGAGGGGATGACTCAAGGAAGGAACTTATCGACTTTTCTTTGCTTTTGCAAACAAGAAAAGAAAGCGGAAGGAAAGCGCTCCTATTCCAGGAGCCTGTCGGACTTACGATGATCTACTGCGGAAAGTGGAGGGAACGGCCAGTATCCGTTTACCGCTATCAGTTCACCCTGTGAAATAAACGCTCACTAATTCCGGGGGCTGTTGAATGCCCAGACCATTTCAGGGGGCGCTGGAGATGCCATCAGATTATTTCACAGGGTTCACCGTTGTCCGACAAAACATAGTCGGTGCGCGGTCAACGGTAAACGGTTACCATGCGCCTCAAATTCGTGAATATTTGCCCTCGTTCCTCCACTTCCTCGTGACGATCCCCTAAGTCCGACAGACTCCTGGTCGTCACATCCCCACCATACTGGAACCTTAAGAACTACAACGATATTCCGGGATCAGATAGGACACATTCAGGATTATGAGGCCTTTTTAGATGAGCTCAATAAAACTTGGGACGTTGACGAAAAATACCACTTACATCAAGAAAGTAGCGGTTTCCTCAACGTCGCCATCGGGTTTTCGCAGTTTTTTTGTCAACGTTATATAGCGGACTCTCTGGGATGAACTTGCTCCCCGCATTTCCCCTTACAACGTTTGTTGTAACCACAACATTTCTTGTAATAGAACAACACTCGTTGTTGTTGAACTTCTACCGGCTTCTGCCCGGCATCATCTACAAAAAATGTTGTAATCTTCCCTCTTTGAATGCCGCCCATCCGTACAATACCTAATTCCAGTTAATTCAATCGGTTATTCTCAAACATCCAATTTCGGCATGACTATTGCTATTGGCCATAGGAGGTCCGGAAAGACAGAGAGGGAATAAGGGGATATCATTTTCAAGTCAGTAACATGCCTGCCCGGCCTACGACGATCTTTTCCTAAAAGCCGGTATCCGGGTGCAATACAACAATCTTGATACCCTCGCTTACCCCTCTGGAGTTACCGAGTTACAAATGTGACAGCAAGATAATCATAACAAATGGAGGTATTGAGAAGATGCGAAATCGCAGATGGTTGTTAACGGCATTCATGGTACTTGGCGTATTTCTGAGCTTTACTCTTCCTGTTGCAGCCGAAGTTTGGGTGGATGATGGTTATAACAGCTCTACAGCGGGCTGGGGGGAAGACCATTTCAACAGGATTCAGGCCGGCATTGACGCAGTCACTGCACCCGATGCCGTGCATGTTGCGGCAGGGACCTACTATGAGAATATCGTAATGAGGAGCGGTATTCAGATTCTGGGCGCGGGGGCGGGCGCTGACCCGGCGATTCACTCCATCATTAACGGAGACACTGATGGTGACGGCATTGGTAACGGCGTTGTAGTCTATGCTTATGGAGTTGATGAGTCTGCAAAGCTGGATGGGTTCACAATTACCAACGGCACAGGAAAGACTTTGTCGGGTTATGTTTATGGCGGAGGACTGTTTCTCGATCACTCTTCACCTGAACTGTCCAACTGCATCATCAAAGGAAACACGGCAACCTCCATTGGCCAGGGCGGTGGGATGTACGCGACCTTCTCCTCACCAACGTTGACCAACTGCACATTCTCGGACAATTTCGCCCTGAATGGCGGGGGAATGTCAACCTACAAATCCTCGCCAACGTTAACCGGTTGCACCTTTGACAGTAACCTGGCTTTCTGGGATGGCGTAATGGCCGGCGGCTGCGGATACGGCGGCGGAATGATAAACAGATACTCTTCGCCGACATTGACCAATTGCACCTTTGTGGCCAACACATCCACAGTATTCGGCGCCGGGATGGAAAACGCGTATTCTTCACCCGTGCTGATCAACTGTGTTTTTGAGGGAAACGTGTCCCAATTGGGTAGCGGTGGTGCGATGTTCAACTGCTACAACGACCCGCCAGATCCGAAGACACAATCTCCGGTACTGATTAACTGCCGGATTTCCGGAAATCGCGCCTTTCAGGGAGGTGGAATTGCCAACTGGTCCTCTTCTCCGGAATTGACAAACTGCATAATGTCAAAGAACGCAGCTACTGCCGCGTCAAGTTCTGCGGGCGGCGCCATGTTCAGCAAAAGCGCCTCATCACCAAAGCTGACTAACTGCACCTTATGGGGAAACTCTGCTCAACTCGGCAGCGCCCTGGAAAACAGATATGCAGCCAATCCAACAGTAACCAATTGCATCTTCTGGGGGGCGGCCACTAATCCGATAAGAGACGCCTATCAAAGCTCTTCGATCGTTTCATACTCGAATATCCAGGGCGGATACACAGGAACCAACGTTATCAATACTGAACCTCTATTTGTTGATGCCGCCGCGGGCGATTTTCGTTTGCAGCCTGGTTCTCCCTGCATAGATACCGGCACTGCCGCAGGGGCGCCTTCATATGATATAGTAAGCAATCCCAGACCTGTAGGTGCGGGATATGACATGGGCGCTTATGAAGGCGTTGCCAACCAGCCGCCTGCTGCCAATGCCGGTGAGAACGTCGCCATATCCAGCAGCGAAGTGGCTGTTACGTCAATTCAAGGAATTGCTTCAGACGAGGATCTGGATGACATACTCAAATATCGCTGGTTGGAAGGAACTACGGTTCTCCTGGCTTGGACATCTGCCGGGATCAACGGCCAGTGCCCTCTGGATCTTGGCACTCTTGCTACTTCAATCGGCGCTCATATGTTAGTACTGGAAGTCTCGGATGGTCAAGTCACATCATCAGATGAAATGATCTTAACCATTGAGAACTCGGCTCCCAATGCAGCGCCGACAGGAGCAGGTGTTTATGAAATCAACAGCGAAGTGAGTCTGGGTGGAAATGTTTCAGACTATGATGGTGACCTGCTTTCGTACGAATGGAAGGAAGGGCCGGATGTTCTTTTCTCAGGTTCTATTCAAGCCGTTGCAGAAGGCACACCTGTTGTGCTTCCACAGCGTTCAATTTCAAATCTTGGCCTTGGTTTTCATACCATTGTCCTTTGCGTAAGCGATGGCGTCAATGCCCCGATCAGCAGTGAAATCACTGTTGAAACAGTGGATACCACAGTTCCAACAATCGCACCTGTTGCGGATCAGACGATCTTGTGGCCGCCAAACCACAGGATGGTGGATATCGTAATCGAAGCTAATGCGAGTGATAACAGCGGATTGCCTGTCGCGCTGACTGCCTCGGTTTCAAGCAATGAGCCGATAGACGGCTTGGGTGATGGTGACGTTTCTCCTGATTGGACCGAGCCGATAATAGATCAGGGGAGAATTATGTTGCAGCTTAGAGCAGAACGTTCAGGCAGCGGGAATGGCAGAGAATACACGATTGCCATTACCGCTACGGACAATGCCGGTAATAGCAGTACGGCAGATGTGAACATCATCGTGCCTCATGATAAGAGGAAGAAGTAATTGTTTCTGTTACCGCAAGTCAATGGCAATCATTATTGCCTATCAGCGGGCAACCTGGGTGTCATAAGGCGACTTAAGAGAGAGATTAATGGCCTGGTGTGAACGTTTGGGTTGATCACCCTTGATTTCCACGGCCTTCTCGCACAGCGTGCACTTCCAGCGCACCAGTACGGAGGCAATCACACGGACAAAGGACTCCACAATGAAGCGAAAAAACGCTTATGCCGTTCATGGAGTTTGAAGTGGGCGGAAGGCTCACCGCACTTTGGGCAGGGCCTTTGCGGAGGGCGAAGGGCTCCAGATAAAACGAAATCCGTATGCCGCCTGATCTCTATTT
>JAZDGK010000155.1:0-9622 GCA_043806955.1 Pseudomonadota bacterium | reverse complement strand
GGTCAATTCCCAATATCGAATGTCCAATACTCAATGTTCAATGTCCAAGGGAGGACCCTCTCCTGATTGGAAATTGGTTATTGAGCATTGAACATTGGACATTAATCCTAAAACGGTACGTTAGAAACTTCTAAGTCCCTAAGTCCCTCACTATTATAACCCTTGTGCCTTTATCGACGCCCAGAGCGCTTGCCGCGTTTCCGGAATTCTCGGCAATTTCGAGATAATCGTTGCTTCCAAAAAGAGCGACAATATCATGCGGTTTTGCTTCGGCGTAAGTTCGATAGACGGACCTTATTGCCGCGTCGGCTATTCTGATCAGAAAGGGCTGGTTCCGAACAAATGCAGAGAACTCTTCTCTGGAGATATTGGTGATCAGATTCCCAAAGTGATCAATATAAATCACCTCGCCCCGAAGCACAAGATCGTCGGATAGAACCTGTGCCATCGGCAGGATAACGTTGTCGGTGACCGGATCGCCCAATTCCTCTGGAAGCCTGCCACAGGCAACATGGGCTGCGACAGGTGCGAAAATATCGCGGCCGTGGAAGGTTTGAGTCACTTCATTCAAGAAGAATTCCTTTCTGTTTAAGGAATATGCCGCGTATTCTTTCAGGGACCTGCAGACCAGGCTGAAAACGCCGTTGTCCGGCCCCACAAAACAGTACCCGCCACCCCTGATAAGAAGAGGCCTGCGAGAGGTCCCCACTTCCGGATCAACAACAGCCACATGAATCGTGTGCTCGGGAAAGTACCTGTATGAATTGCAGAGCTGCCATGCGGCCGTTCGTATGTCCTGCGGGGGAATATCGTGCGTTATATCGACGATTCTTGCCTCCGGGCATATGGAAAGGATTACCCCTTTCATAACACCGGCGTAGATATCCTGGGTTCCGAAGTCTGTAAGAAGAGTTATGATGCTCATAGGTATTTCATGCCAATTCGTGCCGAAAACAGATGAGACCGGTGCAAAACTCTGTTACTGGACCGAATCGTGCTCGTGGGCGGCGGCTCTGCATACCCCTGTATATTGATTTGCCGCCGCAAAGTCAAGTAGCGCGCCCCGTCCTTTCAGCCATGTCGGACAAACGCAGATGAAACAAAAAACCGGGATCTTTGGCGGCAGGGCAAGATTTTCTGGAAGAAAACCTCAGAATAGTAGAATATGAAGCAATGTTTCATGACTGATCTCAATGTTTTCCATTTCGGAGGTTTACCATGGCACAAAAGAAGATTGTTATCATCGGCGGGTCGGCAGCAGGGGCCAAGGCAGGCGCACGGGCCAGGAGGAGAGATCCGGAGGCAAAGATTACCATCCTCGACCAGGACAGAACCATTTCCTATGCCGCGTGCGGCATCCCCTTTTATCTCTCAGGCGAGGTAAAGGATATAGGCAAACTGACTTCAACCCCTATAGGGGTAGCTCGGGATGCCGCATTTTTCAAGGCAGTCAAGGATATAGAAGTTCGGATCAGGACCCGGGCCGTTCGCATCGACAGGCAGAACAAGACTGTGGAAGCGAAGAACCTCGATTCCGGGGAAGCATACTCGTTGCCTTACGACTTTCTCGTCCTTGCCCCTGGCGCAGTACCCCTCATTCCTCCTATAGAGGGGACGGGGTTGAAGGGAGTTTTCGCATGCCGAACGCTGGAGGACGCCTCCCGTATTATGGAAGCGGAAGAACATGCCGTGAAGAAAGCCGCAGTGATTATCGGGGGCGGTTTGATCAGCCTTGAGCTCAGTGAGGCATTTTCAAAGAAGGGCATTACTGTTTCCATAGTGGAAATACAGGACCACTTGGCGCCCCTGATTGTCGACAGCGAGATATCTGTTTTAATAGAAGACTATCTCCGGGAAAAAGGCGTTCGTTTCCATCTGCAGGAGCGGGCGGTGCGGATCGACGGCGAAAACGCCCATGTCCGGGCAGTAATAACGGATAAGCGTGAAATCCCCGCTGACTTTGTCGTGATTGCAACCGGCATAAGACCGAATACCAAGCTTGCCAAAGATGCGGGCTTGGAGCTGGGAGAATTGGGCGGCGTTGCGGTGAATGAATTCATGGAGACTTCGGATCCTTCCATCTATGCCGGGGGGGATTGTGTGGAGTCGGTGGATATCATAAGCGGCCGGAAGTTCATATGGCCGAAAGGCTCCCTCGCCAATCAGCATGGGCGAGTGATCGGAGACAATATCACCGGCGGCGGGACCACCTTCCCAGGCGTCGTTCGCACTGCTGTGGCCAAAATATTTGAAATGAATCTGGGGCGTTCCGGCCTGACCGAGGCAGAGGCAAAAAGAATGGGATATGAAATTGTAGTGGCGCTGACCCCGGCCCCTGATAAGCCCTTCTACTATCCCACAGCAAAGCCCATAATTCTGAAGATGATCGCGGATAAGAAGACGAGGCGGGTTCTGGGTATCCAGGGTTTAGGTAAGGGCGAAGTAGTCAAACGTATAGATGTAACTGCGACGGCCATGATGCTCGGCGCCTCGATCGACCAGATGGCAGATCTTGATCTCGGGTATGCGCCGCCTTACAGCTCAGCCCTGGACAACGTAATTGAAGCGGCAAATGTCTTGCGGAACAAGATAGACGGCATTGCAGAAGGAATCCGGCCTGAAGACCTGAGGGAAAAGGTCGAAAAGCAGGAAGACTTCATCATTCTCGATTGCCGCACGCCAAAGGAAGTGGAAAAGGCCGGTCTCGGTGCGAAACAGGTGGTAGCCATCCCGCTCGGGCAGGTAAGGTCGCGCCTCGATGAACTCGACCGCGATAAAGAAGTGATAACCTTCTGCAAAATCGGGCTTCGGAGTTACGAAACCGCCAGAATACTCAAGGGCGCTGGATTCAAAAACGTCAAGTTCGTCGATGGGGGCCTTGACATGTGGGCCGCAGCAAAGCCGCAACCAAAAGACTCTTAGCCGCAGACAGACGCAGACGCACGCAGACATTTTGCTCCGCCTCCGGCGGATCGGATAATTGTCTGCGTCTGTCTGCGTGAGTCTGCGGCAAAATTTCCTGTTTTCCTTCCTTCGTGCGCTCGTCGTGATGGGCGGATACGGGGCGCATTTCAGAACTCTTCGAGCTTTCTTTGAGAAGGCTCGCTGGAGGTCGAATCGGCGCCATCCGTGAAAAGCAGATCGGGGACAGGCAAATTGTCTTCCAGCAGACTCTGAACATGCAGTTGAATCGCTTCACGCATGTTATGCTCGACCTCTTCCCGAGTCGTACCGGCGGCAACGCACCCCGGCAAATCGGGAGAGTGCGCAGTGTAATTGTCATCTGTCTTTTCAATCACAATGAGAAAGGGATACATCTGTCTTACCTCCTGGCGTTGCTGATTCGGTATGCCACGGGAGAAATCGGAGATGCTCGGTGTCGATCGGTTTCTGGATCTGAAGTTCAGTTGCTGCGGGGAGAGCGGCAAAAACGTTCTTTCGGAGTTGATACTGCGAAACACCTAATCTGTATGACTAATCGGGTAAAAAGTCAAACATTTTGTTCTAATGTCGGTGTGCGTCTGTGGCCAATAAATCTTCTGTTTGCGGCCTTGGTGCGCCGCGCAAGGCTGTGGTTTGATTTTTGCTAAACTGCCGGACCCTACCCTTACTTTCCCGCTTCATTGCTGCGAAAACAACTTCTGACCATCATCTCGGCGAAAAACGTATTTACAAATCGCCGGCTTAGTGCTATTTCTTCGGCCACTGCACTGAGCGCCTGCGAGAGAAAAAATTTTCCCTTGCAGGAGAACTTTGGTTCCCTTCAAGAGGAACAAAAGTTCTCCCGGGTTCTCGCCCGAGCCCCCATCCCTGGGCCAGTGGCACTGCAATCAGCAAAAAAAAGAGACTCGACAGGAATCGACAACTATTGAATAAGACTTCATTTTCGGAAGCGCTGTACCTCAGTGCAAGATTAATCAGTTCAGGAGACCATGCCTGGTATGCAATTTGCTATAAGATTTGTTGTCATTTCATGCTGATTCTTGTTGTGCTTGATCAAAATCCAATGGCATGCTTGAAGGGATGGTTCAGCAGTCAGCGTTTTTTTTACGAACTCGTTTCCCCGGTATTTTCACCGGTTTTTGACGGCAGCTCATAATGACGGTTTTTTTATCCGGGTCTCCTTATCGAATGGCAGATCCGGGAACACTTTATTAATCCAGACAGAAAGGGGGGTGAAAACGTGAGAGGAGACAAGAGGAGACTTTTAGCGATATTTGTTATGGTTTTGTGCGGGCTCTTGTTGTTTTCCGGTGTAGCCGGGGCGCTTGAGATCGTTCTTGAGCCTGCAAAGGCGCAAAGAGAAGTCAACGGAAAGGTGCGCGTCCATATTTACGCGAATCCTGCTGACCGGCTTATCAGCATGGGAGTCAAAGTTAGTTTCAATCCCGCTATTCTCCAAGCTGCAAGCGCATCAAAGTGCGAAGATGTTAACAATGGTTGGCTCATGGATGCAGACGGCAATCCGGCCACGACCAACGATCAGTACAATACCCCGGCGGTTAGTATCGATAATACAAACGGATGCGTCACCATGATCGGTGGTCATCTAATAGGTACTTCGACCGTGGGGCTAAGCGGGAAAGTATTGCTCGGATGGATCGTGTTTGAGGCCAAAGCTTTGGGAAACAGTGCGCTGGCAGTAGATCTGGGGAAGTATCATCCGGATCACCCGAATGCAAAATTCGACAACTTTGTAAAGCTTGGCGGTGCGGTCGATGAACCGACCAATGTTCCGGGTAGTCTGGGAGTGATTTGTGTTGTACAAAAGGCGTGCGTCGGGGAGGCTAACGGCAACAACATCGTAGATATGGGAGACTTTGCCATGCTGCGTGCCGCGATGGGAAAGGTGTTCCCAGCCCCGGGTTACAATGTCCTTTTAGACCTTAATGCGAATGGTGCCATTGATATGGGAGATTTTACCATACTGAGGGCTCATATGGGTGTGGGATGTGCGCAATGTGATATCCCGCAATAGGTTACAGCAGCTTTGTAGTTCTTTTGTCTATGCTTAGAGGAGGAAATATGAAAAGAATTATCCCTGCGATTATTATGTCCGCCGCGCTTGTTCTCGTCCTGTTCGGAACGACGCTTGCTGCAACGGTCGGGTTGAGGGACCAGAACGGCGCGTCGGAAATATGGGTGAAACCTTGCACTGTTTTTGAGGTTGATTTGTATCTTGATTTGACTAGCAACGAGATTGGCATGCTATCCCAGAATCTTGACGGGTTGACGGGATATTCGATCGGCATACTCTGGGACCCGCTTGTAGAACTGACCGGGCTTGCAAAGGGAGATAGATGGTCCATACTCGATCCGAAGAAATCAAATGGGGACCCGCTAGTAGTTCCGCCATCGTGGTGCGGAGATCGGATTACCCTGTATGGATATAACTTCGGCGCTCCAATTGCCCAGTCCAATACATTTGCAACTCTGACTCTTCATTGTCTTGCCCCGGGTGATACCGCGCTCGTGCCCAGGGAATCCATTCCGGATTTCAGTCTTGCATTGGCATCGTTTCAGGATCTGACAGATATAACCACAGTGAATTTCCAGCCGATTTTGATCCATCAAACGCCTGTGCCCGGCGCGCTCTTGCTCCTTGGCAGCGGTGTTGCCGGCTTGATCGGTTTAAGGCGGAGATTCCGCAAGTAGTTGACATGAAAGGGGGCCTTCGGGCTCCCTTTTTTGTTTCTTCCCGAAAGAGTTTTTGCCACAGAGGGCACAGAGCACACAGAGTTTTCACAAAGAACTCTTGAATTCCCATCTTGAGAGGGGCTGTTCGCCGGAAGCGGAAGTGTGCAGCGGACCGGCAAACAGGCACGACAAAACAATCCGTTTATCAACATGATATGGTCCAAATTTCAGTAAAATCGCCACCAACCAAACGTTAGTAGAACATCGCTGCAGAACCGCAACCGAAAGCACCGCGAAGGACAGGTCATCCGCCTGAGGCGGAAACCCGCCGGGGTCAAAAGGACACGAAGAGGATTTGTTTCTTACAGTCCACTTCAGGCGGACGGAGTTGTCTTTTCTGACTTATCTCTGTGATCTCTGTGCCCTCTGTGGCTAGAGATCAACAGTACTGATTTTCTTAGGAGGGAGAGGAAATGAAAATGAGAGTGTCGTTGTCGCTGATTGGGATTGTCGGCCTTTTGATACTGCTGGCCTGCCCGTATACTCCGCGTGCCATTGGCGCATCAATGGGGGTTGAATGGATCAACGATTTCCCCGGTACCGCAGATGACCGCGATCACTGGGATGAATCAGGAGACGGGTTCTATAATAACCTTGCCGCCATCGGTTGGACAGGCAAGTTCCATTGGACTAACTGGAATGCATTTGAGAAAGATTTTAAGAAATCACCGGGATGGGAGGAATCCTATGCCGACGATGTTGACATTGCAATGGCTTGCACGCATGGATCGTCGGCCTGGGATTCTTATTGGGGAAGGACGAATCACTCCGTATATTTCGGCTCTACTGTCGATGACCACCACCTGGTGCCCGGAGATGCGTACCGCTCCTATGGTGACAACAACCTCGAATGGATCTGTTTTGACAGTTGTTCCGTTCTCGCCGATCGCAGCTACTGGCACACCACCTTTGATGGTCTCCACCTGATGCTCGGGTTTGCCAATACCATGTACGTAATCTCGTATGGAGACGGCAAAAGGTGGACTGAGTATATGATCGATAACGGCTGGTGGGATTGGTCCAGAACCGTAACTCAGGCCTGGTTTTCCACTGTCGATGATCTTCAGCCATCGGGGGTGAAGGCCCGGGTTCTGGCTGAGGTCTACGACAACTATAATGATTACCTCCACGGCCAAGGATACGTGAGCGGGGATCCTACCAATAACGGATGGTATTGGTACTGGGACCACACTGCCGGAAGCGAGCCCCCGCTTCAGGCAAGCGCCCTTAGTATGATGCTCTATGAGGTTATCCCGGAGACAGTGGATAATGAGTATCTCGCGCAGATGGCCAGGAACTTTGAACTTCCCGCCAACTACGGAGAGGATCGGGAGAATTTTTACCTGGCGGATGATGATGGCAGGGTCTTGACCGTGGACCGGTTCCAGGGAAGCTTCCGTTACCATAACCTGAAGAAGTTGTGGAAGACCCCGAGCGAGCCGAGACCGATCAAACTCCCGGGGAAGGAACAGGCTATGGCGACCGCCAGGTCATACCTTGCGGACAGAGGTCTTCTCCCGCAGGACGCCTATCTCTATCGTGCGGATCCGGACGAACAGGTGGAAATAAGAATCTTCGAGTTCGGCTCCAATGAACAAGGCGGCCCGGGGGGTACGGTACACGAATTAAGGGAAGAAGAGACGAACAGGATTGCGACGAACTACCAGGTAGAATTTGCCCGTCACCTGCCGTTCGACGGCACAAGTGCGGGAGCCTCAGTCATGGGGCCGGGGGCCAAGCTCAAGGTCTATATCGGCGAGGGAGGCGAGGTTATCGGTGCGCACGGCGGGTGGAAGACCGTCAAAGGCGCCGGCACGGTTGCCGTTATGCCCGAGGACAGCGTCAGAAAGCTGTTTGATGTATTCAGAAACAAGATCGCTCTGGAGCAACTGCCCCATTTTGACTTTTACGCCGTCAAACAATCCACTCTTGGTTACTACGAACGCAGATTGGGTGAAGCCCAGAACTACTTGATTCCTTGCTGGATTCTGGATGCTGATTTCTATACTGTACCTGCTGACGGGCCGCCCGGCATTCTCCAGGCGGCGATAGTCCCGGTAGTACCGGACTTTTCCGGCTACATCTATCTCCCGGCAGCGGAAGAATTCATCCCTCTTGTTGCTGAGATAGACCGGCCGTTGGACGGGTCGAGATTTGTTGTCGGGGATACGATTGTGTTTCACGGTCAGGCACAGTTCGGCGTGCTCCCTTATGTGTACAGGTGGTCATCCGACGTCGACGGGTACCTGGGTGAAGGCCAGGAGATCAAAGTCAACAGCCTTTCAGTCGCCAGGCGGGAAGAAGCATGCATCATACCTCACACAATCACAGTGGCAGTAACCGACAGCGCCGGGAATGCCGCCTCTGACAGCATCAAGGTGACCATTCTTCCAAAACCGTGTGAGGGCGATTACGATCAGGATTGCGACGTGGATGGAAGCGATCTGGCCAAATTTATCCGGGCATATTCGGCCGGAGCCCCAGCCGCTGATCTGAATGGAGACGGCAAGGTCAACCTCGAAGACGTAAAGACCTTTGCAGCGGATTTTGGAAGGACCGACTGCCCCTGTAACATTTGCAGTTAGAAAGCAGTTCTTGTCCCGCTGATTTTTGTATTTCGCATTCAGTATTGCCGTTTGATTCGGGCCGGAAGCACCCCGCACTCTCCACGCAGGGCGGCTTTCGGCCCGTTTCGTTTCATAGGAATAAGCCTGTTGCAAAAGTTATCACACCGGTGAAAACCGGTGCTCGGCACGTAGGGTGGGCTCTGCCCACCAGAACCGCGATCGCAAAATGCGAGTCATTCCGATCGCCTTTATGGTAAGCAAGGTTTCGTAGTTTCGTAGGTTGGGTTGAGGTACGAAACCCAACATGACAGGTCATAGAGGCACGAGAGCCAATTTGTTGGGTTTCACTCCGTTCAACCCAACCTACATGCTGTTGCTGAAGCTGGTTCCAGGTTCACGGTTCCGGGTTCACGGTTAGTTGCCTTGAGCTCTTCATATTTTGCGTTCCGGGTTCCGGGTTATGATTTTAACTATGAACCCAGAACTATGAACTATTTTTAGGTCATTAAGGTTCATCGCTCTCTGACCTTGAACCTTGAACCTTGAACCGTGAACCGTGAACCTTGGAACCTTGAACCTGAGTTCGTAGGTTGGGTTGAGTAATGCGAAGCCCAACAAAGATTGGTTCCGCTTGAAACACCGCACCTTTTGTGCGGGTCGTAAATAAAAAAGTCTAACCGGACAGGTTGAAATTATTCAGTTTCCAAATTTGATGAATTCGTAAAAAGTCGTCACCCCGGTGAAAACCGGGTCCAGGTCTACCGTAACTACTTGAACATACTGGATTCCGGCTTTCGCCGGAATGACGAAAAACGAGGAATTGCGACTTTTTACGAGACCATCAAATTTCTGATTCATAATAACGAGTGCCGGCGTACAGTTTCGGTTTGTTGATGAAGGGGACATTTACAATTACAGAAGCTACGGAGAAATAGTATGTTATCAAACTTATTGCAGATATTCCTTGGGGTCTTTCTACTGATCTTGACGACCATACCCGCGTCCGCTGATCTTTTGCAGTTGACGCACAATGCGAACAGCGACGTTTCCCCTCGGATAGAAAACGGCCAGATAGTCTGGCAGGGCCACGACGGCCATGATAATGAGATTTTCTTCTGGGACGGCGCGACTACAAAGCAACTCACCAACAACAGCTATGATGACTCCGCTCCTCAAATCCACAACGGCCAGGTAGTCTGGCAGGGCTCGGATGGCGATGATAATGAGATTTTCTTCTGGGACGGCACGACTACAAAGCAGCTCACCAACAACAGCTATAATGACTACGCTCCTCAAATCCACATCGGCCAGGTAGTCTGGTGGGGCTGGGACGGTACTGATAATGAGATTTTCTTCTG
>JAZDGK010000154.1:0-24734 GCA_043806955.1 Pseudomonadota bacterium | reverse complement strand
CCATAGGTCAATTCCCAATATCGAATGTCCAATACTCAATGTTCAATGTCCAAGGGAGGACTCTCTCCTGATTGGAAATTGGTTATTGAGCATTGAACATTGGACATTGATCCTAAAACGGTACGTTAGAAACTTCTAAGTCCCTGAGTACCGAGTTAAGGACTTAGGTCTCGGTGCTGAGGACCGGTTCTCTGCCCTATGCCTGTTCCCTCCCCCCCATCAGTTTTTCTATCAGCCTGGTAGTGGAGAATCCGTCGACAAAAGAAATTGTAGCCACTTCACCCCCGGAAGCTCTCACGATATCGGCTCCCACTATGTCCTTTTCCGCCCAATCCCCGCCCTTTACCAACACGTCCGGTCTCAGGAGATCAATCAAGGCGTAGGGAGTCTCTTCCGGGAAAACCACTACCGCATCGACCGGGGTGAGGGCGGCAACAAGCTCCGCTCGACTGATTTCGTCGTTTATGGGACGCGAAGGCCCTTTTATTTTCCTGACCGAGTCATCGCTGTTTACAGCCACCACCAGGAAATTCCCCCGCTCTTTAGCTTTCTCCAAATAGCGAACATGTCCGACATGGAGGATATCAAAACAGCCATTTGTAAATACGACCCTTTTCCCTTCTCGTTTAACTTGAAGAATCTGTTCCTTTAATTCCTGCCGGGGCTTTATTCTGGACCGGTACGAAGACCGGACCGGGGGAGCAGGTATGGTGTTGAATAAGGACCGCACTTTGTGAACCTGCGACACGTCTATTTCGGCGGCTATGGTACACTCGGCTTCACCCGCGCCGGAAATGATTGACCCGTCAGGACCGATAATCCGCGAATTTCCGGCAAAAGAAATCCTCCCGTCGGTACCGCAGCAATTGGCCGCCAGCAGGAAGCATTGGTTCTCAACGGCACGAGCTGAAGTCAAGGTTTCCCAGTGTGCCGCCCTGACCGCCGGCCACTGGGCGCAGACGATGATCAGGAGAGCTCCTTTGCTCGACAGGCTGCGGCAGAGTTCGGGAAAACGAAGGTCATAACAGATAATTACGCCTGCTTTTCCCATGTCGGTTTCGAAGACCGGCAGTTCATACCCCGATGCAAAATGAAGGCTCTCACCAGTGGGCGGGAAGGGGTGAATTTTGTTGTACCTTCCGACTGGACTTCCACCGGTCCCGATAAAGAAGGCCGTATTATATAAATTCCCGTTTCGAACCTCCGGGAGGCTGCCGACAATTGCTGTTTCATGAGTTCGGGAGAGGTCTTCCAGGGCACGGATCAGTTCGGGAGTCTTGTCTGCGAGATCTCGGATGACCTCGAGCGGAAAGCCCGTCCCCCACATCTCCGGCAGAACGGCAAGCCGCACATCTCCATACCGGGCCAGCCCATTTAAGCCTTCCTTGACCTTCCCGAGATTATATCCGGTATCACCGGGCTTTATTGCGAATTGAATGATGCCAGCTTTCATCTATCATTACCCTCTATCCTGTAACCGCGAATTTACACGAATGTGCAAGGGAAAACCAGGAGATTTCACCACGAAGAGCACGAAGGACACGAAGAAATCGTGTGACCTGGTTCATTGCGAGGCGGCACGGGCCAGAGTGAGTACTGAGACTTCAGCCGCTCCTGCCTCCTTCAAGACTCGGGCGCACTCATTTGCCGTGGCCCCGGTTGTAAAGACATCATCACATAAGAGGATCTTTCTGCCGCCCACTGCTGAAGGAACGGTCACGGCAAAAGCCCCCTTTATGTTGCGCCGGCGCTCCCGAAAATTAAGCCCCACTTGGGGCTTGGTCCATTTTGTTCGGACGAGGCTTCTGAAATCGATTCTTGCTTCTTCCGATCCCGCCCATTCCCAAAGGAGCAATAGCGCCTGGTTGAAACCGCGTTCGCGGAGCCTTCTAATGTGGAGGGGTACTGGAATCAAAAGATCAAAAGCGGCAGGATTGAGCGGCAATTCTCCGAGTCCAATTCTCCCGAGGCTTTCGGCGAAGACTGTCTTTTTCCGAAATTTAAACTGGTGGATCGATTCCAGCACAGGGCCGTCATAGAGAACTATTGCCCTCGCGAGATCAAAATGGCACGGCTGGCTCAGACACTGGCTGCAGAGGTGTTCAGGCTGCGCATCCGCCGTAAAAGGCCTGCCGCAGCGGGAACAGATCGGACCCCTTATGAATTGCATGCCGGCCAGACAGTTGCCGCAGAAGAGAATATTCGGGCGTCCCGGCAGGGAGCTCCTGCAGAGCAGGCATGAGGAGGGGAAGAGGAGATTCGCGAAGGCTGAGAGTAAGTTACGGAACATGGGCAAGCGTTTCGAAAAGGTCACGAATCCTGCCGGGACGTCTTGTGTTGGGTTTCGTGACCTCAACCCAACCTACAAAGGCTACAAAGACGGCATGATCGAGGACCGATGCATACGTAGGTTGGGTTGAGTGGAGCGAAACCCAACAATTCAGAGGTTCTCTATAACTGCATCGCCGAACTGTGAGCATCTCAACTCTACGGCGCCCGGAATTTGCCGCGCCAGATCGTAGGTGACCCTTTTCCCCAGGATTGTCTTCTGAATCGCCCTGCTGATGATTTCAGCCGCCTCGTTCCATCCCAGGTACTCGAACATCATGCACCCGGCAAGAATGAGAGCGCTCGGGTTGACCTTGTCCTGACCGGAATACTTTGGCGCTGTGCCATGAATCGGTTCGAACAGGGCATGGCCGTCGCCGATGTTTGCGCTCGGCGCAAGTCCAAGTCCTCCCACCTGTGCTGCCAGGGCGTCGGAGAGGTAATCGCCTATCAGGTTCGGTGTGGCGATAACGCTGTACTCGTCCGGACGGAGGAGCACCTGTTGGAACATGGCGTCGGCAATGCGGTCTCTTATTACAATCATACCGTCGGGCGCCTTGCCACCATGTCGGGCAAACAGATCTTCTTCCGTAATTACAGTCTCAGGAAACTCTTCCTTTGCGACTTCGTAACCCCATCTACGGAATGCCCCGTCCGTAAACTTCATAATGTTGCCTTTATGCACCAGAGTGACGCTGCTCTTCTTATGCTCAATCGCATAAAGCAGGGCTTTTCGAACAAGTCGCTTCGTAGCTCCGGCGCTTATGTGCTTTATGCCTATACCCGAATCGGGGGGTATCGCCTTATTTGCAAACTCTTTTACGAAAGAGATTATCTTCGATGCTTCCGGGGTGCCGCTCTCCCACTCTATGCCCGTATAGAGGTCCTCCATGTTTTCTCGAAAAACAACCATGTCGACCTTCTCCGGTTGCTTTACCGGGCTGGGCAGGCCCTGAAAATACTTTGAGGGTCTTACGCAGGCATATAACTGAAGTTCGTGCCGCAGCGCCACGTTCAGGCTGCGAATTCCTTTGCCCACCGGCGTGGACAGAGGGCCTTTAATGGCGATGCGGCACTGACGAATGGTGTTGAAGGATTCGGCCGGGAGCCATTCGCCCGTCTTAGAATAAGCTTTTTCCCCGGCCAGAATTTCCAGCCAGCCAACCTTTCGTTTTCCATCGTAGGCTTTCTGCACTGCGGCATCCCAAACGCGAACGGCAGCAGACCAAATATCCGGTCCGATCCCGTCGCCCTCAATATATGGAATAACGGGTTGATCCGGTACCCGGAGCTTATTGCCGACAAAGGTTATTCTTTCAGATTGCATATTCATTGGTGAGACTCCTTGAGAATTTGGCCCGGCGGCCTCTGAAAGCTATTATAAAAACGGGATCTCGTCAATAGGAATGAGTCGATTGCGGATTGCGGATTTCGGAATGCGGAATGAAGAGAAACCACGAATGACACGAATGTACACGAACGGGTGGGAAAGAGGGATCTTGTTCGTGCAGGTTCGTGATAATTCGTAGTTTCGTTTGTCTTTTTCCTGATTTCGTGATTTCCTGATTGATTATTGTTCTTCTTTGTGTCTTGGTGCCTTTGTGGCCAGAGTTTTTACAAAAAAAAGCCCGGAGAGATTGCTCTCTCCGGGGCAGCTATCCCAGGTTGCCGTTCAGAGCTGCTGGCTCAAGTCCTTCGCTCTTAATATGCTGTCCGCACTGTGGCCGAAACCACAGATGTAAGACGGCTGAGTGCTTTTATTGTTAGATTGGCCAACACTCATTTCACGCACAACCCAGGAAATCGGAACCCGTCTGTCTTATGAGCCTCTTGCAAAACGTCCTCTTTTGCCCAATCTCTGCGTCAGGCTCAGATTGTAATCCTCACCAGGCTGGGAAGCTAGGAAGCTAGGAAGCTGGGAGGCCGGAAAGCTGAATCGTTGGGGTTGGCTCGCAGCCTGCCGGCTTCCCAGCGTCCCAGCCTTCAAGCCTTTGCAGGTTAAGATCTTCGCCTTCCTTGACCTCGGCCAAAATTGCACATATTGCAACAGGCTCTTTTTAATCTGATTATCGGCACAACTTCTTTCGTACTTTAAATCGCTGTATTTGAAAATATCATAGCATCTTTTGGCAGAAATACAAACAAAATGTGACTATCACGGGAAGACAAAATGAATCGCGTCTCAGAGAGTCTCTAAAAACTCTCCCTTTTGTCCAATCTCTGCGTCAGGCTCGGATTCTAATCCTCGAAATACTACAGTATTCCTCCGGTTAGAATCCTCGCCTTCCTTGACCTTGAAACAAAATTGAGAGTTTTTAGACACTCTCTCAGAGAGTGTCATTTCCAAGAGATCCGGTGCGTCCGGTTTACCTGGACGCGCATTCCGAGATGTCACCCTTTATCTTGTCCAGGGCGTGGGGAATTGCGGACAGAACGACCGAAAGATTCTCGACTGCGCCTTTCGGGCTTCCTGGGAGATTGATAATAAGGGTCTTGTTCCTTATCCCGGTTATTCCACGTGATAGGATGGCGCGCGGTGTTTTCAAAAAGCCGGCGGCCCGCATCGCTTCAGGTATACCGGGGACAGATTTTTCAATCACCATAGATGTTGCTTCAGGAGTAAGGTCCCTGGGCGAAACCCCGGTGCCTCCGGTGGTAACTACAAGATCGACACCGTCAACATCTGCGAGGCGCTCAAGAAGACCCGCTATTCTGTGGAGGTCATCCGGCACGATCGTATTCGATACGACACGATACCCGGACTCTTCGAGGACTCTTCTTATTTCGCGTCCACTTACGTCCTCTCTCTTTCCCTCGAAGCCTGTATCGCTTACGGTTATGACGCTTACAGTATACATGGGATCCTCTTGCAAAAGTTCCGTTTTTACTTCATGCTCTTACTCGTAATAGATGTTCGGGTTGCGCGTTACGAGTTAACATCATAAGAAAATCTTTCATTTTTCGGGTTCCACGTTTTGAGTTTTTTAACCCGAAACACGGAACTCGGAACATGAAACAGAGTGTTGCAAGGGGCTCATGGGTTATTTCTTTTGATTCAGCATCCGGAATGCCTGCAATGATATCTCTTTCAGTACGTCGTTTGCCTTTGCAATCTGCCTCAGGTCTGCGTCTCGAAGATGGGTTATCAGCTTAAGGGCAAGGACCGGGGGGGTTTTGGGGTTTTTGACGAGCTCGACTTTCATTGAGTAGATCTTAAGCCATTTCCGGTCGGTGGCAAGGTGGCGAAGCACAGTCTGATCGAGACTCTTCATTTTGGCGATCTGTATCGCCTCGAGATCGGTGAGACGCGGATTCCTTGCAACACCCATTTGAATGAGCTTGTTGCCGTCCCGAATAAGGAGACCGCGCGCCTCTTTTCCGCCGGTGAGCGCCAGCTTGATCTTTTCGGCAACGCTCATCTCGCTTACTTGCTTGAATAGAGCCTCAGCTTCCTGAGGCTGCATATCTTTACGGCCCGTGGTATCTTTTTCCAAGGATCACTCCCAGGGAGAAAAATGTTGACCGTCGACCGTTAACCGTTCACCGAAGAAGCGCCTTTCACGTCAACCGGACAATGGTGAACAAAATGATAGCTTGGAGAAAACAAGATCGCCATTGACTGCTCACCCAAAAAACGTTTTCGGGTCCCATAAACTCGACTCTCGCAAGAGGCCAGTCTCAACGACTTACGAGTTCTTACGGACAACGGTGAACGGTGAACGGTGAACGGATTTTATCCTTTATCCGGTTTAGCGGCAGCTACAATTTTCTCGGTCAAGTGTGCCGGGACTTCTTCATAATGTGAGAATTCCATAGTGAATGAACCACGTCCGCCGGTCATGGCAGTAAGATCGGTGGCATACCGCAATACTTCTACCATGGGAACCTGTGTGGAAACCTGCTGAAGGCCCAGTTTCGCCTCTACACCCAACACTTTACCCCGCCGGCTGTTCATATCGCCGATTACATCCCCGACGAATTCGTCCGGGACGGATATGGCCATACTCATAACCGGCTCCAGGAGAATTGGGTTGGATTCCAGGATGCCCTTCTTAAAACACTGGATGGCTGCAATCTTGAAGGCCAGTTCCGAGGAATCGACCTCGTGTGATTTTCCGTCATGAAATCTGACTTTGACATCCACGACGGGATATCCCGCCAGAGGACCTTCCTGCATAGCCTCCACAATACCTTTTTCAACGGCAGGAACAAAGTTTCGCGGGACATTCATCCCGACAAGGGCGTTTTCAAATTCAAAACCCGTGCCTCGGGGAAGGGCGCTGATATCGAAATGCACCTCGGCGAACTGACCCGCACCTCCCGACTGTTTTTTATGCCTGTAGACTACTCCCTGCTTTGTACTCCTGATGGCTTCCTTGTAAGGGACTTTGGGGAGAGTGAGCCCGACTTCGACATTATATTTTCGCTTCAGTTTTTCTGCAAGTACGCTGACGTGTACCTGTCCCATTCCCCAGAGCAACGTCTCCTTGGTCTGGTCACTGCGGGTAACGGAGATTGTCGGATCTTCCTCTTTCAATTTGCCGAGAGCGGCCGATATTTTCTCTTCGTCGGCCTTGGTTTTCGGTTTCACGGCATACGCGATTACCGGCTGTGGTGGGTGAACGGCCTCGAACACAACGGCTGCCGCCTCGGTACAAAGCGTATCGCCGGTCATTGTCTCCTTCAATTTCGGAATGGCTGCTATCTGTCCAGGCCCGATATCCTCTACGGGCTTCTGCGTCTTTCCTTCCAGCGCCAGGATCTGTCCTACACGTTCGGATGTGCCTTTGGTGCTGTTGTATACGCTGCTGTCTGCTTTGATTGTTCCGGAATATACGCGTGTTATTGAGAGGCGACCGGCATACGGATCGGACAAGGTTTTGAAGACCAAGGCCGAAAGGGGCGCATCAGGATCGGGCTTAACCTCCGTTTTCTCCTTCGTTTTTGAGCTTAGCGCGGTTCGTGCCCTGCTTTCCAGAGGCGAAGGCAGATACTGGTTTATTGCGTCCATAAGCAGGGAGACACCGATGTTTCGGGTTGCAGATCCACAGCATGCAAGGACGAATCTTCCCTGAGCGACGCCCGCAGCAAGGCCTTTGCCTACTTCATCAATTGTCAGCGTTCCCTCTTCGAGGAATTTTTCAACGAGGGCGTCATCTGTTTCGGCGGCGTACTCGACAAGGTTCTCTCTGCATTTGCTCACCTCGCCCTTCATATCTTCAGGGATCGGGATTTCTTTTGCCTGACCGGACTGATCCGGGCTGAAGCTGTAAGCCTTTTCAGTAATCAGATCGACGACTCCGGAGAATTTGTCCTCCGCGCCGACAGGCATCTGCACGGGCACGCATCGGGCATTCAATACGGCTGATATGCTGTCGAGGGTTTTCGCAAAATCAGCACGTTCCCTGTCAAGCTTGTTTATGAATATCAGGCGGGGAAGGTGGAAGTCCTCAGCCATATTCCATATTTTTTGCGTGAGCGGTTTGGCTCCGTCGACGGCATCGATTACCAGTACGGAACCATCAACCGCCTGAAGAGACATCTTGGTATCGGTCAGGAAGTTGTCGTCGCCCGGGGTGTCTATGATGTAGGCGGTTATTTTTTTCCAGGTGTAAAAGTTGAAAGAAGAGCTTAAGGTGATTTTTTTCCGGATTTCTTCGGGTTCGTAATCCATGATGGAAGTTCCTTCATCGACTTTGCCCAACCGGTTGGTCCGCCCTGACAAGAAGAGCATGGCTTCCGCCAAGGATGTTTTTCCTGCTCCGCTATGAGCTATGAGCGCAATATTGCGAACCTTGTCTACCTGAATCCCCATTTTTATTCCTTTCTTCTTTACGTATAGTGTTTTAACCGCTGAGAAAAGCAGACGGGTTTTTCTTCAGAACGACAAAGCATTTGAGCCTCTTGCAAAACGTCCTCTTTTGCCCAATCTCTGCGTCAGGCTCACATTTTAATCCTCAAAATACTCAATGTATTCCTCCGGTTAAAATCTTCGCCTTCCTTGACCTTGGGCAAAACTGAACATTTTGCAGGGGGCTCTTTTGATAGAAAAAGGCATAAACGAGCGTTTCTGGAGATGCTAATTATCAAAATTTGGAACTTATCATTTGTAAATGCAAAGTCAAGTCCTAATCCAAAATCTTGCTGAGATTTGAGCAAATGGCGGATCTGCGGAGGCGGATTGACCATAGACGATGGACGATAGACCATGGGATAAGAAAATGTCCAATTACCAATGTCCAACGGTAAAGAACCGAAGTCAGAATACTTGGACGTTGGAAATTGAGAATTGGACATTGGACATTTGATTTGGTTTTTCTTGCGGTCGTCAGTGGTCCATGGTCCGCGGTCAATCCACCATCCAAGGTCAAGTGATTTCACATACGTATTCTGACTTCGCCCACGGATGCAACAGGAGAATAGGTGGTGGATTCGGGATGAAATATGTCTTGGAAAGGACCACACTCAAATGCTACCATGAAGCCGGTCAGGGGCGGGATCGCATTCGAGCAGTCAGCATTCAGATGCCGGGAGTGGCGGCTGAATGCCTGAATCCGGAAATTAGGAGCCTGTCGGACTTAGGGGATCGTTACGAGGAAGTGGAGGAACGAGACCAAATATTCACGAATTTGAGGCGCATGGTCTCCCCATGTAACGAAAATTCGGGGATATTTGGGCCGTTCCCTCCACTTTCCGCAGTAGATCATCCTAAGTCCGACAGGCTCCTAGCTAAAGTTTTCGGCTCTTGTGTCGATATTAAGGCCAAATACTCATGAAAGGCGGCCCGGGAATATGGCTCAGATTGATGCCTTTTTTAAGCTTATGCATGAACAGGGTGCTTCGGATTTGCATCTTGCATCCGGTTCTCAACCGATTCTGCGTATACGCGGCGAAATGGAGCGCGTAAAATACAAGCTCTTTGAAAACGACGAATTAAAGGCCATGCTCTATGAGATTACCCCGGAGGACAAAATCAAAGTCTTTGAAGAAACCGGGGATATCGACTTCGGATATGAAATACCCGGACTGGCAAGATACCGGGCCAATTTCTTCATGCAGAAATACGGTGTCGGAGCCGTATTCAGAGAGATCCCGAGCAATGTCCTTACGGCCGAGCAGTTAGGACTGCCTGGTGTCATCACCAAACTGGCCGGACTGCCGAAAGGCATGGTTCTGGTGACGGGGCCTACGGGCAGCGGCAAATCCACAACCTTGGCGGCGATCATAGATCATGCAAACAGGACTCGAAGAGACCATATCATTACGGTTGAAGACCCGATAGAATTTGTCCACAAGAGTCAGAGTTGCATTGTAAATCACAGAGAAGTCGGAACACACACCAAGTCTTTCTCGGCAGCGCTCAGAGGGGCATTGCGAGAAGACCCCGATATTATTCTGGTCGGCGAGCTCCGCGATCTGGAGACAATATCGTTGGCCATGGAGGCGGCCATGACGGGCCACCTGGTTTTTGCCACCCTGCACACACTTAATGCCGCCAAGACGGTGGACAGAATGATAGAAATCTTTCCTGCCAACCAGCAGCCCCAGGTCCGGTCGACGCTGTCGGACGCCTTGAGAGCAGTGGTTTCCCAGACTCTCTTTAAACGGATAGACGTAAAAGGGCGGTGTGCTGCCCTTGAAATCCTGATTGCAACCCCGGCAGTGCGGAATTTGATACGGGAAGGGAAGTCTTATCAGATACCCTCATCAATGCAGACGGGCAAGAAGTTCGGGATGCAGACACTGGATGACGCGATCATGGACCTGCTTAATAAAGGATGGATAGATCCGACCGCTGCCTATAATAACTGCATGAACAAGGAAAAATTTCGCCAGTTTGCGAAAGCTGATGAAGATTTTACGGAAGTATGATTATTTTAACCGTTAACCGTTGTCCGTTCACCGAATTGGTTCACGGTTCTAGGTTCACGGTTCAAGGTTAAGAGAGCAATAGAAATTGAGCGGTTTGAAGATATTGAGACATGGGAGTACATATCGCCCTGAGAATTCAAAGATGTCTTCGAACAGGCCGGAAAAGAGACGTGCTGCTGTTCGCGGATTCATCGACTATCTCCAAGAATATGAAAACGTAAAGTAGATAACCGTGAACCGTGAACCTGGAACTTTGAACCGGTGAACAGTTACAAATCTGGAACTGTGAGCCCTGAACCTGACAACCCGAGTAAATACCATGAGGTGTCTTTATGAACACATCCGATATTGATTACATAATCAGTAGAATGCTCGAATGTTCGGACAGTATCTCGGATTTGAACATAACTGTCGGCAAGCCGTTTCAGGTGGTATCATCCGGGCGTCTGGTACCGGTGCCGATGGACTTTCCCGTTCAGGAAATAACCCCTTACCAGGCGGAAAGATTTGCTCTCCAACTGATAAACTCGGACTCGAGGCTCATGAAGATTCTTGTGCGGGAAGGTTCATGTGACTTCTCCTACCAGTTGGCCGGCAGGGCGCGGTTTCGAGTCAATGTCTTCCAGCAAAAAGGGAGCTTCTCCACCATAATGCGGAAACTAAGCACACACATCCCGACCATCTCCGAACTTGCACTTCCCCCGACGTTCTACAAAATGGCAAAAGAGAAGAACGGCATCATCCTTTTCACCGGGGCGACAGGCACAGGAAAATCAACCTCTCTTGCGGCCATCCTGAACGAGATAAACGAGGCCGAACCGGTTCACATAATCTCCCTGGAAGACCCCATCGAATTTGTCCATCCGCATAAAAAGGCCACCTTTAACCAAAGGGAGCTTGGCACCGATTTTGACAGCTTTGGAAGCGGTCTGAGGTCCTCTCTCAGGCAAGCCCCGAACGTCATTCTGGTAGGCGAGATGCGGGATCGTGAGACCATAGAAATAGGTCTCGCCGCCGCGGAAACGGGGCACCTTGTTTTTTCAACCCTGCACACGGTCGATGCCGGACAAACCATAAACCGGATCATCGGAATGTTCGCTAAGGACGAGGAACAGCAGATAAGAATTCGCCTTGCCGATACCATGCGATGGGTAGTCTGCCAGAAGCTGATGCCCAAAATCGGCGGCGGTAGACTGGCTGTATTCGAGGTCATGAGCAATAACGTCAGAATAAAGGACGCCATCCTGAACGGCGAGTCCGAAGGCAAGACTTTCTACGATATCATTGACACAGGCGATGCCTTTCATATGCAGACTTTCGACAAGGATATTCTCGACCGATACGAAAAAAGCATGGTAGATGAGGAAACTGCGCTTGCTTATGGGTCACGCCGTGCGATAGTGGCACGCGGGATGGACAAAATCAAGGCCGAGAAAGGCGAGAAGACTTCAGACATTGAAGATTTAAAGATAGATCGCGATTACGGGAAACGTTCTATTAAGAGGTAACGCATCATGGAAATCTCGTGTCCGAGCTGCCATAAACGCTTTGTCGTTTCCGACGAGAAGCTTCCCAGGAATGTCGACATAGTCCTGACCTGTCCGAGCTGCAAGGGAAAAATACCGGTGACCTCGTCTCAAGATGCCGAAAAGAGCAGCGCCGTTTCCGATGTCGAGGTCCCGATCGATTTTTGTGAAGAAGGGTCAAGTAATGCGCTCGTCTGCATACAGGATCAAGGAGCGAGGGAACGGATTCTCAGCGCCTTGAAGACACTGGAGATCAAGGCCAGCTTTGCCGACGATGTCCGGACACTCTATTCAAAGATAAGATATAATCAGTACAATCTTATAGTACTGCACGAAAACTTTGGAGACGGATCACCGGGAAACAACCCGGTTATGAAATATCTCGAGCGCCTGCCGATGTCGTCCAGACGAAACGAATTCGTTCTCCTCATTTCGAAAGAGCAACGGACCCTCGACGGTTTGGCGGCTTTTTCATACTCTGCTGACGCGATCATTAATGAAAGCGACCTGGAAAACGCGCGCGAAATAATCAACAAGTGTTTGAATCAGCATGAACGCTTTTACAAGCAATTCAAAGACTGCCTGAAAGCGGAAGGAAAGGGCTAATAACCGTTCACTGTTATCCGTTCACCGTTCACCGAAAAAGCGCTTTTCATGTTCTTACGGACAACGGTGAACGGATAACGGTCAACAGAGAATGATTATCGCACATGGCAGGAAAGCCACTGGCGCTGACCGGCTTCGTGCCAGAGGGGACGATCGGTTGTACAGATTTCCCTGTGATAGGAGCACCGTGGGTGGAAAGGGCATCCGGGCGGAGTGTTGAGAGGGCTTGGAGGGTCACCTTCCAAAACAACGCGTTTCCTGCGCCGGTTGGGATCCGGATAGGGCGCCGCTGCAAGCAGCGCCTCGGTGTAAGGATGGTGTGGAACCTGCCCCAGAAGATCCTTGTCAAACACTTCCACTATTTTCCCCAGATACATTACGGCAATTCGGGTACTGAGATACTGCACTACCTGTAAATCGTGGGCTATAAAGAGATAGGTAAGGTTGAACTTATTTTTCAGATCGAGAAGGAGATTGACGACCTGTGCCTGTATGGAGACGTCGAGGGCCGATACAGGCTCATCGGCAACGATGAATTCCGGATGAAGCGCCAGGGCTCTGGCGATGCCGATTCGCTGCCTTTGTCCGCCGCTGAATTCGTGCGGGTAGCGATATAACTGGTCCTCGCCGAGGCCGACATCCTTGAGTATGGCAGAGACTCTCTCGGCCAGTTCCGTTTTATTATTGCATATTCTGTGTATTATGAACGGCTCGGCCACGGTATGAAAGACATCCTGACGTGGATTAAGAGAGGAGTAAGGGTCCTGGAAGATAAGCTGCATCTGCCTGCGGAGACTCCGCATCCTGTTTTCAGGCCATGCGGTGATATCCTCCCCTTTGTATAGAATTCGCCCGGACGTGGGGTCTTCGAGGCGAAGTACCAGCTTCCCAAGGGTTGATTTGCCGCAGCCGCTTTCACCGACAAGCCCCACTATTTCACCGGGCATTATCGCCAGATCAACTCCATCGACGGCTTTTAAGCGGCGGCCTTTCCTGCCCCAGGCGCTTCTAATCGTATAAGTCTTGGTGAGGCCTTCCAGCCTCAAGAGTGGTTCCAAATTTTTACTCCATAACCGATTTCGGATTGCGGAATGCGGATTGCGGAATGAAAAAACGAATATGATGCAACTCAAGGCGCCTCATACATTCATTGCCTTACATTAATACATCGCACAAAGTGTCCTGTTTCAACCTCGACCAGCTCGATCTCTTTGTGACGGCACTCTTCGCGGGCCTCCGGGCATCGGTTCTGAAAGGCACACCCGTCCGGCAAGTCGAAGAGCGAAGGAACGACTCCGGGGATAGGGGTCAGTCTTTCCTGGGACAACGTGGGGAGTGAGGCGAAGAGGCCTTTTGTGTAAGGATGAAGAGGACGTGCGAAAAGGGCATGGACCTCGGTCTCCTCAACGACGCGGCCGGCATACATGACAATAACCCTTTCGGCAACGGCAGCAACCACTCCCAGATTGTGCGTGATAAGCAGTATGGCCATCCCGAGCTTTTCCTGAAGTCCGGCGATAAGATCGAGTATCTGGGCCTGGATCGTCACATCGAGGGCAGTGGTAGGCTCGTCCGCAATGACCAGAGACGGGCGGCATGCCAGTGCCATGGCAATCATTATCCTCTGTCTCAGACCGCCGCTCAACTGATGAGGATAATGGCTCATACGTTCTGAAGGCGAGGGGATGCCGACTAAACCAAGGAGTTCGACAGCCCTTCTCTCGGCCTCACCGGCGGGAAGGTGCTCGTGGACGTGCAACGTTTCGATTACCTGATCTCCAACGGTAAAGACGGGATTAAGGGCCGTCATCGGTTCCTGAAAAATTATGGAAATCCGCCGGCCTCTTATGGAGCACATCTCCTTTTCATTTTTCGTTACGAGATCTTCACCTTCGAACACCACGGAACCGGCGACAATCTTGCCCGGGTGGGGTACGAGACGCATTATGGAAAGCGCGGTCATGCTTTTCCCGCAACCCGATTCACCCACGATACATACGGTCTGTCCTTTGTTTACGGAAAAGCTGACACCGTCAACAGCCCGAATGACGTGCTTGTTCCCGTAGAAATAGGTTCTGAGATTCTGTACTTTGAGAAGCAGTCCGTTCGATCTCTTCATTTTTGAAAGTGCCTAAAGTGCACTAAAGTGAGCTAAAGTGCCTAAAGTTAAGGATGGTATCGATCACAATATGGTTTCAAAAGAAACCAGTTCGCAGTTCAGGGTCAACGAATAACCGTGAACCGTGAACCTGGAACCTATTACTCGACCCCGTAACACGTAGAGTATCCTAAATCAGGCATTGTTTCAACCCGATATTTGCCGTATAATGACCGCTGTTATGGGTATGCGCAATCGCTTTGAGATCAAGAAATACGCTGCTTTTCTGGCCGCAGCAGTCCTTTTTTCCTGGGTCGTTATCGGCTGCTCGCAATCGGACGGCGACAGGCGCCCGGTTCGGTTTTCGAAGCCGGGAATTCCCTGCTATGGCGATGCGATTATTCAGGGGTCCATCGGAGAACCATCAACGTTGATCCCGCCTCTTGCTGCTGACAGCGCCTCTCACGAAGTGGGCGGTTTCATATACAACGGTGTCGTGAAATACGACAAGGACTTGAATCTGGTCGGAGATCTGGCAGAGTCTTTCGATGTCTCGCCCGACGGTCTTATCATTACGTTTCATTTGAAGAAGAACGTAAAATGGCATGATGGTCGTCCTTTTACGGCAGACGACGTACTGTTCACCTACAGATTAATGGTGGATCCCAAAACGCCCACTGCATATGCCGAAGACTTTAAACAGGTGAAGAAGGCTGAGGTTCTCGATGCTTACACATTCCGGGTTCATTATGACAAGCCGTTTGCGCCTGCCCTGGCAAGCTGGGGCATGTCGATCCTGCCCAGGCACCTCCTGGAAGGCCGGGATATCGTGAACAGTCCACTAGGTCGGAATCCCGTGGGCACAGGTCCTTTCATGTTTAAGGAATGGAAGGCCGGGGAAAGAGTCGTTCTGACATGCAACCCGAACTACTTTGAGGGCAGACCATTTATTGACCGCATCATATATCGTATCATACCGGATCCGGCAACGATGTTCATGGAGCTCAAGGCGGGCGGAATCGATTTCATGGGGCTTTCTCCCCTCGCGTACGCCCGGCAGACAGAGTACCCCAAATTTGAAAAGAATTTCAATAAATTCCGTTATCCATCATTCGGGTATACCTATTTGGGCTTCAACCTCCAGGATGAGAAATTCAAGGATAAACGGGTAAGGCAGGCCTTGTCGTACGCCATAGACAGAAACGAAATCATCAAAGGGGCGCTGCTCGGTCTGGGGCAGGAGGCCACGGGGCCGTATACTCCTGGAACGTGGGCTTACAATCCGAACGTACGGCGATATTCGTACGATCCCGCCAAGGCACGGCAGCTCCTGAGTGATTCCGGCTGGACGGATCGAGACGGCGACGGTATCCTGGATAAGAGTGGACAGCCTTTCCGTTTCACGATAATGACTAACCAGGGGAATGATACCCGAGCCAGAACGGCTGAAATCGTTCAGCGCCGTCTTGGAGAAATCGGAATTGATGTCAAGATAAGGGTTGTCGAGTGGGCGGCCTTCATAAAGGAATTCATCGACAAAAGAAGATTTGAAGCCACGCTTCTGGGATGGTCGATATCACAGGATCCCGATATTTACGACATTTGGAGCTCCTCTAAGACAAAAGATGGCGAATTGAACTTCATATCCTTTAAAAACAGTGAAGTAGATGCCTTGCTTGAAAAAGGGCGGCGCAGCTTTGATCGGGAAGAACGCAGAAAGGCATACTGGCGCATACAGGAAATACTGGCTGAGGAACAGCCTTATCTATTTCTTTACGTGCCGGATGCGCTGCCGGTTGTTCACGCACGATTCAAGGGAATTGAACCGGCCCCCGCAGGTATTAGTCATAATTTTATAAAGTGGTTCGTTCCCAAGGCGGAACAACGTCACTTTATGAGTGATGAGTGATGAGTTTGCTTGAGTATGGAGTGTTAGGGGCTGCGAGTTTTCTCATTTCGGATTGTGGAATGGGAAGAGATGGACCGGAGGCACTGCACATGCGGAATGCCCCCGGACGCAACAAACAAACCAAACAAACCAAACAAACTAAACAAACTAAACAAACCAAATCAGTGAACGGACTTAATGGCGGCTTACATTCTTAAGAGATTGCTTCTTATGATCCCGATCTTTCTCGGGATTACGATCATTTCATTTGCCGTGATGCATCTTGCGCCGGGCGCCCCGACCGAGATGCAGACGATGATGCAGCCCAAGGTATCGCTTGAGGCGCGGGCTCGGCTGAATGCCATATACGGCCTGGATAAACCTCTCCATGTCCAGTACTGGGACTGGCTGAAACGATTGTCGCATTTTGATTTCGGACAATCGTTCTCTCCCGATCGAAGACCGGTTATTCATAAAATCGTGGAACGATTGCCGGTGACCTTGTCATTAAACGTGCTCTCCATGAGTCTGATATTGATCGTTGCTGTGCCGCTCGGGGTAATCTCGGCGGTACGCAGGTACTCTCTGTTTGACAAGTTCACGACCGTATTTGTCTTTCTAGGATTCGCCATGCCGGGATTCTGGCTGGCTCTGCTTTTGATGCTTCTTTTCGGAGTTTACCTGGACTGGCTGCCCATATCCGGTTTGAAATCGCTTGACTACGAATGCCTCAGTCTGGGAGGAAAGGCCGCAGACCTTGCATCGCATCTTATTCTGCCGGTTTTCATATCCGCGTTCGGAGGACTGGCGGGCATGTCTCGATACATGCGGAGCAGCATGCTTGAAGTAATACGCCAGGACTATATTCTTACAGCCAGATCCAAAGGCCTGTCCGAAAATACTGTCATATTTAAGCACGCCCTTCGTAACGCCCTCCTCCCGGTTGTTACCCTGCTGGGCCTGTCTTTGCCCGGCCTGATCGGCGGTAGCGTAATCTTCGAGTCGATCTTCGCTATCCCCGGGATGGGACAACTGTTCTATGGAGCTGTCATGGCCCGGGATTATCCCGTGGTAATGGGCGAACTGGTAATCGGAGCGGCCTTGACCCTCGCCGGAAACCTCATAGCCGATATTTCGTACGCCCTTGTCGATCCGAGGATAAGAGTGAAGTAGCTGGGAGGCTGGGAGGCTGGGAGGCTAGGAGGCTAGGAGGCTGGGAGGCTAGGACTGCCCTTTACCCATAAGTATTGCATAGCATTGTGAATCGCCAGGTTCGTCCCCCTCGCCCCCGTCCGCGGGGGAGAGGGCAGGGTGAGGGGGCTAATTTGGAGCGACCAAACTGGCGTCCCCCTCACCTCGATCCTCAATGCTGTTGAATTAGGCCGGGAGTGGAAAACACCAAGTGTGGCACAGCCGCCCTCGGCTGTGATCCGGGGCCTGATTTCACAGCCGAGGGCTGCTGTGCCACATGCATCCAGCCATGAGGAACAGGGATTTGGACTGAAATTTCCTTATTTCAACAGTATTGACCTCGATCCTCTCCCCCAGGATGGTGGAGAGGAAGTTAAATTCGTTAATTCAACACCATAGATTACGCAAACACTTTCAGCCATTGCTATGCACTACTTATGGGTAAAGGGCTGGGCTGGGAGGCTGGGAAGCCGAAAAGTTGGAAGGCGGGAATCCCGATTTCGCATTTGAGAACTCAATTGCGGAAGATGACTATTGAGTTAACTTACCATTCGGTTCATCGTGCTCGTAATCGTAATCGGAAAGTGGAGAAAACGACACGGGAAATCGATTACGATTACGAGCACGAAAGAATATTGGAATTTTGCAAGAGGCCAATGGACAATGGAATTTAAGCCAAGGCTGAGAGTCTGAGAATGAACAAAACCTTACTCAGCGATTCGTGGTATCGATTCAAGCTGCACCGGCTTGGGCTGGCGGGTGCTGTTATAGTTACAGGTCTGTTTGTCATCTCCATCTCCGCACCTCTAATCGCGCCTTATGATCCGGGTTACATCGATATCAATTGCATTCTGGAGGCGCCGAGTTATGACCATCCCTTCGGCACGGACCAACTGGGGCGGGACGTTCTCAGCCGGATTATATGGGGCGGCCGGATTTCGCTGCTTGTAGGTTTTGTCTCCGTGGGCATAGCCGCGGTAATCGGGGTCATGCTGGGGGCCATGGCAGGCTATTATGGAGGCCCGATCGATTCGATCATTATGCGATTTGTGGACATAATGCTTTGTTTCCCCACTTTTTTTCTGATACTGGCGGTCGTGGCATTTCTTGATCCGAGCATCTGGAATATCATGATCGTTATCGGTGCTACGGGCTGGATGGGGATCGCCCGGCTCATAAGGGCGGAAATCCTGTCCCTTAAGGAACGAGACTATGTCCTGGCTGCCCGTTCGCTCGGTGCAAGACATATGCGAATAATATGGCGGCATATCATCCCGAACGCCATGGCGCCTGTCCTGGTCGCGGCGACGCTCGGGGTGGCAGGGGCGATACTGACCGAATCCGCTTTGAGTTTTCTCGGTATCGGCGTCCAGCCGCCTGCCCCGAGCTGGGGCAACATACTCACTGCCGGGAAGGAGAGCATCGAGGTGGCATGGTGGCTGTCTTTTTACCCCGGTATAGCCATTCTCGTCACTGTCTTGGGCTACAACCTCCTTGGCGAGGGTATAAGAGACGCAATAGACCCCCGTTTGCGGGAGGGCCGGTGAAGAGATCTCTCGCAGGCTTCTTGCTGGTTGTAATGCTTTTTGCCGCGGCAGATGCGGAGCCTGCGCCCGGATCGAACAAGAAGAGATCGTCTCATCCGATCGTCCCCCGCACCAGGGTCATTCTTGATCAAACAAATGTCCCCTCCTGGAAGATTAAATGGGATACGGCCCGGATTCTCTCACGGGAAAAGAAATACAACGCGGCGTTAACGTTGTATAAGGAATTGCTTGAGGTAAAACCGAGTCTCAACGAAGCGCGTTTCGAACTGGCCCAGATCCTGAAATATGTCAGGCGTAATACAGAGGCTATCCAGGCACTGGAGATTTTCCTGGAATCGGAGCCGGATCGAATCGATGCTGTGATCGCCCTGGCAGACCTTCTGGCCGGAGAAGGCATGGAGAAGCGAGCGATAGAACTATATCAAAGAGCCCTTGCCTGGGAACCGGGAAACAGTGCCGTGCGCAAGGGACTTGGAGAATGCTGTTTCCGGCTGAAACGATATAACGAGGCACTGGATTATCTTCACGAATTGTCGAAAAGAGCGCCGGATGATGCTGATTTGAACTACAGTGTGGCCGTTTGCCTGGATAATCTGGGAAGATTTGAACAGGCCGCGGTTTACTATGAACGTCTGCTGGGGGCCAAAGGGAGAGATGTCGTTTTCCTGCATCGATATGCAGACTGTCTTACAAACGCCGGCAACGAGAAAGAAGCAATCAGTGCACTCACCACCTTACTGAAAATAGCTCCCGACGATATCCATGGCCACGAGAAACTGGCGCAACTCTATCTGAAGAAGAAACGGGAGAAGGATGCCTTGCCGCATCTAAAAGAGCTGCTGAGCAATAATCCACGTGATACCAAGCTCTTGCTCAGAATAGGGCAGATCGAGCACGATCTGGGATTACACATGAACGCCATAGATCACCTCTCAGACCTCGTAAAACTCGACCCGAAAAACAAGGAAGGCCTGCTCGAATACGGAGATACATTATCCGGGGTGGGGCAATATGCTTCGGCCATAGGGCAGTATGAAGCATATCTCGCCCTTGTGCCGAAAGACGATGGAGTCTCCAAGAGACTTGCCGGTCTTTACCTGAAAGTCGAGCGGTATGCAGACGCGGTTTCGCTCTACCAGGACCTGTGCAAGACGTATTCGGATGACAAGGCACTCAGGTTTCTTCTTGCCGGGCTTCTGACGAAGATGGGTGAAATGGATAAGGCAATCAAACCCATAGAAGAGATTCTGATCAAAGATCCCAAGAACAAGGAGGCACTCATCAAGCGGTCCGGCCTGCTTGAGACGACGGGCAGGGAAGAAGAAGCTGTGCGGTCATGGCAAACTGTTGTTGAGCTCTATCCCGATCTGATTGCACCCCAACTTTCTCTTGCCGGTCTCTTCCTGAAGAGTGGAGAGGTTTTTCGGGCGCAGAGATTATTTGAAGAAGTCCTTTCCCAGGACGAAAAGAATACGGGTGGATTGGAAGGTCTTGCCGGCATTTTCGAGATCTCGGGCAAGCTTGATCTTGCGCTTGAAGTTACTGAAAAGCTGGTGGCGGCATACCCGGACAGCATAAATGCCTCGATCGGTTTAGCACGGATCCAACTGAGTCTAAAACGATATGAAGCAGCACGCAAGACTTGTGAGCGTCTCCTGGTCCTGGACCCGGGTTCAAAAAATGTGCTTCTCGGTCTCGCCGGGATCGAGACACGCTGCGGGAATTTCTCTAAGAGTCGAAGCATTTATCTTGATCTTTTGAAGGATGATCCCGATTCGGAAACAGTGCGAAACGGGCTCGCAGATCTCTACCTGGCTGAAGGACGAAAGGATTGTGCCTGGGCCGAGTATCAAAAGATAATCCTGAAGAGGCCTGATTCGTATTGCGCAGTTCGAGGGCTTGCCCTGCTTTTCCTGGAAGATGGAAAGATCAACGAGGCCGAGCATACATTAAGGGAGTACTTGATTTCAACGAGCGGCGCGGACGCTGCGAGACTGCTTCTGGTTAGAGTGTTGATGATTCGGGAGCAATGGACTGAGGCAATAGAGATTTGTCATCGCATATGCAGGAAACCGGAGATCTCGGCAAGCGTCTGGGACGCCCTTGGAGAAATCTATTATAGACGGGAAAGATTCTGGGATGCGTGTGCTGCCTATAATGCAGCCCTCCGTCAAAACCCGTATTCTCCCCGTGCTCTGATCGGTCTTAAGAAGTGCTCTCTGGAAATGGGCAATGCTCCTTTTGTGGAGACGATTGACCGCGAGATCGACTACCTGTGTAAGAAAAGACCGGATATCTTCTGGGACGAGGAGTTCTTCCGTTGCGACCTTCTTGAATGGCCGGAAATGATTGCCGTTTACGAGAAAATCAAAGACTCCCACACCGGCCTTTTTCTCTCCCGGTGGTTTCTGGCCCGGGCACTTGAGAATACGGATCCGGACCGGGCTCTACAGGAGTATGAAACCTGGGCGCGGGAATACCCGGGAAGCGAACGCGGGGACCTGAAGCTCGCGCACTTATACACGTCCGGACTCGCCTTTTCCCGGGCGCTGTCCCGGTACGACCGGCTTCTTTCCGTGGATCCCGCCAATATGGTCTACCGGGCCGAGAAGGTTAAGGTTCTTTTTGAAGCGGGATCCGGAAAAGAGGCTTTGGATCTTCTTCAAACCATTATGATCCCCCACATAGATGAGGTACTTGCGGAACGGATCGCAAAAGTTGCTCAGGGTGAAGAAGAGACAACGAAGAAGAAACTGCTTCGCTTTACGGAAAGCCGGTCCAGGTTTTCCGTTTACCGCTTTTTTGAGGAATTCTCGAAGGTATTGATGCAGGAGAAGTTTCCCGGCCATCTGCTTCCAGTTCTAAACCGGATTCGTCTTGCTCTCTATGGAGACTACCGGATACAGCAGGACTGCTATCGAGTAGCCGAGCGGTTCAAAATCATGCCGGAAAAATGAGTTACGAGTTACGGGTTGCGGGTTGCGGGTTGAGAAGATAAGGCTAAGGAAAGGGTTGTCGGTGAACAGTGAACGTTGTTGATTGTTCCTGCTGTCTTTTATGGCCAGGGCTTCAGGAAGGAGATGAGACCGGCGACGGAATCCAACTCTTCATTGTTCAGAAGACTGTTGTTTGGGACAAAAAAGTATTGCAGATCGCGATTCACAAATAAACGGTCGAATACGCCTGTCGTTCTCGTGAATTTGACAAAAAGAACCCCGGAGACCGTTTCACGGAAATCTCGAAATAAAGAAAAGTATTTGTTGTCAGGAGGCAGTTCCTGGCATAACCCCAAAATGTCACGCCGGTAGTAAACCGGCACACCAGGGCCGCCGTGAACCGTCAACATGCAGTCATAACGGTCAAAGACGTCAAGATTGAGGTCCGAGACGTTTACTACAACAAAATAGTTGGCTGATCCTGTTTCGTGGAGTTTTGCCTTCCTGCAATGATCTTGATGTTTCTTGATCATGAAATTCTGGATTCGAATTATGCCTTCTTTCTGGGCGTCTTCGCCCGATAACATGTCATGAGATTTTCTGGGCATAAGCTGTGGATCCACTGCGCGGACATCTGAAGACGTTTGGCTGAGGGGGCAAAAGTGCAGTTTTGAGCCGTTTGCATCGTAGCAGAAATGGCCGGTTTTTCCTTTTGCCGGCGAGTTATTCAGGTCAAAATGAAGTTTTCGGCCCTTCATTTCAAAGTCGTGTGCGAACAAGACCTCGAATACGCGGCAGTTGAAATCGGTCAGATCGTACGATCCGAGAAGCGCCCCCACCAGTTCATCATATCTCTTCAGATCAGAAAGGAATCTCACCTTCTTTAGGAAACCGGTAGCAACTTCAGCCAGCACGTCCGTGTTCAAGCCGACACAGAGGATCACCTGCCTGAGCTTGTGGAAAAGCTTCTGCCGTAATTCCGAGTCTTCTTTTTCCGACAAAGAAGAGAAATTATCTTGGCCGTCGGAACGTCCTTTGGAAACACTCGTCTTGAGCCTGAGGATATCCCACAGCCCTCGTCTGGTTTTCAGCCGAATCCGCCCCCTTCTTGAGATTCCAGTGACGACCGCATGCGCGAGCAGCAAAAGACTTAATCTTTACCTATTTGATCGGACAAAGTCTTCCGGAACTGAAGGCGTTCCGGATGTGGATGAGTCGTCTGGACGATTTTGGCAGATCTGAAGCCCAAAACGTTTTTTTCGTTCATTTATTCCCCCAGTCTTCCAGCTTTCCTGGAGGCAGTAAGACGGCCGGTTGCTTCCCGGCAGCCGCGGGTTGTGCCGGCTTGCGGTATTCCCGCATAAACCACTGCGGATCAATTTCGAAATGGAGGAGCTTGCATTCCAGGGCGCCGTTATAAAGAGTATGTATACGGCGGGCCCTGATGCCGATCTTTTTTCCGAGCTCCGGAGAATGGGTGAAGACGGCAGCTTTCCAGTACATGAAGTCCTGCCTTAATCGTTTCCCCAGACTGCTGTAAAGCCCGCATAGGTCCTCTTCCCCCCCCAGTCGCTCTCCATAAGGCGGATTGACGACGACCAGGCCATGCGCATCCCTGATTCCGGGCAGCCGATGCAGATCGGAGACATCCCGGCGTTCGAAGTGCAGCTTTCCGGCTAATTTTATCCGGTCTACATTGGCCATGGCTGCCGCAACAGCTCTGGGATCTCTATCACAGCCGACAATTCGAGGCAGCTTTTCCAACCCTTTCCGGCGGCGGTCTCTCGCCTCGGAAAGCAGGTCCATCCACACCGACTCGTGATGATGCCTCCACCCGAGAAAGCCAAAACCTGACCTCAGCATGCCGGGTGCTATGTCTGCAGCTAAGAGCGCCGCCTCTATCGGGATAGTTCCCGATCCGCACATGGGATCCACAAGCATTCCGCCTTCCTGCGCTATCGAAGGCCATTTGGCGTACAACAGAATGGCCGCGGCAAGGTTTTCTTTCATCGGCGCCGCCACATCTCTTTCCCGATATCCCCGGCGATGCAGGCTCTCACCGGACAGATCCAGACTGAGCGTGGCCCGGTCACGATGGATATAAGCATTGATGCGCATATCGGGCTGCGAGATATCCACAGAAGGGCGAACCCCGCATTCGTCCCGAAACTGGTCGACAATGGCGTCCTTTATCTTCATCGCGGCGAAATGTGAATGGGTGATCGTTGACTGTGAAGTATTGCAGTCGACGGCCAGGGTGCCACGGACGGCCATGTGGTCTTTCCAGGGGAGAGACCGGGCGCCGTCATAGAGTTCCGCAGGGCTGGAGGCATGAAAACTGGTCAAAGGCAGAAGGATGCGGCTGGCGAGACGAGACCAGAGACACGCCCGGTAAGCGGTAGCAAGGGCGCCTCGAAAGGAGACCCCCGCACGGGTCTGAACGACTTCCTTGGCTTCGAGGTTTCGGAGTTCTTCTGCCAAAAGGGGTTCAATACCTTTCGGGGCAGTGGCAAAAAAGGCCATGTGAGGGTTCATAGGGTATCTCTCGCAAAATGACCCCATTATGCCGCAAACAGTACGATTATGCACCAGGAAAGAAACCCCCAAGAGTTCCAGACATCTCCAGGGACAGAATTCCAAGGTAAGGGCCTGTCACGGAATAAGTTGTGCAATTCTGAGTGCTGAGGCGCCCGTCTGGCAAGGCGCGAGGAGGGCGCATACCCATGAGTATGCAGCCGACGA
>JAZDGK010000153.1:0-32456 GCA_043806955.1 Pseudomonadota bacterium | reverse complement strand
ATTTGAGGCGCATAATAACCGTTCACTGTTGACCGTTGACCGTTCACCGACGAGCTGCCCTTCAGCCCCATGAATCACTGAGGCTGATCTACGGGGAATGCGTCTACCTTATGCCGAAGAGAATCTGAGCATGTTCCGTCGGACAACGGTGAACTGATAACGGTAAACGGATACCGGCCGTTCCCCCCACTTCCGCAGTATGTTAGCAGGTGTCAAGTCGTTATTCAGTCCTGAATCCGTCGCCAGATTTGACTGCGCCTTAAGCAACTGACTGATCTCCGCGACGGATTGACCGTAGACGATGGACCATGGACAAACATCGTCTGTGGTTAATGGTCTGTGGTCAATCCACCGCCCTTGTGCCTGACTCGTCTTCGTTTCCGCAATAGCCCATCAAACCGCAAACAGGCGGTGGATCTGGCTATCAGTATTCAGCTTAAGACGTTGTTTTCTTATTCTTTAGCTGATACGCCTGAGACGGAATCGCTGAAAGCTTTAATCGGTCTTTAGCCTGAATGGGCCACCGGGACATCAGATACTTGCTTGCGCATCAGTCAGATTTGGCGACGAATTGCGGCGAACCGCTTCTTGCTACTACGGCAGAGGTATGTTATTGATAATATAAATGTCCCGGAAGGAAGGCTTATGAATAAGCAGCGTCGCTATTTTGTTTATCTACTGGTTTCCATCTTCATTCTCGTTTCGCTTTTTTCCGCGTGCGGCAAAGACGAAGGACAAACGTCCCCGGCAGCCGGTTCAGCCGACAACTCACCGGTGGTGGCCAAGATCGGCAAAGATACGGTCACTGTTAAACAATTGGATCGGATTATTGAAAGTCTGCCCCCGATGTACCGCGAGCGGCTTAAAACAGAAGAGGGCAGGAAATACATCCTTGATGATCTTGTCACGGCCAGCCTCTTAAGTCAGGAGGCGGAACGGCTTAAGCTGGATGAAAAGCCGGAGGTCCGGCAGGCGTTGGACAATGCCAGAAAGAGAATACTTATGGGCGAACTGCTCCGGACAGAACTGGCAAAAGAGGTTCTTCCCGGCGAGAAAGAGGCCAAGGCTTACTATGAATTGAATAAAGAACAGTTCGCTGAATCCCAGGGGGTCAGACTCAGGCAGATTGTACTCGCGAATGAGCAGGAGGCGGAACGAACTGCAAAAGATCTAAAAGCCGGGGCCGATTTCAAGGAACTGGCCCGGCAGAGATCGGTCGATCCGTCCAAAGCGAATGGTGGTTTGATCGGCTGGGTAAAGAGAGAGCAAATGAGCCCCGAAATAGCGCAGGTCATCTCTGCGCTGTCAAAAGGTCAAACGAGCAAACCAATCCGAATGGCTAATCGGTATCATATCATGTTGGTCGAGGACAGGAAGTCCGGAAAGAGTCTGGACTATGATCAGGTAAAACCGGCAATCGTCCAGAGACTGCGCGCCCAGCAAGAGCAGAAAATAGTCGATGGGTTGAGGACAAGACTTTACAAAGAGCTGAATGTTACTATTCATGAAGAGAATCTCCGCATAGGGTCCGCCCCGGAGACGAAAGGTGCAGGAAAGAGCTGATTTGTTTCGCAGAACGATTCACCGCAGAGCGCGCGGAGAGAGCAGAGAAAAATGTCTCTTTCCCTTCACGATCTTTGCGCGCAGCGTGCTCAAACGAATGAAGCAGGCGTGAAAGACTCGAGACTGTCCGGGCTGTTCAGACACTCTCGGGATACAGGCCACAGGACCTGGATTCACTCAGCACTCAGTACTCAGTACTCTTGTTTACATAGTCCGGCAGAAGTATGGGAGCTGTTCGTTTTGCCGGTAAATCGGCCTTTTCCAGTTCTCCGTGATACTTGCGGAGATGATCCAGACAGAGCCGCTTGACGGACCTTCGGGATTTGATGAAGTTGCCGGCCTTCACGCCGGTCCTTCTTCCAAAGACGAGTATATCCAGGAGGGAGTTTCCCATCAGTCGATTGTCCCCATGAACGCCGCCTGTGACCTCGCCGGCAGCGAACAGACCCGGTATTCGCGTTTCACCTTCCTCACTTATTTCCAGACCCCCATTCTGATAATGCAGTGTGGGATAGACAATAATCGGTTCTCTTGCGATATCTATTCCATAGCGTTGGAACTGAAGATATTTCGCGCTCAATTCCCGTTTGACCGTCCCTTCGCCCCGAAGGATGTCTATCATCGGAGAGTCGAGCCAAATGCCCGTCTTTCCGGTAGGCGTTGTGACGCCATTCCTCCGCTCCGTGCACTCCCGAATGAGACAGGATGAAGCGACATCCCGTGGTTCCAGGGCATTCACAAACTCGAGTCCCTTGACATTTAAGAATTGAGCCCCAAGCGTGCGCACCTTTTCCGTAATCAACAGGCCGAAATTCTGTTCGGGGAATACCGTTCCCGTCGGGTGATACTGGGCATACCGCATGTTGGCCAAAGGCGCCCCGGCCCGGTAGCCAAGGACGAGGCCGTCGCCGGTAGCCCCGTAATGGTTGGTTGTCGCGAATTTCTGGATATGGAGCCGGCCGCTCCCCCCTGTAGCCAGGATAACCGCTTTCGATTTGACTATCAGGTAGCGATCGGTCTCCATATTATACAGAACGGCCCCGCTCGCGGCGCCCGTTTCGTCCAGAAGCAGCTCTACTGCGGGAGAGAACTCTATGACATCAATTTTGCCGGGATGATTCCGGACTTCATCCCTCAGTACGCGCATAATTTCGGCGCCGATCATGTCGGCCGAAGAGTGCATGCGGCGCCTGCAGATGCCCCCACCCTTCAACTCTTTCATTTCTCCGCCTGCATCTTTGTCGAACATCACCCCCAGGTCTTCCAGCCAGCCAATAACAAGCGGGGCATCCATAGCCAGCGCTTTAACCAGTTCGGGCCTGTTTGCGAAATGACCGCCTCCCATCGTGTCCAGATAGTGATAGTAGGGTGAGTCCAGGCCTCTGTCTGCGGCCTGAATTCCTCCTTCCGCCATTATCGTATTGGAGTCGCCGTGGCGCAGTTTGGTGCAGATGATAATATTCAGGCCATGCTTCAGGGCAAAGAGGGCAGCGGCACTCCCGGCGCCTCCCCCGCCGATGATCAGCAGATCGGTTTCACGGTCGGCATGGCTGAGCCGGTCCTGAAATGACTCCGGATCGATTCGGCTCCGGGATTCAAGGAGATCGACTATTTCGTCGGCAAGGACATCTCCCGTGTTCGGGCCGACGGTCAGCTTCCTTCGGCCTCCGGGCCTGTAATCGGGGTGGTGCCTGTTCAGGATCTCATCCGCTTCTTTCTTCGACAGCCTGGGGAAGAGATCATTATCATGAACCCTGGCAATACGCTCCGGTCTTGTCTTCTCGACAACCGCCATAAGGTCCTGCAAACTCTTGGGATAACCTGCTGCCTGTCTTTCCGCCATTTACTACTCCAATCCACTGTTCGCAACCACGAAGGGGACATGATGGAAAGTGAAGGTGAAAACGCCCCACATCTCGCGTTTCACGTTTATTTCTTATTTTGCTTCGTGTTCTTCGTGCCCTTCGTGGTGAATACTCCCTTCAATCCACAATGAGGTACTTCGTCTCCCGTGGTCTCCAATTTGGGTCTTCATAATCCTCGGGTTCCCATTCTCTCTCCCGGTATCGCTTTTCCAGTTCAGCCCTCTCCAGCGATAATAACTCATCCACCATGCGATCGAATTTGCCTTGTCTGATCTGCGCGATCCTCTTTGCCAGGCGCCTGGACTTCGGCTGGAGGTATTTTCCGTAAAGCCTCCTCGCAAGCATGGCTATCTGGAACTGCCTGAGTTCTGCGGGGCATCTCAGCGAGCAGATCCCGCACATTGTGCAGCCATGGGAAATCTTTGCGCATGACTCTACATCTCCCCTGAGCAGGGCCTGCACATAATCCATTACTTGAATGCCCATGGGGCACGACTTGCTGCAGGTATTGCACGCAAGGCACCGGTAAAGATCCGGGTACACTTTCCCTATGCCGGAGAGACTTGGTTCCGTTTTTTCCATCTCGTACACGGCCTTATTAGCCGGGACAAACGGTATCTGGACCAGATACATCTCCGGTTCCACTCTGGTCTGGCAGGCGAGCCCGAATTTGAGTCGATAATCATCGGCTATTCTGTAGACAGTGGCGCAGGCCCCGCATATACCCCCACGGCAGCCGCAGCCACGGATCTGTTTATATCCGGCATACTCCAGTGCCCTTTGAATGGTGAGAGTATCGGGCACGTCGTACCGTTTGCCCATTATGTAGATCGGGATTAGCCGGGCATCAGGATCACGTTTGGTTGGCTTGCTCTTGGCCTTCGGGGCCATTGTGATCATATTGTCACCGCGTCTATCTGGTTTATTTATAGACTTCCAGATAAAGCTTTTGGGGGCGTTATCGGTCGGGGATGTACGAACAGGTACTATCCCCTCCCTGCTGCCTTCCCAAAAACATTATCTGAAAGTCTATAGTTTGTTGTAACAATTTAGCGCTTTGCAAAAACGCGCTAAATCTCAATGCAGAATGAAAAATACAAAATCTCGAAACAAATCCTTTAAATTTTGAAATTTGCACTTTGCATTTTGCATTTTGCATTCAAGTTTAGCCAATTTTTCAAAGGGCTAAACTGTTACAGTTTGTTTAGTTTGTCTGGTTTGTCTGGTTGCATGCGGGGCTGCCGGCATTCCACACTTGCAGTACCCCCGCGTCTCTTTCAATCCCAAATCCGAAATCCGCATTCCGAAATCCGAAATCCGAAATCGACTATACGTCTTCCAACCGGACAAGGTTTTTCCCGTACTCGTATCCCGTCTCAAAGGCCTTTAAATTCAACTCCTCGGTCCCTTTGGGGATCGAACCTTTCAACGCCTTTTCCATAGCTTTCAGGCTGACATACGGGGTGAGGGCGGTGAAAAAGCCCAACATAATTATGTTGGCCACGACTTTTCGGCCTAACTGTTCTTCAGCTATCCGTGTAGCCGGTATTGCCCTGACGAGGACCGAGCCCGGGAGATCCTTTGGTTTAACAAGGTCCTCGTCGATCATAAGGGTGCTTCCCGGCATTATTTCCTTCTGATATTTGTTATAGGCCCCCTGGGCCATAGAAACCATAATATCAGGCTCCGTAACATAGGGGGTGTTGATTTGTTCCGAAGCGATGATGATGCTGGAGCTCGAGGCCCCGCCTCGGGCCTCCGGGCTATACTCCTGGGTATAAACAGCCTGGTTGCGGTCATACACGGCCGCCGCACGGCCGATAATGAGACCCAGAAGTCCGATCCCCTGGCCGCCGAGACCGGCCAGTTTTATCTGGACCGGACGTTCTATTACCGTCTTTTCAGTCGGCGAACCATCCCTTGGAGGTTTTGAAACCGCTGCCTTTGGAGGCTTTTCTTCCAGCGGGACTTTACCGTCACCCCGGAAATGAGAGACTTTAACCCTTGCCGAAATCCCCTGTTCAAGGGCCTTTACAAAAGAAGGCCGCTCGATGTCTACGAATTTCCCGCAAAGGATAGGCGTACTGAACTCGATATCGGCCTTAAGAATATCCGGATTGGCCTCGATAACGGATTGATCGAGAAAACGTTTCAGGAGGTTCAAGTCCCGCATCTTATTTCGGCGGCCAAAGTTGGTCGGGCATGGTGCAATCACTTCGAGAAAGGAAAAGCCGTCTTTTTGAAGCATCTCACCCATGGCGATTTTCATATAGTGGGGATGGAAGGAGGTCCATCTGGCGACATAAGGAGCGCCGCACGCCGCCAGTAAGTGCATGAGATTAAAGGGTTTATCAACATTGCCATAGCTTGTGGTGGTCGTTTTGGCCCCTCTTGGGGTCGTTGGCCCGCACTGACCGCCGGTCATGCCGAAATTGAAATTGTTTATGCATACGACCTTCAGGTCTATATTGCGGCGGGCGGCATGCACAAGATGGTTGCCGCCTATGGCCACAAGATCTCCGTCTCCGCTAAAGACGACCACGGTCAGATCCGGGTTCGCGAGCTTGAGGCCAGTGGCATAAGGGATGGCCCGGCCGTGCGTCGTATGGAAGCTGTCAAGGTTAAGGTATCCCGCAGCTCTTCCGGAACAGCCTATCCCGGAGACTATGGCCACGTTTTTCAAATCCAGGCCTGAAGAAGTCAGGGCATCGATTAAGGAGGAAACCGCCGATCCCAGCCCGCAACCGGGACACCAGATATGTGGAATCCGCTCTTTACGCAGGAGCCGATCCTTAGGATGCTCCAAAACCAATTCGGTCATAAATCAACTCCTCAAAAAACGTTACGGGTTGCGAGTCGTCCCATTTCGGATGTGGGATTGCGGATTTCGGATTGAATCAGATTCGTGTGCATTCGTGTCAACCGTAGTTTCTCACCATTTCGGATTGCAGATTCCGCACTTGGCAATCCACGCGTCCCCACGTCTCTCCCTGTCAGCGTCTTTCTTTTCCTTAGCCTTTCCTCTTCATTCCGCAATCCGCATTCCGAAATCCGAAATCAGAGTCCTTCTATGATCTCCAGCACCTTTTTAGGGTCGTGGACCGTCCCGCCCCCATGCCCGGCCAGCTTTGTTACGCATTGACCTCGGGCACACCTCTCCACCTCAAGCGCTACCTGGCCGTAGTTGATCTCCACAGTAACAAATCCTTTCACCCTCTTCGCCAGATCCTCCACGCGCTTTTCCGGAAAGGGCCATATCGCTATCAGTCTGAGGAGGCCCACTTTCAGGCCCTTATGTCTTGCCATTTCTTTTGCCGCAAGCGAGACTCGGGCAGAAATTCCGTAAGATACGAGAACTACATCAGCATTCTCAGTATCAATCTCTTCGTATGATTCTATGAGATGGGAGTTGAGGCGAATCTTGTCCTTAAGTCTGGAAACAAGTTTTCCCTGGGATTCCCAGTCTATGGCGGGGTATCCCCTTTCGTCATGGGTGAGACCCGTAACGTGGAGGGCATATCCCTGCCCGGCAACAGGCATTTCCGGAACGAGGTTTCTGGCTGGTTTGAATGCCCTGAATTTTTCCGGGGGCTTACTCGGACCGCGCCTGTTTTCCACTTTAATGGTCTTCTTTTCGGGTATGACCACGCGCTCTCGCATATGGCCGACGACCTCGTCCATCAGCACGAAGACCGGAACGCGCCAGGTTTCGGCAAGGTTGAAAGCCTTTATGGTAAGATCAAAGGCTTCTTGCGGCGATGAAGGAGAAACTGCTATTATTTCATAATCGCCATGGCTGCCCCACCTGGCCTGCATAACGTCGGCCTGACCGACCAGCGTGGGAAGGCCGGTTGATGGGCCGCCGCGCATGACGTTAACAATCACGCAAGGCGTCTCGGTCATAACCCCAAGGCCGATATTCTCCAGCATAAGGCTCACGCCGGGTCCTGAAGTGGCGGTCATGCTCTTGGCCCCGGCCCATGAGGCGCCGAGTATCGCAGCCATGGAGGCGAGTTCGTCTTCCATCTGCACATAGATTCCTCCCACCTGGGGGAGGCGTATCGACATCCTCTCGGCTATTTCGCTTGAAGGCGTTATAGGGTAGCCGGCAAAAAACCTGCAGCCTGCGGCAAGCGCCCCGGCAGCGCACGCCTCATCCCCATTCAAAAAATACGTTCCCGTCAATACATCCTTAGCCATTCCCAAACCTCACCTCACCGCACCACGTCCTTTGCATCTTTGCGGCGAACTTCTATGTAAATTGCAAAATCAGGACACACCTCTTCGCAAAAGCGACAGGAGACGCATTGCAACTCTTCTGTCTCCTCCACGATGGGATAACGATACCCCTTGAAATTATAGTCCGTGGACCATTTAAGGACCTGAGTCGGGCAATACTCGAGACATAGCCCGCACCCCTTGCATCGTTCCGAAAGCACCTTTACTTCGCCGTGCGGCTTTTGATACTGATCCAGATTAAATGGCTTTCGACCGGCGGGCATCAGATTATCCCCTCCAGTTGTGCATATATCTCTTCCCAACTGAACCCCTTCAGGCTTATGGCCCCTGATATGCAACTTGCCGCGCAAAGACCGCAACCCTTGCAGGTTATGGGATTAATCTCGGCCACGGAACGCGCCGCTTCCGGCAACACTTTCATTTCCACCGCTCCGTAGGGGCAGACCGACATACAAAGCCCGCATCCACGGCACAAGTCTTCCTCCACCTGAGATACAGTCGGATCCAGAGAGATGAAATCCCGGCTCATAAGAGAAAGCGCCTTGCCGGCTGCGCCGCTTGCCTGCGCCACTGTATCCGTAATGTCTTTGGGGAAATGAACGGCTCCTGCCAGGAAAATGCCGTCCGTTTCACTTTCCAGCGGTCTCAGTTTGGGATGGGCCTCGCTCAGAAATCCGTCCTGGCCCGTGGATACTCTTACAGCCTGCGCCAGTTCTCGAATCCCGGCAGCAGGAACGGCAGCCATGGCCAGAACTACAAGATCGGCCTCGATCTGAACCTGGCGTCCGGAAAGTGTATCAACTCCCCATACCATCATCTTTTCCCTGGCCTTAAAGAGCTTTGAAACCTTCCCGCGCAGGTAAAGTATCCTTTCGTGGCTCATGACCTGCTGGATGAACTCTTCATGGTTTTTCCCACCGGCTCGTATATCGATATAGAAAACATAGGATCTGCCGTCAGGAACCGCGTGCTGATAGAGGAGTGCGTGTTTGGCGGTATACATGCAACATACCCTGGAGCAGTACGAGACACCGTGTTCGGGATCGCGCGACCCTGAACACTGAATGAAGACTATCGATTTTGGAATGCGGCCGTCCGAGGGGCATCGCACTACGCCGCCGGTGGGCCCTGAAGCCGATAGCATACGCTCAAACTGGAGGCTGTCGATCACGTCTTCATAGTTATCTCCGCCGTACTCACCGATCGCAGCGGCCGGCATCAACTCATACCCCGCGGCCAGTATGACGGCGCCGACTTCAACTGTGATTTCTTTCGGGGCCATAAGGAAGTTGACAGCCTTGGTCTCACATGCCTTAAAGCAATTTTCACATATGATGAGTTTATCCGAATTGAGACACGCCCCCCAGTCTATTGTGTAAACGGCGGGAACAGCCTGGGGAAAAGGAATGTAAACCGCTTTACGGGCCCCAAGTCCGCGGTCGAATTCGTTTGAGACCACGACCGGGCAGTCACCAACGCAATCCCCGCATCCAGTGCACAGCGCCTCATCGATATATCGGGGGTTTCTTCTTATTCTCACACGAAATTGACCGATATTCCCTTCGACTGAGACTACTTCGGAATAAGTCAGGAGATGAATCCGCTCATTCTGGCCCGCCTCAACCATCTTTGGAGTAAGAATGCATGACGAGCAATCAAGCGTTGGAAACGTTTCCCCAAGCTGAGCCATACGGCCGCCCAGGGAGGGGGATTTTTCCACGAGATAGACTTCGAAGCCGCTCTCTGCAATATCCAAAGCCGCCTGGATACCGGCGACGCCTCCCCCCACAACCAGTACTCGTTTAGTTATGGGGCTTTCTATGGATTGAAGGGCTTTAGCATGCAGGAGCCTTTGTGCACTGCCCTTGATTATGTCAAGAGCCTTTTCCGTCGCTTTTTGAATATCGGTATGGACCCAACTGCAGTGCTCCCGGATATTCGCCAGATCGGAAAAAAACGAATTAAGGCCCGCACTCCTTGCCACCCTCGCGAAAGTCCGGCCGTGCAGTTTCGGGCTGCATGCTGCGATTAGAATCCGATCGAGCTTATGCTCACGGATATCGTCAAGTATGATCTTTTGTCCCGGTTTACTGCAAAAATAGAGATAATCTTTCGCCAGAACCACATTGGCCAGGTCTGATACGCGTTCTCGAAGACGGGGGATGTCCACCGTGCGGGAGATGTTCTTCCCGCAATGGCATATAAAAACGCCGATGCGGCTCATGCCTCCGCCCCCCTTGATTCCAAACCCGCGGCATCCGGACGATCGACTCCCATGGCTAACGCCATCAATTCGGTGAGATAGACTACCTCGACAGGTTCAGAATCCCGGTCCATCATGCGAAGCCTGTGCTGAGACCTCCCCAGATTAAAATGACAGAGAGGGCAACTCACGGCGAGTACTTTTGCCCCCTGCCCGCGGGCTGATTCCAGAATCAGAGTACCCCTCTTTATTACCGCCTCTTTATTCGCAGCCGACTGATATGCGCCGCAGCATTCGTTGCTCAGAGGAAAGGCTATCGCCCGGGCGCCCAGAGATGAAAGCATCGAATTCAGAAAGGAGGGGTTCTCCGGGTCATCTATGGCTACGGCACGCGGCCTCAGAAGGAGGCATCCGTAATATGGCGCCACAGGCAGGTCGTCAAGCGGATTTGTAACCCGTTCTTTCATCTCTTCTATATTGACCTTATCCAGAAGAAATCGGAGAAAATGATGAATCCTGACTGATCCTTTATAAGCCGGCTGCGGATAAAGGAAGTCCTTTAAAGCCTGCGGGCCTTTCCTTTGGACAAAAATATCGGTCTGCTTTAGTGTGTTATAGCACATGGAGCAAAGGGTAACGAGGTCCTGATAACCGCACTCTTCGGTGTAAATGAGATTCCGGAGGGCAGGAAGCTTGGGCATGAGGTTGATTTCATCGAGCGAATAAACGGTCCCGCAGCAATTCCATTTGCTGAGTTCAACCAGGTTGACTCCAGTTGCCTGTGCCACGGCCAGAGCCGAAGCCTCAAACCTGCCTGCCCCTGTTTTCAGCATACAGCCCGGAAAATATGCTGCCGTCACATTTGAAGACAAGGGTTTCTCCAGATCAGGATCTTGGGGACTTGGTGGTCTCCATCATACCATTTCAGGATCAATGTCCAATGTCCAATGTTCAATAACCAATTTCCAATCAGGAGAGATGGTCCCTTGGACGTTGAACATTGAGTATTGGACATTCGATATTGGGAATTGACCTATGCACGGTATATTAGCATTTTCCGAATCCCTAATACGGGTTGCGAGCTGCGGGTTACGGGTTGACCCATTCCAAGTGATTTGGGGCCAGACTTTGTCGGTGAACGGACAACGGTGAACGGTGAACAGGTTTTTGGGGTATTTCCCCCAGGATGGGGGGTTATGCCCCAGAAGCGCAGGCAGCCGGTATTTCATTGAGTAGTTGGAGTCAATAAAATTCGTTGGTTTTCAGAAAGTTGGACGGCCTTCCTTTGTATTCAGCCCGACCGCTTTATGGCATGAAAGTAGCATACTAAGATCCTGTCGGACTCCCGGCATAGATTCATTATTGCAGAAGCGCTGGTGGAAAGTGGGAGAACCCGGATACAGTTACATTGCTCTTTGCCACAGGGACGGAAACTGCGCCAACTATGTCCAGGAGGTGACGAACGGTTTTCAAGCCAAACTGAAAGAGTTGGGCTTGAAAGTGGCCGTTCGAAAGATCAAGACGATCTGCAGTGGCAGGTGCCGTAAGGGTGTATTCGTCGACGTTGGCGGATCGGTCTTTTATGGCATGGTGAAACCGGTTGACGTAGCTTCTGTGGTAAAAGAGACTATCATGGATGGAGATATCCTCCCGCAGCATTTCCTGATGGAACGGTTTTCTGTTGATGATGAAAAGATCATATATGATCGAGATGCCTGCATTCTGATCTACTCGGAACCAGGATTCTCGCTGACGGAGGGGTTAAGAGAACTCCTGCGGAAGGAAGGGCTGGCATCCTGTGGAAAGTGCATCCCATGCCGATTGGGAGTAAAGACGCTGGACAAGCTGTTGTCAGCGTTTATTGAGGGTAAGACAAAGGTGCACGATATCGAGCGAGTTCGCGAGCTGGCGGAGATAATGGATATCAGCTCCCGATGTGCTCTGGCCGGCAAATTTATTGCTGCGATCCTTGTAGCCATGGATCATTTTGGACAGGAATTGAATCTCATCTGTGTGCTTGGCGAGGACTCGGGGCGTACATGCAGGTTGAACAATGGTGAATACGCGGCTTAATGGGACTGTATCCGTTCACCGTTATCCGTTGACCGTTGTCCGTAAGGACCTGAAAAGCGGCATTTTCGTAAATCCGCCGCAGGCGGATCGTGCTTTCCTTTGTTTGGCCATCACTGTCGACAAAAAGCGAGAAAAACGTCTTTTTCGGTGAACGGCTGACGGTCAACGGTGAACGGGTACATGGGACTGAGTATGAGGGTCACTTTTTGAATTCACATTAGAACTAGGAGGGTTTTGGACTATGGCGCTCGATCCGAGGAAGAATAAAGACTGGCAGATTGCCGAGGATGCAGAAAAAGGGATGAAGACCGTCCAGCAGCTTGCAGAGGAAATGGGGCTGACAAAAGAAGAGCTTCTGCCGTATGGACACTATGTCGCGAAAATTGATTTTGCCAAGGCGCTCGATCGCCTGAAGAAGCAGCCTGACGCGAAATATATCGACGTAACAGCGATCACTCCCACCCCCTTGGGCGAAGGGAAAAGCACGTCTGCCATGGGGCTTGTCGAGGGATTAGGGAAACGTGGTAAGCGCGTTATCGGCGCTATCCGGCAACCGTCAGGCGGGCCCACCATGAATATCAAAGGCAGTGCCGCCGGCGGCGGTCTGGCACAATGCATTCCTCTGACTCCTTTCTCTCTTGGGTTGACGGGCGATATCAACGCCATTATGAACGCTCACAATCTGGCCATGGTGGCCCTCACTTCGCGCATGCAGCATGAGTTCAACTATTCGGACGAGAGACTGGCGAAGATAGGTCTGAAACGACTCGATATCGATCCCAAGAACGTGGCGATGGGATGGATTATGGATTTTTGCGCCCAGGCCCTGCGAAACATCATCATCGGGATCGGCGGCAAGATGGATGGGTTTCAGATGCAGTCCAAATTTGCCATTGCCGTGAGTTCGGAGGTCATGGCCATTCTGGCCGTGTCCACGAGCCTGGCAGACATGCGCGAACGTATGGGAAAGATCGTTGTGGCATACAGCCGCGACGGCCGGCCGGTTACAACCAGGGATCTCGAGGTAGATGGGGCCATGACGGCGTGGATGGTTGAGGCCATGAACCCCAACCTGATGCAAAGCCTTGAGGGGCAGCCGGTGCTTGTCCATGCCGGTCCGTTCGCCAATATTGCCATCGGTCAGTCCTCGATCGTAGCCGATCGCCTGGGCCTTAAGCTGGCCGACTACCATGTAACGGAAAGCGGCTTCGGTGCTGACATCGGCTTTGAGAAGTTCTGGAATCTGAAATGTCGATTCAGCGGGTTAAAGCCGCATTGCGCCGTGGTTGTAGCTACGATTCGCGCTCTGAAGTGTCACGGTGGCGCCCCCATTCCCGTACCGGGTCGCCCCATGCCGGAGGAGTACGGTAAGGAAAACGTGGGCTGGGTGGAAAAGGGCTGCGCCAACCTGGTGCATCATATAGAAACTGTGAAGAAAGCAGGCATAAACCCGGTTGTGTGCATCAACGCCTTCCATACCGACACAAAGGGAGAAATCGCGGCTGTACGGCGGCTGGCGGAGAAGGCCGGTGCCCGAGTAGCGCTGTCTAATCACTGGCTTAAGGGCGGTGACGGGGCACTTGAATTCGCGGATGCAGTCGTCGAGGCATGCGAGGAAAAGACAAAGTTCAAGTTCCTCTACGAGCTCAAGACTCCTTTGCGGAAACGTGTGGAGCTTATTGCCAAAGAGGTCTACGGGGCGGACGGCGTCAACTTCCTCCCCGACGCAGAGGCCAAACTCAGTATCATGGAAAAGGATCCGGAGATGGCCGAACTGGGGACCTGCATGGTGAAGACCCATCTGAGTCTCTCGCACGATCCGAATGTGAAGGGCGTGCCCAAAGGCTGGACCCTGCCGGTTCGGGACATATTGGCTTACAAGGGGGCGGGTTTTGTAGTCCCGGTGGCCGGCACAATAAGCCTCATGCCCGGAACAGGCTCCGACCCGGCTTACCGCCGCATAGATGTGGATGTCAAGACCGGGAAGGTCAAGGGACTGTTTTGATTTCGGATTTCGGATTGGGGATTTGGGATTGCGGAAGAAAGAAGACGCAACCACAGAGGCACAGAGGACACAGAGAATAGATGTGTAGAGCAGAAAGCAATTGGACTGGGTTTGATTCTTTACGGCATTAGGGGCGTCGGGCCCGAAAGAAAGATGAACTTCTCTGTGCTCTCTGTGGTGAAAAGCTTTTAAGGGGGAAATATGGCGGCGAAAATAATCAGTGGAACGGAAATCGCCAAACAGATAAGGGCTGAGTTGAAGGAAGAAGTGGCTGATCTGAAGGCGAAGCACAATATAACACCGGGGCTGGCAACGGTGCTGGTCGGTGATGATCCGGCCTCGAAGGTCTATGTCGGCCAAAAAGAAAAGGGTTGTGCCGAACTTGGCATTTACTCCGAAAGGATCGACCTGCCTGGAGACACTTCGGAAACCGACCTCCTGGCTCTGGTGAAAAAGCTTAATAATAACCCGAAAATAAACGGGATACTGGTACAACTGCCCCTGCCGAAGCATATTGATGATAAAGAGGTCCTCTATGCCATTGATCCGGCCAAGGACGTGGACGGGTTCCATCCAATGAACGTAGGGAAGCTCATGATCGGGGCGAGATGTTTCCTGCCCTGTACTCCGCATGGGATACAGGAGCTTCTTGTCCGGTCGGGAGTGGAAACGGCTGGCGCCGAAGTGGTGGTCGTGGGAAGAAGCAACATTGTCGGGAAACCGATAGCCAACATGCTGATTCAGAAGGGTAAGGGGGCTGACGCCACCGTAACCCTTTGCCACACTCGCACGAGGGACGTGGCTTTTCATACCCGAAGGGCCGACATTCTGATCGTGGCTGTCGGCAGACCCAAGACGGTAACCGGGGATATGGTCAAAGAGGGGGTTGTGGTGATCGACGTCGGTGTTAACCGGATCGGCCAGACTCCTGAGGGAAAGGCCATCCTGGCCGGGGATGTTGATTTTGAATCGGTGAAGGAGAAGGCTGCGGCTATTACACCGGTTCCGGGCGGCGTCGGTCCGATGACTATAACTATGTTGATGAAGAATACCGTACAGGCAGCAAGAGACCAGAATGGGTTGAGTTAGTAATGGCCGGTTCGTAACGGAATGAGCCGCAAGCATATTTTGGGGTGTTTGAGACTGTATTCAACCACGCCTCGATTCTGAAGAGAATTCCTCTAGTTACGTTCGTGGGAAATACTCTTGAAATATCTTGAATCGTTATTATATTGGTTCGTACAGTCAAAGACAGGAATTATTCCTTTGCCCTATCCTGAGCGGTTACTAGGAGCCTGTCGGACTTAGGATGATCTACTGCGGAAGTGTAGGGAACGGCCCAAATATCCCCGAAGTTTCGTTGCATAGCAACACTATGCGCCTCAAATTCGTGAATATTTGGTCTCGTTCCTCCACTTCCTCGTGACGATCCCCTGAGTCCGACAGGCTCCTGGAAGAAGTAGATTCTCTGATTCACAGAGCGGAGTAAGAAACATCATAACGGTTTTGTTTTCGATATAGTTTTCACGTGAACGTTTAACGTTTTGGAGGAAGGATGGAAAACAAGAGAGCTGCCTTTTGCCCGTCAGTGTGCCCTGGCATTGAATGTGACGCCAGCATGGAGGTGCTGGAGATTGCCGGCAAAAGAGGTGTCAATACGTATGTCCAACGACTGCAGGGGAGGGGATTGGACCGGTGTCAGTTCGGGGCCGGGGGAACGTGTTGCCGCAATTGTTCATTCGGCCCGTGCATGATGATCGAAGGCGTCCCGGAGACGATTGGAATCTGTGGGGCTACGCCGGCCACTGTAGCGGCAAGGAACTTCTGCCGCATGATAGCAGCCGGATCGGCTGCCCATATTGATCATGGACGAGAAACTGCACTGGGCTTTCTTGCCGCTGCCAAGGGAGAGGCCCCGTATACCATAAAGGATGAACGAAAGCTGCTTTCTACTGCACAGCTCTTTGAGATAAAGACAGAAGGCCGAAGCATCAAAGATATAGCCATCGAACTGGGCGAGAAAGCCATGGCGGAATTCGGCAAGCAGGACGGCGGGCTTTACTTTATAAAGCGCGCTCCCGCGAAAAGGCAGGAGATATGGAAGAGATGGGGCGTGCTGCCGCGCGGCATAGACCGTGAAGTCACCGAAATCATGCATCGTACTCATATGGGGACTGATCAGGACTACACGAGTCTCATGTTGCAGGGGACACGATGCGCATTGGCGGACGGATGGGGCGCATCGATGATTTCGACGGAACTTCAGGATATCATGTTCGGCACTCCGGTACCGATCAGGGCTACCGTCAATCTTGGAGTCCTTCAAGCAGATAAAGTGAATGTCGTCGTGCACGGTCACGAGCCGCTCCTTTCCGAGGCATTGGCCATGGTAGTTGAGGAACCGGAAATTGTCGCGGCAGCCCACGCAGTTGGCGCAAGAGGGGTCCAGTTGTCCGGTGTGTGCTGTACCGGAAATGAAATATTGATGCGGCATGGCGTACCAATAGCCGGGAGCTTTATTCAGCAGGAGGTAGTTTTGGCGACCGGGGCAGTTGAGGCCATGATTGTCGATATTCAGTGCGTAATGCAGTCGCTCCCTACTGTAGCCAAGTGTTATCATACCGAGGTCATTACAACATCTCCCCGCGCCATGATACCGGGTGCCACTCACATCGAATTCCACGCTCAGAAGGGCCTTGAAACGGCGAGGGAGATCATAAAAAGGGCTATCGCCCGCTTCCCCCAAAGGGGGCCATTCCATATTCCGGACCGTAAAATGGACGTCGTGGCCGGTTTCAGCCATGAAACGATCAACCATATGCTGGGGGGCGCTTTCCGGGCAAGTTATCGCCCCCTGAATGACAACATAATCAATGGGCGAATTCGCGGGATAGGGGCCGTAGTAGGATGCGATAGCGCCCGTGTTCGGTCCGGACTTGTCCATACGAGCCTCGTAAGAGAGCTTATCGAGAATAATGTACTTGTCATTGTAACCGGCTGCGCGGCAACAGCCTGCGGCCGCGAGGGACTGCTCACCCCTGAAGCTGCTGACCTATGCGGTCCTGGGCTGAAAGAGGTTTGTGAGACGGTAGGTATGCCCCCGGTACTCCACATGGGTTCCTGCGTCGACAACAGCCGAATACTGATCGCGGCTACAGAAATAGTGCGAGAAGGCGGGCTTGGAGATGACATAAGTCTGATTCCGGCAGTGGGCTGCGCGCCGGAATGGATGAGTGAAAAGGCCATCGCCATCGGTCAATACTGCGTTGGAAGCGGCGCTAACGTCGTTTTTGGAAATACATTCCCTACCCTCAAGAGTCCGATCTTCACTGATTATCTGTTTAAGGATCTATTAGGGACCTGTGGGGCATGCTGGGGAATGGAAGACGGGCCGCATGAGATGGCAATATGGATGATTGAGGCTATAGATCGAAGGCGGGAAGCTCTGGGCATCAATAAGAAGAAGGAACGCGTTCTCTTCGACATGGCCATGCGGAGAGAACTGTAGTGGCGAGTGTTGAGTACAGATCCACACAAATGGGTATCCAAAATGGGTTCGTAACACGAGATGCGGATAGGCGGGGTTTTCTAACCCCGCCCACAATGGACGCCTCGGTCGCCCGGCGGGGGGATTTCAGCATAACGGATACCTTTTTATATGGAGCTGTACTGAGTGCTGAGTGTATAAACAGTAGGCAGGAGTGAATTATGGCTGATGACAAAAAGGCCAAATCCGGTGCTGTGATGGTCCTCGGGGGTGGTGTGACCGGTATCCAGTCTGCCCTTGACCTCGCCGGTATGGGCTTTTATGTTTACCTGGTGGAAAAGTTGGCTTCCATCGGAGGGGCGATGGCCCGGCTGGACAAGACTTTTCCGACCAACGATTGCGCCCTCTGAATTCTCGCGCCAAAGCTGGTCGAGGCCGGTCGGTCTCCAAATATAAAGATCTTAACGAACGCCACCCTCGAATCCCTTGGCGGCGAGGCCGGAAATTTCACCGCCAGGGTACATCGCCGGCCGCGTTTTATTAACGAGGACTTGTGCACGGCTTGCGGCCAGTGCACGATGTATTGCCCGGTATTTGTCACGGACGGATATAATGAAGGGCTGGCCATAACCAGGGCGCCTCATAAAGACTATCCACAAGCAATTCCCGCTTCCTTCTATATTGATCCCAAAAAATGCCTGTTTCTTAATCATGAAACATGCCAGATTTGCGCGCCAACCTGCCTGGCCAAGGCCATAGACTTCAGCCAGAAAGAGGAAGACCTTGAGCTCAATATAGGGGCGGTGATTCTTGCTCCCGGATTCGGCCGCATAAATGAAGAGGTTCTTTCACGGTACGGTTACGGCCGCTTTCCCGACGTCGTAACCAGCCTCGAATTCGAAAGGATCATGTGCGCCTCCGGACCGTCGAAGGGTGAGATCATGAGGCCTTCGGACGGGAAACATCCTCACAGTATAGCTTTCCTGCAGTGCATCGGCTCCAGAGATTTGTCTTCCGGCAACGGCTACTGCTCATCCGTCTGCTGCATGTACGCGGTCAAAGAAGCGACTGTTACCAAGGAGCACGCTCCGGATACGGATATCTGTATTTTCTATATGGATATGCGGACGCAGGGCAAGGGGTTTGATGCCAGCCGGGAACGGGCCCAGGAGCAGCACGGCATAAGGTTCGTCCGGAGCAGAGTGGCCGACGTTACCGAAGTGGACGGGCGACTCAGGCTGACATATGCCGACCGCCAGGGCGGTCATAAGGATGAAGTATTTGATATGGTGGTTTTATCCATAGGTTTTGAGGCGCCTGAGGACGCAAAATCTTTATCCGAGGCGATCGGCATAAAACTTGACGAGCACGATTTTTGTAGTACCCGGACCTTGATGCCGCTGGCGACGACGCGGCCCGGAGTATTCGTTGCCGGGGCCTTCCAGGGACCGAAAGATATACCGGAGAGCGTAATGCAGGCGACGGGTTCGGCCGCCGCCGCCGCGGAAATACTTCGAGATGTGCGCGGCGCCGAAGCGGTCAGAAAGGAATACCCGGAGGAACTGGAGATAAGCAAGGACCCGCGAATCGGAGTTTTTGTCTGCCATTGCGGTATTAATATCGGCGGCGTAGTCAAGGTGCCCGAAGTGATCAAGTATGCGTCCGGGCTGGATGACGTGGTATTTGCGGACGGGAGTCTCTATGCATGTTCTCAGGACAGCCAGAATGTAATAAAGGAAATGATCAAAGAACACGGGCTCAACCGGGTGATTGTTGCCGCTTGCACGCCGAGGACCCATGAACCGTCATTTCAGGAAAGCCTCAAGGACACGGGTTTGAATCGCAGCCTTTTCGAGATGGTGAATATCAGGGACCAGTGTTCATGGGTGCATGCCCATGAACCCCAGGATGCCACGGCCAAATCAAAGGACCTGATCCGAATGGGTGTCGCCAAGGCGCGGCTTCTTTCGCCGCTGCCGGAGCAGACTGTGCCGGTAACGCCTGCCGCTCTCGTGATCGGCGGGGGTATTGCCGGGATGACTGCAGCGCTTAGTATAGCCGAGCAGGGCTTCGAGTGCTTTCTTGTGGAAAAAGGGGCCGATCTGGGCGGCAATCTGAAGCGCCTGAACTCCATCATTACCGGGGAAGATCCAAGGGAATTGCTTGAGAAGATGAGGGGTCAGGTGAACAGTCACCCGCGGATAAAGGTGTATACAGGCACGGAGGTCAAGGAGATTGCCGGTTATATCGGGAACTTCAGGACGACCCTGGATAACGGTAAAGGCACAGAAGAGATTGCCCACGGAATTGTGGTCCTTGCCACCGGCGGTCGCGAGCACCGGATCGAAAAGTACCTCTACGGGAAATCCAAGCAGGTAATCACTCAGCTTGAACTGGAGAAGGTCCTTTCTTCTCCTGATGAAACCGGGAAAATTCAGAACATAGTAATGATTCAATGCGCCGGTTCCCGCGGGGACGACCTGAAGTATTGCAGCAAGCTCTGCTGCGGGCAGGCTGTCAAGAATGCGCTGAAGCTCAAAGAACTGAATCCCAGGGCCAATATATATGTTCTGTACCGCGATGTCAGGACCTACGGGTTTATGGAAGATTACTATCGCCAGGCGAGAGAACAGGGGGTTGTATTTGTCGACTACGAGGCATCGAATCCGCCCGTTGTTACTGAAGACACCAATGGAGTGGCGGTGGAGTTTGTCGACATCCTGCTGAACGAAAAGATTAAACTCAATCCGGATCTGGTAGTCTTGAGTGTGGGGATCGTGCCGAGCGAGATTCAGGACCTGGCAAAGATTCTTAAACTGCCCCTTACGCAGGAAAACTTTTTTATGGAAGCCCACGTGAAACTGAGGCCGGTAGAAATGGCCGTGGCCGGGGTCTACGTATGCGGGCTTGCACACTCGCCCAAGCCGATTGATGAATCGATAGCCCAGGCAAAGGCCGCGGCAGGAAAGGCCTGCATACCGCTGGCAAAGGGGTTTGTTTCAGTTGAGCCGATTGTCTCCAGCGTGAACAAGGAAAAATGCATCGGGTGCGGTATCTGTGAGAGCCTCTGTCCGTTCAAGGCCATAGGCCTGGTCAAGGTTGAGAATAAGAAGAAGGCAGAGACCATAGCCGCCTCCTGCAAGGGCTGCGGCATATGTGCTTCTCACTGTCCGACCATGGCCATATCAATGGGCGGATTTACGACCGAGGCCATAATGGCCCAGATTAAGGCATTCGGCGAAAGCTAGAGATTCACCGCAGAGAGTGCAGAGGTCGCGGAGAAGAAGATATGTATTATGCTCGGCGTTCTCCGCGTGCTCTGTGGTTATGATCTTCTTTTCTGGAGGGTTGATGGTTCAGGATTCTTATAAACCGAAGATACTAGGCTTCCTTTGCAACTGGTGCTGCTATGCCGCGGCGGATTCGGCCGGAGTGGGACGATACCAATACCCGCCGAACCTGCGGTCCATACGGATCATGTGCACGGGCCGGCTTGACCCGGTTTTCATCCTTGAGGGATTTGTCTCCGGTGCGGATGGAATATTTGCCGGCGGCTGACACCTCGGCGAATGTCATTACCAGGTTGGTAATTACGACGCGATAGTAACAGGAGAGCTGGTCCGCGCCATTCTGGATGGTGTAGGGGTGAATACGGAGCGGTTTGCGCTTAATTGGGCGTCGGCGGCCGAGGCCCCCAGGTTTGTCAACCTGATCACCTCGTTCACAAAGAAGATCGAGGAATTGGGGCCGCTGGGGCAAGTCGAAGGCAAGGATAAGAACGAACTCCTTCTTCGGTTGACTGCCGCGAGATCAGCGGTAGGAGCGATGAAGCTCAGGGCCGGGCTCGGGAATCTGGCGAAGGATTTTCGGAAGGAAAATGACTATAGCCTCCAGACGGTGAAGCAGAAGATAATTGAAAAGCTCCAGGCGACAATAAGAACCGAGGTCGGCGGCCAGGAGATTTTAATAAGGCTCGAACGCCAGGGTCCGCTTAGTGCAGGGGAGCTTTCCGGAATGGTCGGGTGGCAGGATAAGGAAATCAGCGATTTCCTTTCCAGGCTGGGGAAAAAAGGCCAGGTTACCGAAACAAACGGGCGCTGGGCGCTCAATTAGTGCCAAACAAAGAAAAAGGAGCCTCTTGCAAAACGTTCGGTTTTGTCCAAGGTCAAGGAAGGCTTGAAGGCTGGGATGCTGGGAGGCGGGAAGGCTGAGAGGCAATCTCAGCGGGTCAGCTTTGTAGTTTCGGCTTCCCAGCCTCCTGGCTTCCTAGCTTCCTGGCCTTTTGAGGATTAAAATCTGAGCCGGACGTAGAGATTGGACAAAAGAGGACGTTTTGCAAGAGGCTCGAGGGTGTGGTTTAGAGCATGGGAGCAGTCGTCGCTATTCGTCAAGAGAGTCTGGATCCGGAATTCAAGTTTGTCCTGGGGGAAACTCCAGGCGCCGAGGGTTTCAGGCGGTGTTTTGCCTGCGGTACATGCACCGGCATCTGTCCGGTGAATAGGGACAACCCGGCCTATGACCCGCGCAAAATCATACATATGGCCGTCATGGGCCTTAAGGACAGACTGCTTTCCTCGCCGATGATATGGCAGTGCACGCGATGCGATACCTGCCAGTTCAGTTGTCCCCAGGGCGTTCGGATGAGTACGGTCATAGGCGCACTCAGGCAGATGGCGGTTGAGGGTTCATATGTAGATTCAAAGACCCTTCAGGCCTGGGGGAAAATGGCAATGGTCAAGGCGGGCCGTTGTGTCGGCTGTCTGACCTGCGTGAGAATATGCCCGTTTGAGGCTGTGAGGAGCGGCAAGGAAAAAAGGGCCTTCGTCAAGGTGGATCCCTTAAAATGCCGGGCTTGCGGTCTCTGTACAACGGAATGCCCCCGTGGAGCAATTACGGTCAATGTGGAAGGCATTGCGCTGGCGATATGAATAAAGGAGTATTTCACCGCAAAGGCGCAAAGAGCGCAAAGAAGTCTTTTTCGGGGATGCGAAAGAAGAAGTTCTTGCTTGCGGCCCGTAGGGGTTATTGAATGATTGACAGTTGCCGGCCGTGAATTTTCGTTTTTCGGCTTCTCACCGAAAAGCGAACAAAATAATCTTTCTTCGCGTACTTTGCGTCTCTAGCGACCGAAGGGAGCGGGCGGTGAATAGAATACAAATGTAACATCCGCAGCTTTCTGCGGTGAATCTCTGTAAGGTGGTGTAAACCGTGATAGTAGCTAAAAGAAAACCTTTTGCCGAGATCAAGGAGCTTGCTGCCGGGTATGACAAGGTCCTGATCGTCGGTTGCGGTACGTGCGTAGCTGTCTGTCTGGCCGGTGGGGAAAAGGAGGTATCGATACTCGCCTCCCAGTTGAGTATGGCCTCGAGGCTGGGTGGACGTGATGTGAAGATCGACGAAGCCACTATAGAAAGACAGTGCGATCGTGAATTCCTGACAGACCTCGCCGGCAAGGCAAATCCCGCAGACTATGACGCCGTTATCTCCATGGCCTGCGGGGCAGGGGTGCAGCTTTTTGCAGAGGTATATGACCGGTCAGTGGTTATTCCGGCCCTTAATACGGCCTTTATCGGGGTAGCCGAAGGCCCGGGGATATGGTCGGCAAGATGCCGGTCATGCGGCGACTGTGTGTTGGGGGAGACGGCCGGGATCTGTCCGGTTACCATGTGTGCAAAGAGTCTTTTAAACGGACCCTGCGGCGGGACACGGAACGGAAAATGTGAGGTGAACGGCGAGGCGGATTGTGCCTGGGCCAAGATATATGAGCGATTGTCTGCCCGGGGAAAACTGGATTCCATCACAAAGGTTATTCCGGGCGCCAAGAACAGTATGGATTCGCATCCATCCGTATTGATTCATGAAGCCTACAAGCGGAGATTGAACAAAGATGGCAAGATCGTTTAAAGAGGCAATAGGATCAGGTGAATTCCTGGTAACTGTGGAGATATATCCACCAAAAGGGACAGACATCACGCCGGTCATGTCCACAGTTAAAGGTTTAGAGAACAGTATCAGTGCGTTCGGGGTCGCGGATAACCCGCGAGCTGCTATGGCCATGAGTCCATGGGCCCTGGCGTGCCTGATTCAGGAGAGCGGCAGAGAAGCCATCATGCATCTCAGTTGCCGCGACCGAAACCGCATGGCCCTGCAATCCGATCTCCTGGGAGCAGCCTCGCTGAAGATTCATAACGTGCTTTGCGTCAGCGGCGATCACGTTTCCTTTGGCGATCACATCGATGCCAAACCGGTCCATGATCTCGACTCTGTCCAGTTATTGCAGGTTGTCCATGGTCTCGCAAACGGGCGCGATATGGCCGGCAATGCCCTCAGCGGAAAGCCTGAATTCTGCATCGGTGCGGTAGCTAATCCCGAATCAAATCCTTTACCGCCGCAACTGTTGAAGTTGAAGAAGAAGCTCGAAGTCGGAGTTGACTTTATACAGACTCACCCAGTTTTTGACCTGGAGAAGCTTGGGCCGTTTTTGGATGAGGCCAGGAAGAAAGGGGCCAAGATCCTGGCGGGGGTTCGACTGCTTGTGCCTGAAGAGGTTTCCAGGTACAGGGACGGCGGCTATCCGGGCCTTTTTGTGCCCGAAGAGCTCTTGTCGGAAATTGAGAGTGGAGGAATCCAGAAAGGGGTGGAGACGGCCGCCCGCTTGATTCGGTCCATAAAGGAAAAAGGACTGAGCGACGGGGTGCATATTTCAGCTCCCGGACACGAGGAGAAGATCCTCGACATCATAAAAGCGGCCGGGGTCTGAGATTGCGGATTGCGGATTTCGGAATGCGGATTTACTCTCACCGCCGGATCTTGGGTTGCTTGAGATACGCCGGAGGCGGACAAAGTAAGGATTTACAAGCTGGAGTTTTCTTTGCGTACTTTGCGTCTTTGCGGTGAGGAATTGAAATGGAGAAGAAGATGCAGATAGACCCGACATGGCTTGGGGAGATAGAAAAGGCGAGCGGGATTAAGGTTTCGGCCTGTTATCAATGCGGTAAGTGTACAAGTGGATGCCCCTTGACCTTTGCCATGGATATCAATCCTGACCGGATTATTCGGATGGTGCAGATGGGAGAACGTGGACGCGTCCTTTCCTGCTCCACGATCTGGGTCTGCTCGTCCTGCAAGACCTGCTCTACCCGGTGCCCTAACGAGGTGGACGTAGCCGGCATTATGGATTGTCTGAAAGAGACGGCTATAAAGGAAGGCATAGAGATCCCTGAGAAGAAGTCATTTCTGTTTCATAAGGCCTTTCTTAATGAGATCCGGAAGCGAGGTCGGGTTTATGAGGCCGGGCTGATGAAGAATTATATGACGGAGAGCGGCGAACTGAAAAGGCGGATGGATGATAAGACGATATACGAAGACCTCGCCCTGGGGTGGGCCATGTTCAGGAAAGGCCGCATGCCATTGCTGCCAAGAGGTATCAAGGGCAAAAGAGAAATAAAGGACATTCTGAAATAGACCACGGACGACAGACGACAGACCACGGACGACAGACGACAGACCACGGACACGACGCAGCAAGGTGGTCCATGGTCGGTGGTCAGTGGTCGAACTTAAGGAAGACATGGAAAAGATAAGTTATTATCCCGGTTGTTCACTTGAAGGCACTGCAAGGGATTACAGAGAGTCCATTCGTGCAGTATGCCAGGAATTGGGGATCGATCTGGAGGAATTGCCGGATTGGAACTGCTGCGGAGCGAGTTCCGCCCACAGCATAGATCATGAGGCCTCGGTCGGTCTTGCGGAGAGGAATCTGGTTATTGCAAGCAGGGTCGGGCGCGATCTGGTTGCGCCCTGCCCATTGTGTTACAACCGGCTCAAGACCGCTGAAAAGGTCGGCGGGCATACGGGATCGAAGATCAAAGTCTGGGACCTCGCCAACCTCCTGGGCCGGGAAGAGATGCTCAAGGTCATCGAGTCCAAGGTGAAAAGGACCCTTGGCGGGATAAAGGCCGTCTGTTATTACGGCTGCATGTCCAGCCGCCCCCCCAAAATCACCGATGCGGAGGATTGCGAGAATCCTACCAGTATGGACCGCATCCTTGAGCGAATAGGGGTGGAAGTCATCCCGTGGTGCTATAAGACTGACTGCTGCGGCGCAAGTCATACCATTGCCAGACCGGATCTGACTTTTCGACTGGTGGAGAAACTCTATAAGAAGGCGATCGAAGTCGGCGCCAACTGCATTGCCGTATCCTGCCAGATGTGCCAGGCCAATCTGGATATATACCAGGATAAGATCAGTCAGATGCAGCATGCCCAATACTATTTGCCCGCACTCTACTTTACGGAATTGTTGGGTTGTGCCATGGGCAGTGAAGGCGCCGGGATGTGGTTTGCCCGGCATTTCGTAGATCCGGCGAGGCTGTTCAGCAAAGCAGGAATTGTTGTATGAGTGCGGAATGTTTCAAATGCGGAGTGCGAAATGCGGATTGCGGAATGAGAAGAGAGGCCGCGACTAAGGCTGAGGCTGAGGAAGAACGGTGAACGGGCAACCGTGAACGTCTTAAGTGCGGAATGTGAAAGAGAAGAGCATTCCAGGAATAAGGCTTAATTCAGGTAAAACGATATGGAAGAAACAGCAGGAAAAACCGGAGCAATAGCCGTAGTCGGCGGCGGTATTTCGGGGATGCAGTGCGCCCTTGATGCGGCAAATTCGGGTTTCAAAGTGTATCTGATTGAAGAACGGCCGAGCATCGGCGGGGTGATGGCCCAACTCGACAAGACCTTCCCTACGAATGACTGCTCCACGTGCATGATATCGCCGAAACTGATCGAAGTAGCCAAGAATCCGAATATAGAGATTCTTAGTTACTCGGAAGTAGTCGACGTTCTCGGTAGTCCCGGGGACTTCCGAATCAAAGTGAAAAGGAAGGCCCGTTACGTAGACCCCCAAAAATGCATCGGGTGCGGCCTTTGCGCCGGCAAATGCCCCAAAAAAGTCCCGGACAGATTCAATCAGGAGCTGGGGGAAAGAAAAGCTATTTATCTGACTTTTGCGCAGGCGATACCCCTCGTCTATACCATTGACCGGGACAACTGCATCTATTTCCAGAAAGGCGGCAAGTGCGGCGCCTGTGCGAAGTTCTGCCCGAACCAGGCGATTGACTTCGAGCAGGAGGACGAGCTCGTTGAGATCGAGGCCGGGGCTTTAGTGCTGTCGCCCGGGTTTGAGGTCTTCAATGCCCGTCTCAAGGGCGAATACGGATATGGGAGATATGCAAACGTCATTACCAGCCTGGACTATGAACGTGTACTCTCGGCGGGTGGGCCCTACGGCGGTCATATCCAGAGACCTTCAGACGGAAAAGAGCCCCACAAAATTGCATGGATACAGTGTGTCGGCTCGCGTGACGCCACCGTGGGCTGTGAATACTGCTCGTATGTTTGCTGCATGTACGCCACAAAGCAGGCATTGATATCTAAGGACCACGACAATAAGATTGAACCAAGCATTTTTTACATCGATATCCGGGCCCAGGGCAAAGGATTCGATCGATACTATGAGCGGGCCTTGAACGAAGGCGGGGTACGCTACATACGCTCCATGATATCGAGACTGATCGAGAATCCCGGGGACAAATCACTTGAAGCTACCTATAAAGATGAATCCGGACAAATCAAGACCGAGATCTTCGATCTGGTTATTCTTTCCGTAGGGCTTCGACCTCATTCCAGCTTTCAAAAACTGGCCGAAAAGCTTGGAGTTGAACTGAATGAGTTCGGGTTCTGCCGTACAAAGCCCCTTGATCTGGTATCTACCTCCAGAGACGGCATTTTTGTGAGCGGCGCCTTCCAGAGCCCCAAGGATATACCCGATACCGTGGGGCAGGCGAGCAGTGCCACCGGTGCAGCAGGCGCTCTTCTGTCGTCTGCCAGGGGGAGTTTGATTAAGGAGAAGTCTTATCCCGAAGAAAGGGAAGTATCGGGCCAGGAAGCGCGAACCGGTGTCTTTGTCTGCCATTGTGGAACTAATATTGCCGGCGTAATAGATGTCAAGTCAGTGGCGGAATATGCCAAGTCTCTTCCGGGTGTGGCATATACTGCGGATTTCCTTTTCACCTGCTCTACGGACAGCCAGCAGGAAATAAAGAAGGCCATCGCAGAGCACGGTCTGAACCGGGTGGTAGTAGCTTCCTGCTCGCCTCGGACGCATGAAGTCCTTTTCCAGGAAACGTTGAAAGAGGCCAGCCTGAACAAGTATCTTTTTGAGATGGCCAATATTCGGGACCAGGGCTCGTGGGTGCATGCGGGATGCGGCGCCGAAGCTACGGAAAAGGCCAAAGACCTGGTGAGAATGTCCGTGGCCCGGGCCGGCCGGCTGGAAGCCCTGCCGGATACGGCCTTCGATGTAGTGCCGAAGGCGCTCGTTGTCGGTGGAGGTATTGCCGGCTTGACCGCGGCCCTGACCCTGGCTGAAAACGGGTATGAGACCTTTCTGGTGGAAAAATCGGAGGAGCTCGGTGGAAATGCCAGGCTTGTCCACTATACCGAAGATGGGGCCAGACCCGCGGAGTACGTGAAGGAACTTATCGGGAAGGTAAAAGAGAATCTGCTGATCAAGGTTTACACAAAGGCGAAGGTGCTTGATTACAGCGGACATGTAGGCGATTTTAAAAGCAACATTTCCGTAGACGGTGAGATACGGTCAGTCTCTTACGGGGCGGCAATCATTGCTACCGGGGCGGAAGAATACAAGCCGCAAGAGTACCTGTATGGTCAAAATAATCGGGTACTCACCCAGAGAGAATTTGAGCAGAAGTTGACCGCCGGCGCGAGTGGGCTGGAGGATATCAAGAATGTCGTGATGATCCAGTGCGTTGGTTCCCGGGACGAAAACCACCCTTACTGCAGTCGTATCTGCTGCACGGCTGCCATAAAGAACAGCCGAAAATTCAAAGCGATAAATCCGAACTCCAATGTTTACGTTCTCTTCCGGGATATGCGGACCTTCGCGTTCAAAGAGGTGTTCTACAAGAAGGCCCGCGAAGAGGGGATACGCTTTATACGTTATCGGCCGGACAGGAAGCCCGAAGTTGTCGAGGCAAACGGAAAATTGGCAGTCAGTGTCTACGACCAGAATTACGGGGCGGAAGCCGGAATCGAAGCCGATTGCGTCGTGCTCAGCGCTGCGATCAGACCGCATCCGTGGAGCCGGGAACTGGCAGGCGTCTTCAAGCTCCCTGTTGACCAAGACGGCTTCTTTATGGAGGCTCATCTCAAACTCAGGCCGCTTGATTTTGCCAGTGCAGGCTTCTTTCTTTGCGGTCTGGCTCACGGTCCCAAATTCGTGGATGAATCCATTGCTCAGGCCAAAGGCGCAGTGTCGAGGGCCTGCACAATCCTTTCGCGGAGGAAGATGCTCGCGGGAGGGGATGTGGCACAGGTGGACGGTACAAAATGTGTGCTCTGCCTCACCTGTATACGCACATGCCCTTACGGAGTACCGAAGGTGGACGAGGAAGAAGGCGTTGTGGTGATAGATGCTGCTGCCTGCCACGGGTGCGGCAGTTGCGCCAGTGCCTGTCCCCGCGGGGCTATTACCGTGGGCCACAATACGGACGAGCAATATGTGGCCAAGATAAGCGCTCTCTATTGAGAATGGGATATTGGAATGGTGGAATGGGGAATAATGGGAAGCTCTTGCAAAACTACATGACTGGGCCAAATCGTGCTCATGCTCAGCGAAATAAAATATAGGAATTTTGCAGGGGCGCAATTTCTTCCCCCTGAGTCCCTGAGTTCTTGATTAATAAATAGAAGGAATGATGATAATGGAACAGCAAGCAACTTGTGCGGCAGAATCTGCCACCGGACCGAACGTCAAGATCGAAGCGCTGGTGTGTACTTATTGCACTTACACGGCTGCGGACATGGCCGGTTCACAGCGCCTTCAGTATCCGGCTACGGTCAGGGTGGTGAAATATCCGTGCACCGGCCGGATTTCCCTTCTGCACATACTGAAGGCGTTCGAGAGCGGGGCGGATACCGTTTTTGTGGGGGGGTGCGAAGTAGGCAGTTGCCATTTTGCTGAAGGGAACCTCCGGGCCGTGGAAAGGGTCGCTTACACCAAGACACTTCTAGAAGAGATCGGCCTTGGCGGTGACCGGTTGGAGATGTTCCATATCGGCGCTTCCGACCCTCATGGCTTTGTCTCAGCCGTAAAGACGATGACGGAACGGGCCGTCACATTGGGTCCTAATCCCTTAAGAAGGGGTTAACGGGATCTGGTCCAGATCAGAAGAATCCGGGACCCGAGACCGAGTTTATGGAGAGGAAAGTGAAATGATAGTTGCGGAACGAAAACCGATTAAAGAGATTGTTTCCATGATAGAAGGCAAGCAGAGACTTCTTGTCCTGGGATGCCAGGGGTGCGTGACCGTATGCGCAGCCGGCGGAGAACGGGAAGTTCAGATTCTGGCCAGTGCTCTCCGCATATACCGCAAGAAGAGGAATGAGCCGGTAGAAACGGGAGAAAGGACTTTGGTTCGACAGTGCGATCCGGAGTTTCTGGACGAGCTCGGCGGGTCCATAGACCAATTTGATGCTGTTATATCATTGGCTTGTGGGGCGGGGATCAATTACCTGGCAGACCGGTACCCCCAGACCATTGTTATCCCCGGAGTTAATACCACGTTCCTGGGTGTGGCTGAAGCACACGGAGTATGGGTCGAACGCTGCATGGGATGCGGGGATTGCATCCTGGGCCTAACCGGGGGCTTATGTCCGGTAGCCCGATGTTCGAAGGGCCTGTTCAACGGTCCATGCGGGGGGTCCGTAGCTGGAAAGTGTGAAATCAATCCGGCTGTTCCGTGTGTATGGCAACTTATATATGATCGGCTGAAGGGTCTTAATCAGTTGGAAAAGCTCGACGAGATTCTTCCCGTGAAAGACTGGTCCGTGAGTCCTCACGGAGGCCCCAGAAAAACTGTGAGGGAGGACCTGACCCTATGAAATCAGGGAGCAATTTAGAGAAAATACTGACCAGCGGCCAATTTGCTGTGACTTCGGAGTGTGGTCCGCCAAAAGGAACGTCGGCCCAGGTGATAAGGAGAAAGGGCGATCTCCTTAAGACCTGCTGCGACGCGCTTAACATTACGGATAATCAGACGGCCATCGTCAGGATGTCCAGTCTGAGCGGCTGTGTCATCCTTCAGACGATGAATATCGAACCGGTGATGCAAATGGTGGTGCGAGACCGGAATCGCATCGCTATTCAGAGCGATATTCTGGGCGCCGTTGCCCTGGGGATTAGAAACTTGCTCTGTCTTTCCGGCGATCACCAGAAATTCGGGAATCATTCACAGGCCAAAGGGGTCTATGACATTGACTCAATCCAGCTTATTCAGACTGTAAAGAGGATGAGGGATGAAAAGAAATTCATAAACGGGGAAGACATCTCCGGCGAGGTTCCTATTTATATCGGGGCGGCTGCCAATCCCTTTGCCGACCCGTTTGAATTCAGGGTGAGGCGGCTGGCGAAGAAGATAAGGGCCGGCGTAGATTTTATTCAGACTCAAGGCATCTTCGATGTGGAAAGATTTTCCCGCTGGATGGCCATGTCGAGAGATCAGGGCCTTGACCAGCAAGTGCATATACTGGCCGGCATCATCCCTATCAAATCAGTAGGTATGGCCCGGTATATGGCAAAGAATGTGGCCGGTATCAGCGTGCCCCAGGAAGTGGTGAAGAGAATGGAAGGCGCCAAGGATGCCAAAGAAGAGGGTGTAAAGATAGCCATAGAGATAATTGAACGAGTTAAAGAGATTGAAGGCGTTCACGGCGTGCACATTATGGCTGTTGCCTGGGAAGATATTGTACCGCGCATAGTTCAAGAGTCCGGTTTAATGCCGAGACCCATAATGTAATTGCGGATTGCGGATTGCGGATTGAAAAGAGAGGCTGAGGCTAAGGCAGACCAGCCGGGCTGTGAACGATGAACATTTTGATTGCGGATTTCGGAATGACGGGAAAGAAACTATGCAGCTTGATGCTGCACATCCGAATTCTGAAATCGTAAAGGAGGAATATATGGCCGGGAAGATAATGGTCGTTGATGATGATCCCGATATGCGTGAAACCTTGGAAATGATACTGGGGGCCGCCGGCTATACAATCGTGACGGCGTGCAACGGGGAGGATTGTCTTGGCAAGCTCAAAGAAGAAAAACCGGATTTGCTCATACTTGATCTTCTAATGCCGAAAATGGACGGATTCGAAGTGTGCAAGGCATTGAAAGATCCGAGGCGGGCGAAGTATGCCGGTATGCCGGTCATTATCCTCAGTTCGATACGGGAAGGCGTCAGCCAGCGACGATATGAACTGGAGACCGGGGTCCAGCTCGATGTCGATGATTATGTGGAGAAACCGGTCGAGAGTAAGATTCTATTAGAGCGAGTGGGAAGGATATTGAATAAATAATCTCACCGCGGAGAACGCGGAGATCGCAGAGAAACAGGTTATGCTCTGCGTGCTCTGCGCACTCTGCGGTCAAGTCCGGATATCGAGGTGCGGTTGTGAGCAAGAAGATATTGATGGTAGACGATGATGTTGACTTTTGTTCAGCCGTGAAGCTTCTTCTGGAGAGCAAGGCTTACGAGGTCATTCTTGCTCACGACGGGAAAGAAGGCCTTGAAAAAACCAGGACCGAACGGCCTGATCTGGTCATTCTTGATGTGATGATGCCGAAGATGAACGGCTATGATGTCTGCGTAGTGTTGAAGGCGGATTCCGAGCTGTGCCGGATTCCGGTCATTCTGCTGACGGCGGTGGATCAGGCCATGTTCAAGACGACTTATACGAAACAAATGGGCCTCATGACCGAAGCTGATGACTATATAGCCAAACCGGTGGAGTCGGCCGAACTGGCGTCGAGAGTAGAAGATCTTCTAGGAGCCTGTCGGACTTAGGGGGGATCTACTGCGGAAGTGGGGGGAACGGCCCAAATATCCCCGAATTTTCGTTGCATAGCAACACTATGCGCCTCAAATTCGTGAATATTTGGTCTCGTTCCCC